>NZ_FMCH01000076.1 GCF_900091855.1 Streptomyces sp. DvalAA-14
CGGCGCCCCGCAGGGCCCGGTCGCCGGTGACGCCTCCGGCTGGACCATGGACGAGCGGCTGCACAACCAGATCTGGGCGATGTTCGAGGATCTGGCCCGCAGCGTCGCCGCGTACCGCGGCGCCGCCGACTTCGCCCAGTCCCGCTACGACCAGGAGCTGGACGGCCTGCTCGCCGACCCCGCCACCCGGGGCGGCGCCGCCGCCGACGCCGCTCGCGACGAGGCCCAGCTGCGGCAGGCCACCCTGGTCGACCAGGCCCGCGCGGTGCTCGACCGGGACCTGGCGCAGCTGACCGCCGAGGCCGAGGTGGTCGAGCCCGCGCTGCCGCCACCCTTCGCGGGCTGGGAGAGTCCCGTGTGGCACGCCTACCAGGTGCCCGCCGAGGTACCGATGGCGGTGCGGCTGGGCAGCCTCACCCTGCCCGAGGCGCCCGAGCTGCGCATTCCGCTGCTGGCCCGGCTCCCGCTGGAGCGCGGCCTGTGGATCGACAGCGCCGGGAACCACCGGCTGGCCATGGACACCGCGGTGGCCGTCGCCGCCCGGCTGCTGGCCTCGCATCCGGCCGGCGGCTTCACCGTGCACGCCTTGGACCCGGCCGGCTCGGGAGCCGGCGCGCTCGCGCCGCTGACCGCCGGGGGCGCCGCGGTGCTGCCGCCGCCGGCCGCCGGGGCGAGCGGTGTCAGCGACACGCTGGCCCGGCTGACCGAGCGGGTCGACCTGCTCCAGATGGCGCTGCGCGGCGGGGCGTCCGACGCGCTGCCGGCCGGTTTCGACACCGCCGGGCAGCTACTGATCGTCAACGAGTTCCCGTACGGCTTCGACGACCGGGCCGTCACCCAGCTGCGCTACCTCGCCGACGAGGGGCCCGGGGCCGGCGTGCATCTGCTGCTGGTCGCCGACCGGGAGGACGCCGAGCAGTACGGACCGGTGCTCGACCCGCTGTGGCGTTCGCTGCTGCGGCTCACCCCGCTGCCCAGCGACCATCTGGCCGATCCCTGGGTCGGGCACGCCTGGACGTACGAGCCCGCCACGGTGCCGACGGGCAGTCAGGTGCTCACCCAGGTGCTGCGCCAACTCGCGGCCGCGCGACCGGCGTACGGGGCATGAGCGCCGGGGCCTTTACTGCAAAGAGGCTCTGACCTGCGAACTTGGCATTAATTTTACTATCCCTTGGTGATTCGTGTACCTTTTGAGGACCGACGAATCACCGGAGGTTCCGTGGACGTCTCCCTCACCCTGTGGGCGCTCACCATCGCAGGACTGGCCGCCCTCATCGGCGCCGACTTCCTCATCGGCCGTACCCCGCACGACGTTTCGGTGCGCGAGGCCGGCCTGTGGACGGCGGTGTGGGTGGCACTCGCCGGGCTCTTCGGCCTGGGCCTGCTGCTGTTCGGCGGCGGCCAGCCGGGCGGTGAGTTCTTCGCCGGCTACATCACCGAGAAGTCGCTCAGCGTCGACAACCTCTTCGTGTTCGTGCTGATCATGGGCAAGTTCGCGGTGCCCTCGCAGTACCAGCAGCGCGTGCTGCTGGTCGGTGTGCTGATCGCACTGGTGCTGCGGACGGTGTTCATCGCGGCCGGTGCCACCGTCATCGCCAGCTTCTCCTGGATCTTCTTCGTCTTCGGCGCCTTCCTGATCTGGACGGCCTGGAAGCTGATCAAGGAGGCCCGCTCGGACGAGGAGGAGACCGAGTTCGAGGAGAACCGCCTGCTGAAGGCGGTCGAGAAGCGGATCCCGTCCACCGACCGCTATCACGGCACGCTGCTGTTCGTCACCGAGAATGGCAAGCGGCTGATGACGCCGATGCTCGTGGTGATGCTCGCCATCGGCACCACCGACGTCCTGTTCGCACTCGACTCGATCCCGGCGATCTTCGGACTGACCCAGGACCCGTACATCGTCTTCACCGCCAACGCCTTCGCCCTGATGGGCCTGCGCCAGCTCTACTTCCTGATCGGCGGCCTGCTGAAGAAGCTGGTGCACCTGTCCTACGGGCTGTCGGTGATCCTCGGCTTCATCGGCGTGAAGCTGGTGCTGCACGCGCTGCACGAGACCGGGGCGCACGTGCCGGAGATCTCCGTCCCCGTCTCCCTGGGGGTGATCGTGCTGGTGCTCGCGGTGACGACGGCGACCAGCCTGATCGCCGCCCGCAAGCAGGCCGAGCACGGGCAGGAGGCCGACAAGCCGCGCGTCAACGCGTGACCCGCCGCGCGACCCTGGGCGACGACCGGCGCCGCCCAGGGTTTAGCGTGGCCCCCGGTGGGGCTCCCCGGTCCGCAGGGCGGGGGAGGACGGTTCACGTGGAAAGGCGCCGATGTGGCGGGCACCCAGGCTCTTCCCGAGCTGACCGGATCCCGGTTCCTCGACTCCTGGCAACTGGACGGCTTCGCCCTGGCGGCCGTCCTGCTGCTGGGCGCGGCCTACGCGTTCGGGGTGATCCGCCGGCTGCGCGCCGGGGAGCGCTGGCCGCTGTGGCGCAGCGCCTGCTTCTTCGTCCTCGGGCTCGGCACCCTGGTGCTCGCCACGATGTCGGCGCTCGCGGTCTACAACCGGGTGCTGTTCTGGCCGGCCGCGGTGCAGAACATCCTGCTCGACCTGTTCGTGCCGCTCGGCCTCGCCCTCGGTGACCCGCTGGCGCTGGCCTCGCCGGACGGCCGCCTGCGCCGGGCGTTCTCCTCCCGGCCGGTCCGCCTGCTGACCTACCCGCTGGTCAGCTCGGTGCTCGTGCTGGCCTCCGAGCTCACCATCTACTTCACGCCGTACTTCCCCACCGCGCTCGGCAACACCCTGGTGCTCCAGCTGATGCACCTTCAGCTGCTGGCCACCGGCAGCCTGTTCGTGCTGCCGATGCTCAGCCGCCAGGAACTCCTGCCGCGCTGGTGCAGCCACCCGGTCCGCGCGGCACTCGTCTTCTTCGACGGGCTGTTCGACTCGGTGCCGGGCATCGTCGTGATGACCAGCGGCACCATGGTCGCGGGCCACTGGTACACCACCCACCCCCGGACCTGGGGACCCTCCGTCCAGCACGATCAGATGCTCGGCGGCGGTCTGATGATCACGCTGGCGGAGCTGGTGGCGCTGCCGTTCCTGCTGGTGGTCTTCCTGGAGTGGTGGCGTTCCGAGCGGGACCGGACCGCCGCACTCGACGCCCGGCTCGACCGGGAGGCCGAAGCAGCCCAGGCCCGTACCGGGCCCGCCACGGCCGGCCCCGCCTCCGTCCCGGCCGCCGCCGCGGCCCCGTCGCCCGCCTCCGCTGCCCCCGCCGCCCCCGCCGTCCCCGAGCGGATCCGCCCCTGGTGGGAAACCGATCAGGGCGAGGTCGGTATGCGGATGCGCGGCGAGAGCTGACCTACGCCTGCACGGCGCCCGCGCCCACAGCGGTGTCCAGGGAGCGGCAGTTGATCGCCGCCGTGACGCATATCGGGAAGGTCGCGCTGACCGAGTACCGCAGGCTCGGCGTCCACGTGCCGCGCGGCCGAGCGGCGACAGCGGACAAGGCAAGTCCGGTGCGCATGGTTCCCCCCCACGGATACCGCCGGGCGGGCGCCCGGGTGTGGGCCGATGCCAGTCCCGGCCGCGCGATCCGCGCCCCCCATCGCACCGGAGCGGTTCGGTTCGCGGAGCCGGTGTCGGCGGGTCGTGACGCGCGCCCATGCCCGGCGTGAAAAGTGGCGGCGGCGCGGGGCCGGGAGCAGGCTGGAGGGGAGACGGGCCGCGCCCCTGCCGGGCGCCGGCTGTCCGCCATGAGGAGGCGCTCGCGCCATGCTTCTTTATCTGCTGCTGCTGGTGGTCCTCGTAGCGCTCGCGCTGTTCCTGATCGGGATCATCGCTCACGGCCTGTTCTACCTGCTGATCATCGGCATCGTGGTGTTCGTCATCGAGATGGTCTTCGTGGGCTTGCGGCGGCTCGGTTCCGGCCGGCGCTCCCGGCGCTGAACGCCGCGGCGGGGCCCGCCGGCCGGGCGACCGCCGGTCCCGGCCGGCTCCGCGGCGGATTCGACACCGCCGGTGCCCCGGATGGACTAGCGTCCCCACATGACGCAACCCATCGACGCGCAAGAGCTGTTGAGCAGGATCCTCCGTGCGCGGGACTTCGCCCGGGCACAGGAGGAGCGCTTCGCCGACCCGGACGGCCACGGTCTCGCGGCCGACGGCACGGCCCGGCCGCAGGGCGCGGTGGATCCGGTCGTCGGGCAGGCCGTCTATCGCGCCGTCCGCTCGGTGCTGGACGAGATCGTCGAGCCCGGCGTCCACGAGCGCGAAGCGGGCGGGAACCAGGCCGAGTGACAGCGCCCCGGCGTACGACGGCGCCCCGCCCGGCCCGGCAGGTGATCCTCGCGGTGCGCGCCCTACCAGCCGCGTTCGCGCCACTCCGGCAGGTGGGGGCGCTCGTCGCCGAGGGTGGTGTCGTTGCCGTGGCCGGGGTAGACCCAGGCCTCGTCCGGGAGGGTGCCGAAGAGCTTGGTGGTGACGTCGTCCAGCAGGGACAGGAAGGCGACCGGGTCGTCGTGGGTGTTGCCGATGCCGCCCGGGAAGAGGCAGTCGCCCGTGAAGACGTGCGGGTGGCCGTGCGGGTCGTCGTAGATCAGCGCGATGCTGCCCGGGGTGTGGCCGACCAGGTGGCGGGCGGTGAGGCGGAGCCGCCCGAAGGTGATGTCGTCGCCGTCGCGCACGGGGGTGTCGGTGGGGACGGGGATGCCCGGGGCGTCCAGCTCGCCGGCGTAGGTACGGGCGCCGGTGGCGGACACCACCGCGGGCAGGGCCTGCCAGTGGTCGCCGTGCTGGTGGGTGGTGATCACCGAGCCGATCCCGTCCGCGCCGATCACCTCCATCAAGATCTCCGGCTCGGCGGCCGCGTCGATCAGCAGCTGCTCCCCGGTGGAGCGGCACCGCAGGACGTAAGCGTTGTTGTTCATGGGACCGACGGCGACCTTGGTGATGATCAGGTCCCTCAGCTCGTGCACGTCGGGCGCGCCGCCGACCGTGACCTCTCCCGTGTAAGGCATGGCGCAACCCTAGTCCCGGGGCCCGGCCAGCCGATCCGGAGGGCACACGATCGGGTGAAAGCAGCGGCCGCCGGCCAGAAATCGAATGCACGTGCTATACGCTCGGTTCTGTCATTGAGCACGACCAACCAGCGATCAGGAAGAAATGCCGAGCGCGCCCCGTTTAGGCTTGCTGTGGGTGCAGACAAATCCCCCCTGCTATGAAAGGTGCGCACTGGCGTGGCCGACCGACTCACCATCCGTGGTGCTCGTGAGCACAATCTGAGGAATGTCTCGCTGGACCTGCCACGGGACTCACTCATCGTGTTCACCGGCCTGTCCGGCTCCGGCAAGTCCTCGCTCGCGTTCGACACAATCTTCGCCGAGGGCCAGCGCCGCTACGTGGAGTCGCTGTCCTCCTACGCACGGCAGTTCCTCGGCCAGATGGACAAGCCCGACGTCGACTTCATCGAGGGACTGTCCCCGGCCGTCTCGATCGACCAGAAGTCCACCTCGCGCAACCCGCGCTCCACCGTCGGCACCATCACCGAGGTCTACGACTACCTGCGCCTGCTCTTCGCCCGGATCGGGAAGCCGCACTGCCCCCAGTGCGGCCGGCCCATCTCGCGGCAGTCGCCGCAGGCGATCGTGGACCGGGTGCTGGAGCTGGAGGAGGGCAGCCGCTTCCAGGTGCTGGCCCCGCTCGCGCGCGGCCGCAAGGGCGAGTTCGTCGACCTCTTCGCCGACCTGCAGACCAAGGGTTTCAGCCGGGCCCGGGTGGACGGCGCCACCGTCCAGCTCACCGACCCGCCCAAGCTCAAGAAGCAGGAGAAGCACACCATCGAGGTGGTCGTCGACCGCCTCACCGTGAAGGACTCCGCCAAGCGCCGTCTGACCGACTCGGTGGAGACCGCCCTCGGCCTGTCCGGCGGCATGGTCATCCTGGACTTCGTGGACCTGCCCGAGGACGACCCGCAGCGCGAGCGGATGTTCTCCGAGCACCTCTACTGCCCGTACGACGACCTGTCCTTCGAAGAGCTGGAGCCGCGCTCCTTCTCCTTCAACTCGCCGTTCGGCGCCTGCCCGGACTGCACCGGCATCGGCTCCCGGATGGAGGTCGACCCGGAGCTGATCGTCCCGGACCCGGACAAGTCGCTGGACGAGGGCGCGATCGCGCCCTGGACCGGCGGGATGACCAAGAGCTACTTCGACCGGCTGGTCAAGGGCCTGGCCGGCGAGCTGGGCTTCCGCACCGACATCCCGTTCGCCGGGCTGCCGGCCCGGGCCAAGAAGGCGCTGCTGCACGGCCACAAGTCCGAGGTCCGGATCGCGTACAAGACGCGGTACGGCCGGGAGCGCGCCTACAACGCGCAGTTCGAGGGCGCGATCCCGTTCGTCAAGCGCCGGCACCAGGACTCCGAGAGCGATTCCAGCCGGGAGCGCTTCGAGGGGTACATGCGGGAAGTGCCCTGTCCGACCTGCCACGGCAAGCGGCTCAAGCCGATCGTGCTGGCCGTCACCGTGCAGGACCGGTCGATCGCCGACATCGCGGCGATGTCGATCAGCGACTGCGCCGAGTTCCTGGGCGCCATGAAGCTGAACGCCCGCGACAAGAAGATCGCCGAGCGGGTGCTCAAGGAGGTCAACGAGCGGCTGAAGTTCCTGGTCGACGTCGGCCTGGACTACCTGTCGCTGAACCGCGCCGCGGGCTCCCTGTCCGGCGGCGAGGCCCAGCGGATCCGGCTGGCCACCCAGATCGGCTCCGGCCTGGTCGGCGTGCTCTACGTCCTGGACGAGCCGTCCATCGGCCTGCACCAGCGGGACAACCACCGGCTGATCGAGACCCTGGTCCGGCTGCGCGACCTCGGCAACACCCTGATCGTGGTCGAGCACGACGAGGACACCATCAAGACCGCCGACTGGGTGGTGGACATCGGCCCCGGCGCCGGCGAGCACGGCGGCAAGGTCGTCCACTCCGGCTCCCTCAAGGACCTGCTGACCAACCCTGAGTCGCTGACCGGGCAGTATCTGTCCGGCAAGCGGTTCATCCCCACCCCCGAGGTGCGGCGGCCGATCGACCCCGAGCGGCAGCTGACCGTGCACGGCGCCCGTGAGCACAACCTGCAGGACATCGACGTGTCCTTCCCGCTGGGTGTCTTCACCGCGGTCACCGGGGTGTCCGGGTCCGGCAAGTCCACCCTGGTCAACGACATCCTGTACACCCACCTGGCCCGCGAGCTGAACGGGGCGCGCAGCGTCCCCGGCCGGCACACCCGGGTGGACGGCGACGACCTGGTGGACAAGGTGGTCCACGTCGACCAGTCACCCATCGGCCGCACCCCCCGCTCCAACCCGGCCACGTACACCGGCGTCTTCGACAACGTGCGCAAGCTCTTCGCGGAGACCATGGAGGCCAAGGTCCGCGGGTATCTGCCCGGCCGGTTCTCCTTCAACGTCAAGGGCGGCCGCTGCGAGAACTGCGCGGGCGACGGCACCATCAAGATCGAGATGAATTTCCTGCCGGACGTCTACGTCCCGTGCGAGGTGTGCCACGGCGCCCGGTACAACCGGGAGACGCTGGAGGTGCACTACAAGGGCAAGTCCATCGCCGAGGTGCTGGACATGCCGATCGAGGAGGCGCTGGACTTCTTCGAGGCGGTGCCGAACATCGCCCGCCACCTGCGCACCCTGGACGAGGTCGGTCTCGGGTACGTCCGGCTGGGCCAGTCCGCGCCCACCTTGTCCGGCGGCGAGGCGCAGCGCGTCAAGCTCGCCTCCGAGCTGCAGCGGCGCTCCACCGGCCGGACCGTCTACGTGCTGGACGAGCCGACCACCGGGCTGCACTTCGAGGACATCAGCAAGCTGATCAAGGTGCTGACCGGGCTGGTCGACAAGGGCAACTCGGTGATCGTCATCGAGCACAACCTGGACGTCATCAAGACCGCGGACTGGGTCATCGACATGGGCCCCGAAGGCGGGAACGGCGGTGGCCTGGTGGTCGCCGAGGGCACCCCGGAGCAGGTGGCCGGCGTCTCGACCAGCCACACCGGCAAGTTCCTGCGGGAGGTGCTCAGGCCGGAGGCGGTCAGCGACGCGGCGGTGCCGCCGCCGCGCAAGCGGGCCGCGGCCAAGAAGGCCGCCCCCCGGAAGCGGGCCATGAGCAAGTGAGTCGGGGCCGGGCCCGCCGGGGGCTCGGGCCTGCCGGGCCGCCGCAACTGCCGAAAGGTTCGGGACGTAGGGTACGGGTCGCACGATCTCGCCATACGTGCACATGTGCGCACGAGCCCACGGGCGCACGACCCTACGTCCCGTACCGCTGGAGCACCGATGTCCGCCGAACCGAGCGCCGTGCCGCGTACCTCACCGTCCGCCGCCGTGAGCGCTGCCGCCACGACCTGCGCCGTCCCCGGCGCGTCCTGCGCCACGGCCTGTGCCGCGTCCGCCACCGGGACCGCCACCGGGACCGCCTCGGCCTCCCGCCGCACCGTGCTGCGCGGGGTGGCACTGGCCGGAGCGGCGGGCGCGATCGGGGCCGGGCTGGCCGGCTGCGACGGCCGGCACGGCTCGGCGGACGGCCCCACCAAGCCCGTGGACCTCGGCGCCGCCACCGCGATCCCGATAGGCGGCGCCAAGCTCTTCCGGGACGACAAGGTCGTGGTCTCGCAGCCCCACAAGGGCACCTTCAAGGCCTTCAGCGCGGTCTGCACACACCAGGGCTGCGTGGTCGACTCGGTGGACGGCACCACGATCTCCTGTCCCTGCCACGGCAGCCAGTTCGACGCGCTGACCGGCGCCGTCGTCCAGGGACCGGCCACCGAGCCGCTGCCCGCCGTCCCGGTGCGGCAGAGCGGCGGACAGCTCACCGCGGGCCCCGCCAGCTGACCGCTCCACGGCCGCCGTGGGGCCACGTCCTTGTCACACGCCGCCAGTAGGGTGGGAACCATGGCAGACCCCAACAGCTACCGACCGCAGCCGGGCCAGATCCCCGACTCTCCCGGGGTCTACAAGTTCCGGGACGAGCACCGCCGGGTGATCTATGTCGGCAAGGCCAAGAGCCTGCGGCAGCGGCTGTCCTCGTACTTCCAGGACATCACCAATCTGCACCAGCGCACCGCCACCATGGTCACCACGGCTGCCTCCGTGGAGTGGACGGTGGTCTCCACCGAGGTCGAGGCGCTCCAGCTCGAATACTCCTGGATCAAGGAGTTCGACCCGCGGTTCAACGTCAAGTACCGCGACGACAAGAGCTATCCCTCCCTCGCCGTCACCATGAACGAGAAATTCCCCCGGGTCCAGGTCATGCGCGGCCCCAAGCGCAAGGGCGTGCGCTACTTCGGCCCCTACGCCCACGCGTGGGCGATCCGCGAGACCGTCGACCTGCTGCTGCGGGTCTTCCCGGTCCGCACCTGCTCCGCCGGGGTGTTCAAGCGCTCCACCCAGATCGGCCGGCCCTGCCTGCTCGGCTACATCGACAAGTGCTCGGCGCCCTGCGTCGGCCGGGTCAGCCCCGAGGAGCACCGCGAACTCGCCGACGAGTTCTGCGACTTCATGGCCGGCCACGCCGGTACGTACCTGCGCCGGCTGGAGCAGCGGATGAAGGACGCCGCCGCCGCGATGGAGTACGAGCAGGCGGCCCGGCTGCGCGACGACATCGAGGCGCTGCGCCGGGCCATGGAGAAGAACGCCGTGGTGCTCGCCGACGCCACCGACGCCGACTTGATCGCGGTCGCCGAGGACGAACTCGAAGCCGCCGTGCAGATCTTCCACGTCCGCGGCGGCCGGGTGCGCGGCCAGCGCGGCTGGGTCACCGACAAGGTGGAGGCGGTGGACACCGCCGGCCTGGTGGAGCTCGCCCTCCAGCAGCTCTACGGGGACGAGAGCGGTGACGCCGAGCAGTCCGGCGGCAGCGGCGGCGTACCCAAGGAAGTGCTGGTCCCGGTGCTGCCCGAGGCGTCCGGCGCGCTGACCGAGTGGCTCAGCGGGCGGCGCGGCTCCCAGGTGAGCCTGCGGGTGCCGCAGCGCGGCGACAAGAAGGACCTGATGGCCACCGTGCAGCGCAACGCGCTGCAGGGGCTGGCGCTGCACAAGACCAAGCGCGCCTCGGACCTGACCACCCGGTCCCGGGCGCTGGAGGAGATCGCCACCGCGCTGGACCTGGACACCGCTCCGCTGCGGATCGAGTGCTTCGACATCAGCCATCTGCAGGGCGAGGACGTGGTGGCGTCCATGGTGGTCTTCGAGGACGGCCTGGCCCGCAAGAGCGAGTACCGCCGCTTCCAGATCAAGTCCTTCGCCGGCCAGGACGACGTGCGCTCGATGCACGAGGTGATCTCCCGCCGCTTCCGCCGGTACCTCCAGGAGAAGCAGCGCACCAGCGAGTGGGAGGAGCAGGACGGCGAGCGCGCGGCCGGCGACGAGCCCGGTGCGGCCGTCTCGGGCCCGATCGACCCCGACACCGGCCGGCCCCGTAAATTCGCCTACCCCCCGCAGCTCGTCGTGGTGGACGGCGGCCAGCCCCAGGTCGCGGCGGCCCGCCGGGCGCTGGAGGACCTCGGTATAGACGACGTGGCGGTCTGCGGACTCGCCAAGCGGCTGGAAGAGGTATGGCTTCCGGGTGACGACGACCCGGTGATCCTGCCTCGTTCGAGTGAAGGTCTGTATCTGCTCCAGCGGGTGCGCGACGAAGCGCACCGGTTCGCCATCAACTACCAGCGGGGCAAGCGCTCCAAGTCGATGAAGGCCGGTGCGCTGGACACCGTGCCGGGCCTGGGGGAGACCCGCAGGAAGGCGCTGATCAAGCACTTCGGTTCGCTGAAGCGGCTGCGTTCGGCGACCGTCGATGAGATCTGCGAGGTTCCGGGGATCGGCCGCCGTACGGCGGAGACGGTCGCCGCGGCCCTGGCAGCCGCGGCCCCGGCCGCACCCGCGGTGAACACCGCGACCGGAGAGATCATCGAAGAAGGTGACGGGACACCGGCCCCGCCGGCATCGGTTCCGTCCGATCATCGGGGGAATAGCACATGAGCGAGCCGGAAGAACAGCAGGACGACCCCGCCCAGGGCGGACAGCAGAGCCGGCCGCAGGGCGAGCCGGCCCGGGACGGACAGGAGAGCACGCCGGCGGCGGCGGTGGCCGAGGCCGAGGAGGCCATCCCCGAGCTGGTGATCATCTCCGGTATGTCCGGAGCCGGCCGCAGCACCGCCGCCAAATGCCTGGAGGACCTCGGCTGGTTCGTCGTCGACAACCTGCCGCCCGCGCTGATCCCCACCATGGTGGACCTCGGCGCCCGCTCGCAGGGGAATGTCGCCCGGATCGCGGTGGTGGTGGACGTCCGCGGCCGGCAGTTCTTCGACAACCTCCGCGAGTCGCTGGCCGACCTCGCCACCCGCAGCGTCAAGCTCCGGGTGATCTTCCTGGAAGCCTCCGAGGACGCGCTGGTGCGCCGCTTCGAGTCGGTCCGCCGCCCGCACCCGCTGCAGGGCTCCGGCCGGATCGTGGACGGCATCGCCGCCGAGCGGGACCTGCTGCGCGAACTGCGCGGCGACGCCGACCTGGTCATCGACACCTCCAGCCTCAACGTGCACGAGCTGCGGGCCAAGCTGGACGCCCAGTTCGCCGGTGACGGCGAGCCGGAACTGCGGGCCACCGTGATGTCGTTCGGATACAAGTACGGGCTGCCCGTCGACGCCGACCTGGTGGTGGACTGCCGCTTCCTGCCCAACCCGCACTGGGTCCCGGAGCTGCGGCCCTTCACCGGGCTCAACGACGAGGTCGCCCAGTACGTGTTCAACCAGCCCGGCGCCAAGGAGTTCCTCGACCGGTACGCCGAGCTGCTGCACATCATCGCGGCCGGCTACCGGCGCGAGGGCAAGCGGTATGTGACCATCGCCGTCGGCTGTACCGGCGGCAAGCACCGCAGCGTGGCGATGTCGGAACGGCTCGCCGCGCGGCTGGCGGCGGACGGAGTGGAGACGGTGACCGTGCACAGGGACATGGGGCGCGAGTGATCATGACAGGCCGGCGGCGGCGGGGATCGGGCCGCCGGACGGGGGTGCCGCCGAAGGTGGTGGCCCTGGGCGGCGGCCACGGGCTGTCCGCCTCGCTGGCCGCGCTGCGCCGGATCACCGGCGACCTGACCGCGGTGGTCACCGTCGCCGACGACGGCGGCTCCAGCGGCCGGCTGCGCACCGAGATGGGCGTCCTGCCGCCCGGTGACCTGCGCAAGGCGCTCGCCGCGCTGTGCGGGGACGACGAATGGGGCCAGACCTGGGCCAAGGTCGTGCAGCACCGCTTCGTCAGCAGCGGCGACCTGCATGGCCACGCGGTCGGCAATCTGCTGATCGTCGCCCTGTGGGAGCAGCTCAACGACGAGGTGGCCGCCCTGGAGTGGGTCGGCCGGCTGCTCGGCGCGCACGGCCGGGTCCTGCCGATGTCCGCCGTCCCGCTCGATCTGCACGCCATCGTCCGCGGCCACGACCCGCAGCGGCCCGACGACATCTCCACCGTCCGGGGGCAGGCCACCGTCGCGCTCACCCCCGGCGAGGTGCAGGAGGTGATGGTGCTGCCCGCCGACCCGCCGGCGGTCCCCGAGGCCGTCCAGGCCGTCCTGGACGCCGACTGGGTCGTGCTCGGCCCCGGTTCGTGGTTCTCCTCGGTCATCCCGCACCTGCTGGTACCGGAGTTGGCCGATGCGCTGATGACGACCAGGGCGCGCCGGGTGCTCACGCTCAACCTGGCACCGCAGCCGGGAGAAACCGAAGGATTTTCTCCGCAGCGTCACTTGGAGGTTTTGGGGCGACACGCCCCTAAACTCACCATCGACGTGGTTCTCGCCGACGAGGCCGCCGTACCCGACCGCGACAGCCTCGACGAGGCGGCCCAGCGGTTGGGGGGTACGGTTGAGCTGGCCCCGGTCGCCGCCCCCGACGGGCCGCGGCACGACCCGGAGTTGTTGGCCGCCGCGTATGACCGGATTTTTCGTATGCGTGGAAGGATCGGCCCATGGCGATGACGGCAGCGGTGAAGGATGAGATCTCCCGGCTTCCCGTCACCCGGACCTGCTGCCGCAAGGCGGAGGTCTCGTCGATCCTGCGCTTCGCGGGCGGCTTGCACCTGGTGAGCGGCCGGATCGTGATCGAGGCGGAGCTGGACACCGGGATCGCCGCCCGGCGGCTGCGCAAGGACATCCTGGAGATCTTCGGCCACTCCTCCGACCTGGTGGTGATGGCGCCCGGCGGGCTGCGGCGCGGCAGCCGCTACGTGGTGCGGGTGGTGGCCGGCGGCGACCAGCTGGCCCGGCAGACCGGCCTGGTCGACGGGCGCGGCCGGCCGATCCGCGGCCTGCCCCCGCAAGTGGTCTCCGGCGCCACCTGCGACGCCGAGGCGGCCTGGCGGGGCGCGTTCCTCGCCCACGGCTCGCTGACCGAGCCGGGCCGCTCCTCCTCGCTGGAGGTGACCTGCCCCGGCCCCGAGGCCGCCCTCGCCCTGGTGGGCGCCGCCCGCCGCCTCCAGATCCCGGCCAAGGCCCGCGAGGTCCGCAACGTCGACCGGGTGGTGGTACGCGACGGCGACGCGATCGGCGCGCTGCTGACCCGGCTCGGCGCGCACGACTCGGTGCTGGCCTGGGAGGAGCGCCGGATGCGGCGCGAGGTGCGGGCCACCGCCAACCGGCTGGCCAACTTCGACGACGCCAACCTGCGCCGCTCCGCCCGCGCGGCGGTCGCGGCCGGCGCCCGGGTGCAGCGCGCGCTGGAGATCCTCGGCGACGAGGTCCCCGAGCACCTGGCGGCCGCGGGGCGGCTCCGGATGGACCACAAGCAGGCGTCGCTGGAGGAGCTGGGCTCGCTCGCCGAGCCGCCGCTGACCAAGGACGCGGTGGCCGGCCGGATCCGCCGGCTGCTGGCGATGGCCGACAAGCGCGCGTCCGATCTGGGCATGCCGGGGACCGAGGCGAACCTCACCGACGAAATGGTCGGCTGACGCCTCCCGGAACCCAAACCCCGGGGTGCCCCCCCGGGACCTCGCGCCGACCGCGCGGGCTGCGCCCTCGTTGGGGCGCGGGACTGCGCGCGTCGGCC
>NZ_FMCH01000345.1 GCF_900091855.1 Streptomyces sp. DvalAA-14
CCGAACACGGCGGTGCCCAGCGTCAGGACCAGGACGAACAGGGCCAGTCCGGTCGCCGGGGCGTCGTGGGCGGCTCGGGCCAGGCCGACGAAGCCCACCGCTCCCCTGCCGCGCCGGGTCTGCCGCAGCAGGAGCCGCAGGGCGACGGGGTAGATCCGCAGCAGGATCAGCACCGCGGCCAGGGCCACCAGGACGGGCACCGCGCCCAGGATCCCGTCGGGTCCCTGCGATCGCAGCGCGGCCACCCCCGCTGCCGCCGCGAGCAGTACCGTCAGCTCCAGGACCACGCGCCGGCCGCCGGCCGCGGTGCGGCGCGAAGGCCGGCGCCGGCGGGGCCTGCGCGGCTCGCGGACGGCGAGCCAGGTCATCAGCGACACGGTCAGCGCCGCGCTCGCCGCGACGAGGACGGCGGGGAGCGGGTGCGGCGCCCCGGAAGCCCCGGTGGGGGCGAGGCTCCGGCCGGCGGCCCAGCCGAGCAGGGCGGCGATCAGGATCACCGGCCATGCCACCGCGCCGCGCACCAGCACCAGTCGTGCCGCCGACGCGCCTCGTGCCCGCTGCAGCGACAGGTGGGCGCTCCGGCGGCGCAGGAGCAGCCGTACCGCGACGGCGGTGGTGGCCAACGCGACGGCGGCCAGCGCGTCGACGGCGAAGGCCGCGAGCGCCCTGGCCTGGTGGTCCTGTGCGGTGAAGGTGTCGAGGAGCGGGGTCAGCGCATCGGTCACCTGGAGGGGTCCGGTGGGCTGGCCGCCGACCTGGCAGCTGAGGTCGCCGGTGATCCAGTCGGCTCCCTGGCACAGTGCCGCGTTCAGGTCGGCGCCGTAGTGGGACAGGGGTCCGGCCAGCGCGCGGGCCTGGTCGAGCGCGGCCTGGCGCAGGTCGGCCCGCAGCTGCCAGGTCACCAGCGGGCCCGAGACCCCGGCGCCGGCCAGCAGGTCGGCGGCGTCGGTGCCGACCAGGCCGCGTGCGGCGAGAACGGTGCCGGCGCTGCGCTCCTGCGGGGTGCGCGACGGCTCGACCAGCGTCGCCTGGCCGTTCCAGAAGTCGTCGGCGCCGGGCAGGGCGCGGAACACGCCGCTGACCACGAGCACCGCGGTGGGGGATGACTGCTGGACGGCGGGCGTCTTGTCGAATGCGAGTCCCAGCCGGCTGCCGACCCGGACCCCCAGCGCCTGTGCGGTGCTTTGCGACAGGGCGATCTGCGGCGCCGTGCCGAGCGGTGTCCGGTCGGCCGGCGCGCGGCCGGCGACGTACCGCAGATGGGTCCGCGCGTCCGGCAGGTGACTGAGCGCCAGCTTGGTGCTGGTGACCGCTGGTTCCGGCGGCGGCGGTGAGGTGACGGCGGCCGCTTTGTAGTCGTAGGTGCCGCTGCCGGCCAGGGTGAGGTGCCGCGCGGCGGGCCCGCCGAGCCGGTGGGCGAGGGTGCGGCCGTCGCCGAGCAGGGTGGTCATGTCCACCGCGGGCGGATCGGTGGTGAAGACCTCTGGCACGGTGCTCAGGCTGACCAGCGGGCCCTGGTCCTGCGCCGCGGTGACCCGTTGCCGCAGCGCGCGGTCCTCCTGGCGGCCGGCGACGGCGGGGGCCCAGGCGCACAGTCCGGTCAGCGCCAGGACCAGCACCGCCAGGCAGGCCAGCAGCGGCAGATCGCCCCGGGTCTCCTTGCGTATCAGGCGCAGCGTCATCGCCGCACCGGTGCCCGGGCCTCGCGTCACCGTCGGTCCTTTCGCGTCGTGTTCGGGCGCGCGTCTCAACGGTCCTCCCCCGCTCGCAGCACCCGCACCAGGTCCACCCGGGCCAGCAGCCGTGCCAGCGCCAGCACGACCGCGCTGACGGCGAGAGCGGTCAGCACGGTCGTCACCGCCACGGTGCGCCAGGGCAGGACCGTCGGCAGCGGCGGAAAGGGGACCTGTCCGGTGTCGTCCACGGTGACCAGTGGCAGCACCGCCGACGCCAGTGCCATGCCCATGAGGGCTCCCGGGACCACCGCGAACAGCGCCAGGCCCAGTTGCTCCGCGCTCAACAGGACCGACAGGCCCCTGGCGTCGACGCCGATCGCCCTCAGCAGGGCGAACTCCTGCCGGCGCTGCCGGGTGGAGACGACCGCGTGGACGGTGAAGGCGATGACGGCGAAACAGGGCGCCAGATACCGGATCAGCCCCAGCGCCCGGCGCAGCCCGCTGCGGAACGGGTCGGCCTGCGCCGCCGCGGCGGTGAGCGCCGCGGTGGTCACCCGGCCCAGCGCCGGCTGGGCCTGGGCGGCGGCCGCCGTGCGCGCGCTGTCGGAGCTGCCGAGCCACCAGAACGCGGGATCCAGCGGGTCGCCGCCGGCCAGCGTCAGCGCGGTGGCGAGCTGGCGTTGGTCGGCGATCAGGTGCCCCTGGCCGCGGCCCAGTCCGCGCAGCGCGTCCACCCGGCCGACGATCCTGGCGGGCAGCGGGCTGCCGGCGCCCAGGTCCAGCGTGGTGGTGCTGCCGACCGCGAGGTGGCTGTCGCGCAGCGCCGAGGCGTCGGCGCGCACCGCGAGCGGCGCCGGTCCGCCGGCGGGGCCCGCCACGAAGCGCACTTGGCTGCCGGCCTGGGTGAGGTCGCCGTCCGGGCCGGCGAAGCCGAAGACCGCCTGCGGGTCGCGGACTCCGGTGCTGACGCTGGCCCGCAGCACGTCGGAACCGCCGGCAAGGATGGCGCACACGCCCGCGGAGTCGGTGAAGTATCCGCTGGTGGTTTTCCCCCGGCAGGCCACCGCGGTGGCGTCCGCGGCGTGCTCGGTGGCGTCGGCCCACAGCTGCCCGGCAGGCAGCGGCGCGGCCCAGTCGTCCGCGGCGCCGCGGGTGCCGATCCGGATCAGTTCCAGGTCCAGGCGGGCGGGCCGCGCGTTGGGTCGAGGCAGGACATTGACGGCGGTC
Organism: Streptomyces sp. DvalAA-14; assembly: GCF_900091855.1. GTDB lineage: Bacteria > Actinomycetota > Actinomycetes > Streptomycetales > Streptomycetaceae > Actinacidiphila. Next base: position 2,904 of record NZ_FMCH01000345.1, read on the forward strand.
ACCGTCAGCGGATACGCGCGCGGCCGGCCGCCGCCCAGCGCCACGTCCAGCGGGATCGCGACGGTGTGCCGGGCCCCGTCGGCGGCGGGCAGGACGGTGGACACGGTGCTGTCCAGGCCGGCGGCGTCCTGCACGGTCAGCTCCAGGCCCGGCGCCGCGGTGCTGCCGTCGCTGCCGAGTCTTTCGTCCAGCAGCAGCGCGGTCGGCCGCCCGGGCAGGGTGATCCCGTAGGCGACCGGTGCCGGGGTGCGGGGTGCGGGACCGGCGATCGTGCCGACCAGTTCCTCGGTGGCGCCGCCGGGCAGATTCGCCGTCGTGCGCGTCACGGGGGCCACCGTCGTCACGGCCGGCAGCGCGCGGTAGGCGGCAGTCAGCACCTCGGTGGGGTAGCTGTTCTGCTTGGCCGGGGTGATCCTGACGTCCGCGCCGACGGTGAAGGCGGCCTGCTCGGCGGCGAGTCCGCCCAGGCAGGCCAGCGCGGTGGTGGCGAAGGCGCTCACCGACACGGCCAGGCACATCAGCACCACGGGGCCGGCGTTGCGGGCGGCGCGCCGGCTCAGCTGCCACCCGGCCAGAGCGAGGACCAGGCCGCGGCTGCGGCGGCCGAACGCGTCCAGCAGCCGGGACGTCAGCGGCAGCAGCCGCAGCAGCAGGAGCGCCGCGGCCCCGCTCGCCACGGCCGGAACCAGGACCAGGACCAGGTCCACCGAGGTGCCGCTCCCGCCCGGGCCGGCGATCAGCGAGTGGTGCCGCCGCAGCTCCAGATACCCGACCACCGCGACGGCCAGCAGCGCCAGATCGGCGCCCAGCCGCTGTACGGCGGCGGCCCGCTCGCCCCGGGCCGCGCGCAGCCGCACGGCCGGCAGGACGGGCAGCAGCACCGCCCCGCCGTGCACCAGCAGGGTCAGCCCCACCGCCACCCAGGCGTCACGACCCCGGCTGCCGGGATGCAGCAGCCCGGCCAGATACGGCGCCGCGACGGCGGCCGGGACACCGGTGAGGGCCCATTCGGCCGCCGCGCCGCGCAGCAGCCGCGGGGTGCCGGCGCCCCTGGCCCGCTGCAGAGCCAGCTCGCCGCGCCGGTGCACGGTCATCTGGCGGGCGGCCAGCACCAGGGTGGCCAGCGCGAGGCCCGCCAGCATCACCCCCGGCAGGTACAGCGCGGACCGGGCCGCCACCATCGGTACGGCCAGGTCGTCGATCGCCTCGGGAAGCCCCGACGAGACGGTCATGTCGTCCAGCGATTGCTGCGTCCCCCGGAACACCGACACCGCGCTGCGGCTGCCGGAAAAGGCGCGTACCCGGTCGTGCAGCCCCGCCAGACTGCCCGCACCGAGGCGGGAGAAATCGGGCTGCACGCTCCACTGGGCGGACAGATGCCCGTTCAGGACGGCGCTGCCGTTGAGTGCCGCCGCGGAGACCACCAGCAGTTCCTGGTCGGCGCTCTCGTCCTCGGTCAGGTCTCCGGCCATGGCGGGCCAGAACCCGACGGCGCCGGCCGCCCGGAAGACGCCGGCGACCCGCACGGTCATGGTGCGCCCGAAGGCGTCCTGCACCCGGAGGCGGGAGCCGGGTTGGAGCCCGAGCCGCCGGGCCAGAGCCTCGGGCACGGCGGCGTCGACCGGGGAGGTGGAGCCGGTGCCGACGCGGACGGTGGGCAGGGCGGTGAAGGCGCCGGCCGGGGCGCCGGCCGTCCCGGCGGGCCAGTGCCCGGCGACCAACTGTCCGAACCGGCCCCCGTCCTGCACCGCGACCGGGTGCAGTCCGCTGCCGCCTGGAGTGCGCGGCGCGCCCGCGACCCCGTTGATCCCCGTCACCGAGACCGGCGACGTGCCCAGCAGGCCCACATAGGTCCGCTGCGGCACCCCGGCGAAGACCCGCGCGGCGGCGGCCCGCACCTGCCGATCGGCGGCCGCCATCCCCCCGGCCCGGAAGGAGGCGTTGACCGACACCTGGGCGTCGAGGTCGCCGGCCAGCCTCCGCACCGCCCCGGAATCCACCGAGTTGCCGGCCAGCGCGGCCAGCGCGGACAGCGCCGTCGCACACAGCAATACGGTCACCGCGACGGCCGCCAGCACCAGCCCGTGCTGGGTCGACCGCCGGGCGGCGGCAGGAAGGCGCCGCCGGGACCGTGGCGGAACACCCGCAGGACGGTGCGCCGAGGACGGAGAAGCCGTGGCGACCACATGAACCCCCGCGGTGTCGGACATCTGACGGTGCATGTGATGCTGTGTGTGACGGTGGCGGCGCGGCTCAGTCCTACCAGCCCGTCGACAAAGGACGCAAGCACGTTCGATCTTCCACCGGCCGCCAGCACAACCCCGGTCGCCCTGCCCGGTGGCACCCGCCCGCGGTTCGGCCGGCCGCCGCAGGAACGCGCGGCCGGCGGGGATTACGGGCCGGCCCTCAGGACCGGCCGCGGCGCTTCCTCGCGATGTATACGTCCATCAGGACTCCGGCCACCGTCATGAGCACGAAGAAGATGACGCCGGTGCGCACCGCCCGGGCCGCCCCGAAGTCCCCCCAGAGCCAACCCGCGCCCGCCAGGAGCGCCGCGATGACCAGCGACGACAGTGTGTGCCAACGCAATGACCTGCCCACGAATCCCCCATCCTCGTTCGCCGGTCCGGGGCGGCCGCTTGCTCCCATCCACCAGCATGGCCGGCACATCGCCCCCCACAGCAAGCGTATCGCCGCCTCCCGGCAGGGACCGGGGCCCGCGGCGCCGCCCCCCGGCGCGCTGGCGGGGGGCTTACGGGGTCGGGGTGGGCGGGTTCGGCGCCTCGGTCAGGTGTTGCGTTCCGCCGGGGCCGGTGCAGAAGCGCACTCCGTTGGTGAGCAGCGCGCAGGCCCGGGCCGCCGAGGGGCTGGCGGCGGCGACCATCGCGCTGTAGTTGTCGGTGTCGTAGTGGACCGTGCCCTCGAAGGTTCTGGCGCCCGGGCCCACCACCTGGGCGATGTCGCCGGGGTGTGCCCAACTGATCCGGGCCCAGGCGGCCTTGCAGGCATCGCTGTAGCGCAGTTCGATGTAGATCCGTCCGCGCCTGGTGAGGGCGGCGGTCCAGGGGTCGCCGCAGCCGGACTGTTTGGGGTCCTTGCCCGTGCAGCTGTCCGCGAAGCAGGCCACGTCCAGTTGCCGGGTGCTCGTACCCGCCGGGTCGGTCGTGTCCCGCGGGCCAGCAGTCCTGTGCAGCGCCACGAACACGCCGCCGGCTGCCATCAGGACGCCGCACGAAAGGATCACCGCCCACTTCGGTCGGCCTCGAAGGTGCGCGCCGACCGGCCCGTCGGGGGCGGCCTCAGGGGCGTCAGGGGCCTCAGCGGTGTCCGGGGCCTCAGGGGTGTCCTCGGCTGGCTGGGCGGACGGCTCAGGGGCCGGCCGCACCGCTGCCGCCACCGGCACGTCATGGTCATCGTGGCCGTGCCAGGCGGTGTTGGCCAGTTCCCACAGCGCCATCAGCCGGGCGGGGTCGGCGTCGGCGAGCTTCCCGAGCGAGATGACGGCGTGCTGCGGCGGCAGGGCCTTGCCGTTGAGATAACGCTCCCAGGAGGACTTGCTGTACCGCGTGCGCTCCGCGAGCCGCGCCAGGCTCAGCCCCGCTGCGTCCTTCAACGCGCGCAATTCGACGGCCAGATGCCGGATGTCGGATGCGATTCCGTCCGGCAGCGACTTCCACTCCGCCACGCCCGCTCCCGAGCCGCAGTACGAACGTGCTCCCTGTCCGCTTCACCGTATGGTGCCGGACCGGCCCGAAACGTGCCGGACGCTGAATTCACGCCAACGGCACGTGAGGAAAGGCTAGTTGGCGCTATGAAGGTTCCGTGAACAGGAGGATCGGGGTGGGCGCCGCGCTCGGTGTGCTGCTCCTGGCGGCCACCTGCGCCGGGAGCGGGCCGCCGCCGAGCCGGTTCCCCGCGCGTGGCGACGTACTCCGGGCCGCCGGTCTGCGGGCGTCCGCGCAACTGGTCGTCGGCCGCACCCGGCGCAGCGACCTGGTCGGCCTGTGGCAGAGCGTCCTGTGGGCCGACGGCTACTCCGACCGATCCGGGGTCACCTGCAGCTACGACCGGGCCGTGGCCGCGGTCACCCAGGTCTGGCAGAGCAACCACCGGCTGGCGCCGGACGGGATCGTCGGGCCGGCCACCTGGGGCGCCGCCCTGGCGCGCCTCGTGCCCGTCGGCCGGTGGACGGTCTACCAGGGGGAGCGCCACGACCTGCCCTTGTGGGTGGACCGGGGCGGCGCCTACGAGGTCGATGACGAGGGGGCCTTCCACCGGCTGTACACCGACACCGTCACGCTGGCCCTTTGCCGGTGAGGGAGTCGACCCAGCCGCCGTAGCGTCCGACCCCGAGCTGGTGGCCGGCCACGACCACCGTCGCCCGCACGGCGTCCGGCCCGCCCCCCACCATCGTCGTGTACGCGCCTCCGGAGACAGCCGGCTGCCGGCCGCCGCTCCCGACAACCTCCAATCCCGTCGTCCCCGCGGGGGTGTCCACCTCCGCCCAACTCGCGGAGCAGGCCGGGCTGTACCAGAGCGCCAGTACGCCGCCGTAGGCGCTCAGCCGGTTCACGACGACGCGGTCGCGGTCGCA
>NZ_FMCH01000042.1 GCF_900091855.1 Streptomyces sp. DvalAA-14
TCGTCCAGGGCCAGACCGACTCGCTGTTCACCCTGGCCCAGTCCGACGCGATGGCCCGGGCGATCAAGGCCAACGGCGCCCCGGTGGCGGTGGACTGGATCGCCGGCGGCCACGACGGCGGCGACACCGAGGACAGCCGGATCGACCACCGGGTCACCGCGTGGTTCGACCACTACCTCAAGGGCGACACCGCCGTCAGTACCGGACCGGCCTTCCGCGTCACCCGCACCACGGGCCTGAACGTCAATGACGGCAGCGTCGAACTGCGCGGCGCCTCCGCCGCCGCCTACCCCGGGCTGAACGGCACCGCCGATCGCCGGATCGCGCTGACCGGACCCGCCCAGCGCCTCGTCAACCCGGCCGGCGGCGCCCCGGCGGCCATCTCCGCGGTGCCCGGCAGCGGGGCCCTCGGCCAGCTCTCCGGCCTCGGCGCCGGCCTGAGCACCGACTTCCCCGGCCAGTTCGCGCAGTTCCAGTCGGCCGGACTCCGCCGCGGCGTCACCCTCACCGGGGCGCCCTCCGTCACCGTGAAGGTCAGCACCGACGCCCCCGACGCGGTGCTGTTCGCCAAGCTCTACGACGTGGCCCCCGACGGCAAAGAGACGCTGCCCGCCTCACTCGCCACCCCCGTCCGGGTGGCCGGATCGCCGCAGGGCAGCGTTGTGCGGGTCCAACTCCCCGCTGTCGACCACGAGTTCGCGGCGGGCCACCGGCTGCGCCTGGTGCTGTCCAGTACCGACCTCGGCTACGCCTCCCCGGCCGCGCCGGCCGTGGTGGGCGTCGCGCTGGCCGGCCCGGGACTCACCGTGCCGACCGACCCCGCGCTCAGCGCCGCGTCACCCCCGCTGCCCTGGTGGGCCTGGGCGCTGCCGCTGATCGCGCTGGCCGTCGCGGCGGCGCTGCTGCTCACCGGCCGTGGCCGTGCCCGCCCCCGGCCCGCCGACCCGGCGCTGGCCGCGGTGCCGCTGCGGATCTCCGGGCTGAGCAAGCGCTACGCGAAGTCCGCCGACCGCTACGCGGTACGCGAACTGTCCTTCCGGGTCGAGCCGGGGCAGGTGCTCGGCCTGCTCGGTCCCAACGGGGCCGGCAAGACCACCACGCTGCGGATGCTGATGGGCCTGATCCGGCCGGACGAGGGCGAGATCCGGATCTTCGGCGAAGCGGTCCGGCCGGGCGCGCCGGTCCTGTCGCGGGTCGGCGCCTTCGTGGAGGGGGCCGGCTTCCTGCCGCACCTGACCGGCCGCGCCAACCTCGATCTGTACTGGCAGGCCACCGGACGCCCCGAGCAGGACGCCCACCTGGCCGAGGCCCTGGAGATCGCCGGCCTCGGCGACGCGCTGGACCGCGCGGTGCGCACCTACTCCCAGGGCATGCGGCAGCGGCTGGCCATCGCCCAGGCCATGCTGGGCCTGCCCGACCTGCTGATCCTGGACGAGCCGACCAACGGCCTGGACCCGCCGCAGATCCGCGAGATGCGCGAGGTGCTGATCCGGTACGCCGCGGCCGGCCGGACCGTCATCGTCTCCAGCCATCTGCTGGCCGAGGTGGAGCAGACCTGTACGCATCTGGTGGTGATGGACCGCGGCCGGCTGATCACCGCCGGCCCGGTCGCGGAGATCATCGGCTCCGCCGACACCGTGCTGGTCGGCATCGCCGGCGGCGTCCCGCAGGACGTGGTGGACGCGGTGGCGGCGCTGCCCGGTGTGGCGGACGCGGTCCGCGAGGAGGACGGGCTGCTGGCGGTGCTCGACGGGATGACCGCGCCGCAGCTGGTGGCGGAGCTGGTCCGCCTGCGGGTGCCGGTGGACCGGATCGGGCCGCACCGCCGGCTGGAGGACGCCTTCTTGACCCTGATCGGAGGCTCGGCGTGAGCACCACCGCACCCGTACCCGGGCCGGCGCCCGTCCCCGCCCCGGCGCCCGCCTCGGCGACCGCGCCCGGCTACCGTCCCGGCCGGACGCTGCCGCTGCGCGTCGAGGCCCGCCGTCAGCTGCGCCGGCGCCGCACGATCATCGTGGGGGTCCTGCTGGCCGCGCTGCCGTTCATCTTGATGGCCGCCTTCGCGATCGGCGGCACCCCGTCCGACGGGCGCAACGGCCCGACGCTGATCGACACCGCCACCGCGTCGGGCGCCAATTTCACCGCGACCTGCCTGTTCGTCTCGGCCGGCTTCGTGCTGGTGGTGCCGGTCGCGCTGTTCTGCGGGGACACCGTCGCCTCGGAGGCCGGCTGGTCCAGCCTGCGCTATCTGCTGGCGGCGCCGGTGCCCAGGGCCCGGCTGCTGGCGGTCAAGCTCACGGTGGCGCTCGGCTTCAGCGCGGTCGCGCTGGTGCTGCTGCCGGCGGTGGCCCTGATCGCCGGCACCGCCGCCTACGGCTGGGGCGACCTGGAGCTGCCCACGGGCGGATCGCTGGGTTCGGGCAGCGCGCTGCCCCGGCTGGCGCTGGTGGTGGCGTACATCTTCGTCAGCCAGCTGGTCACCGCGGCGCTGGCGTTCTGGCTGTCCACCATCACCGACGCGCCGCTGGGCGCGGTCGGCGGCGCGGTCGGGCTGACCATCGTCGGCAATGTGCTGGACGCGGTGACCGCGCTCGGCTCGTGGCGTGACGTGCTGCCGGCGCACTGGCAGTTCTCCTGGCTGGACGCGGTGCAGCCGACGATGGACTGGACCGGGATGGTGCAGGGGTCCTCGGTCTCGGTGTCCTACGCGCTGGTGCTGACCGCGCTGGCGTTCCGGGGCTTTCGCACCAAGGACATCGTGTCCTGACCGGCCCGGCCGGGTCGGGGCGGTGCCCGGCCGGCGGGGTGCCCGCCACCCCCTCGTCATGTCATGGCCATGGAAAGGCAAAGGATCGGCCGATCGGGTAGAGCAGGCGGCGGCGAACGTCGGACTCTCGTGTCCCGGGCACCATCTATCGACGGTTTCCGGTCAGCCGCTCCGTGCGGTCCCGCCCCGCACGCGGAGAGCTCC
>NZ_FMCH01000096.1 GCF_900091855.1 Streptomyces sp. DvalAA-14
CCCTCGCCCGGCCCCCGCCCGCCAGCCCCGCCCGCCAGCCCCGCCCGCCCCCAACCCACAGGCCACAGGCGCCTCCCCCACCCCAGTTCCGCGGCCCCGGGCCGCCGTCCCGCCCCGCCCGGCGGCACATTCTCCGTTCACAGATATTGACAACGTTGTCGGGACCGAGCGACGCTAGCGGCGTTTTCCATCCGGGTGCGCCGCCGCGCGAGCCCTTCATCGCGCGTGGAGTTGTCGTATGGCCCGAGAACCGTGTTCCCGCTCATGACGCCGGCTCACCCGGAACGAGCGCCGCGCCAGCGGTGTGCGGACTTCGCCCGCGGCGGGCGGAGGACGGCAGCCGGGATTTCCCCTCGCGGCAGGCGACGGCCGCGACAACTCTCCCACCGAAAGGCTCTGTTGTGTCACATCACCCTCATGCTCACCTGCTGTCCTTGAGACGGTGGGTGAGCGCGGCCGCGGCACTGATGCTGCCGGTGCTGGCGCTCGCCGTCTCACCGGCGGCGCACGCGGCGACGGCGACAGGCACCGCACCGGCGGCGGGCAGCTTCAGCTCCTCGTTCGAGTCGGCCGACCCGCAGCCCGCCACGAACACCGCCGAGGTCGACGCGCACGGCAACCCGGTGCAGAAGAACCTGAGCGGATCGAGCCCCTCGGGCCTGCCCGGCAGCCTGCTCGGGCAGGTCGGCGCGGTGACCGCAAGCGCCGAGAACCCTCCCGGCGAGGTCGCGGTGAACCTCAAGGACGGGAATCCGTCGACCAAGTGGCTGACGTTCAGCTCGACCGGCTGGGTGGCCTACCAGCTGGCCAAGCCCGCCACGGTGGTCAAGTACTCGCTGACCTCCGCGAACGACACGCCGACGCGTGACCCCAAGGACTTCACCCTGCAGGGGTCCGCCGACGGCAGCAGCTGGGTGGACCTGGACCAGCAGACCGGGGTGACCTTCAGCGGCCGGTTCGCCACCAACACGTACACGCTGGCCAACACGACGGCCTACCCGTACTACCGGCTGAACATCACCGCGAACTCCGGCGACTCGCTCATCCAGCTCGCCGACTGGGACATCAGCGACGGCACGAACGTCCAGCCGCCGGCCACCCCGATGGTCACCAGCCCCGGGTCCGGTCCGGTCAGCGGCTACAACATGAAGGCCAGTGCCGGCTTCACCGGAGTGGCCTCGCTGCGCTACTCGGGCGGTGCGCAGGCCGACGGCGAATCGTCCGCCACCAACCAGCTGTTCGACGTCCACATCCCGGTCGGGCCGAAGAGCCGGCTGTCGTACAAGATCTTCCCGGAGTTCACCGGGCACGACACCCAGTACCCGTCGACGTACGCCGCCGTGGACCTGCACTTCACCGACGGGACGTACCTCAGCCGGCTGTCGCCGGTCGACCAGCACGGCTACGCGCTCACCGCCGCCGGCCAGGGCGCGTCGAAGGTGCTCTACGCCGACCAGTGGAACGCGGTCCAGTCGGAGATCGGCAAGGTCGCCGCGGGCAAGACGATCGACCGCATCCTGCTCGCCTACGACAACCCGCAGGCCAAGGCCGCCACGCGTTTCCAGGGCTGGCTCGACGACGTCACCGTCACCGGCACGCCGACGCCGATCGACGCCTCCAGCCTGACCAACTTCGTCGACACCCGGCGCGGGACCAACGCCTCGGGCTCGTTCTCGCGCGGCAACAACCTGCCCATCTCGGCGGTGCCGAACGGCTTCAACTTCTTCACGCCGGTCACCGACGCCACGTCCGACTCGTGGGAGTACGAGTACCAGCAGGCCAACAACGCGGCGAACCTGCCCATGCTGCAGGGACTGGCCATCTCGCACGAGCCGAGCCCCTGGATGGGCGACCGTGACCAGATGTCGGTCATGCCGGTGCCGGCCGGCGGATCGCTGACCGGCTCGCCGAGCAGCCGGGCGCTCGCCTTCAGCCACGACGACGAGACCGCGCAGCCGGACCTCTACCAGGTCAAGCTGCAGGACGGCCTGGTCGCGAAGATGTCGCCGACCGACCACGGCGGCATCATGCAGTTCACCTTCCCCGCCGGACAGGCCACCGGAAGCCTCGTCTTCTACAACGGCACCTTCAGCATCGGCACCGACGGCACGTTCACCGGCTGGGTGGACAACGGCAGCGGACTGTCGGCCGGGCACACCCGGATGTTCGTGGCCGGCGCCTTCGACCGGGCCCCCACCGCGTCCACCGGCACCTCCGCGACCTTCGACACCTCGTCGGACGCACAGGTGACACTGCGCATCGCGACCTCCTTCATCTCCACCGACCAGGCGCACAAGAACCTCGACCTGGAGGTGACCGGACGCAGCTTCGACCAGATCCACACCGCCGCCACCGCGGCCTGGAACGACCGCCTCGGCCGCGTGTCGGTGGCGGGCGCCACCCAGACCCAGCAGGTGACGCTGTACTCCAACCTGTACCGGCTGAACCTCTACCCGAACTCGCAGTCGGAGAACACCGGCACCGCGTCCGCGCCGCACTGGCAGTACGCCAGCCCGGTGTCGCCGGCGACCGGCACGACGACCGCCACCAGCACCGGCGCGAAGCTCGTCGACGGACAGCTCTACGTCAACAACGGCTTCTGGGACACCTACCGCACGGTGTGGCCCGCGTACTCGCTGCTCTACCCGGACGTCGCCGCCAAGATCGCGGACGGCTTCGTCCAGCAGTACCGTGACGGCGGATGGATCGCCCGCTGGTCGTCCCCCGGCTACGCCGATCTGATGACCGGCACCAGCGCCGACAACGCGCTGGCCGAGGCCTACCTCAACGGCGTGAAGCTGCCCGACCCGCTCGCCGCCTACGACGCCGTGGTCAAGGACGCGACGACCGCCTCCGGGCGCAGCGAGGTCGGCCGCAAGGGGATCGAGTCCTCGCTCTTCCTCGGCTACACCCCGACCTCCACCGGGGAGTCGGTGTCCTGGGCGCTCGAGGGCTACATCAGCGACTACGGCATCGGCAACATGGGCGCGGCCCTGGCGAAGGACCCGAAGACGCCGAAGGCGGAGCGCGGCCGGCTCAAGGAGGAGTCCGCCTACTTCCTGCAGCGGGCCCGCGACTACGTCAACCTCTTCGACACCAAGACGAAGTTCTTCGAAGGACGCACCGCCAGCGGGGACTTCCAGGCCGGCGACCCGCTGGACTGGGGCGGCGTCTACACCGAGACCGACGGGTGGAACTACGCCTTCACCGCGCAGCAGGACGGCCAGGGACTGGCCAACCTGTACGGCGGCAAGAAGGGACTGGAGCAGAAGCTCGACCAGTTCTTCGCCACCCCGGAGAACGCCGACCACCCCGGCGGCTACGGCGGCACCATCCACGAGATGCTCGAAGCACAGGCGGTGCGGATGGGGCAGCTCGGCATGAGCAACCAGCCCTCGCACCACATCCCGTACATGTACGACGACGCCGGCGCGCCCGCCAAGACCCAGGCGCTCGTCCGGGAGATCATGCAGCGGCTCTACGTCGGTGACGAGATCGGCCAGGGCTACCCGGGCGACGAGGACAACGGCGAGTCCTCGTCGTGGTACATCCTCAGCTCGCTGGGCATCTACCCGCTGCAGGTCGGCTCCTCCAACTGGGCCATCGGCTCACCGCAGTTCACCAAGATGACCGTCCACCGGAGCACCGGCGACATCGTCGTCAACGCGCCGAACAACAGCACCAAGAACGTCTACGTGCAGGGCGTGACGGTCAACGGCCGGACGCAGAACGCGGTGTCCATCGACTCGTCGGTGCTCGCGCACGGCGGCACGATCGACTTCCGGATGGGCCCGAAGCCCTCGTCGTGGGGCACCGGCAGCAACGACGCCCCGCCGTCCCTGACCAAGGGCAGCGCGGCGCCCGAGCCGCTGCAGGACACCACCGGCCCCGGCCTCGGCACCGCGACCACCGACGGCGGACAGGACGCCTCGAAGCTCTTCGACGACACGTCGACGACGCAGGTGACCTTCCCCACCGCCACACCCCGGATCACCTGGGCGTACCGCGGCGGCAAGCAGGCGCCGACGTACTACACGCTCACCTCCGGGGCGGCCACCGGTGACCCGGCGGACTGGAAGCTCCAGGGCTCCAACGACGGCATCACCTGGACGACGGTGGACTCCCGCAGCGGCGAGGTGTTCCCGTGGCGCGACCAGACCCGGCCGTTCGCCATCGCCGATCCCGGGCGGTTCGCCCAGTTCCGCCTGGTGGTGACGAAGACCGCGGGAGCCGCGCAGACCAACCTCGCCGAGGTCGAACTGCTGGCCGGCGGTGATGTCCAGCTCGGTGGCGACGCGGTGAGCGTCAGCGCGGCGCAGAGCCCGGTGCCCGCCACCTCGGGGGTCGCGGTCTCGGTGCCGCTGGCGACCGTCACCGGCGGTACGGCCAGCGGCTACCGGGCCACGATCAACTGGGGCGACGGGTCACCGGCCACCACCGGGGTCGTCTCCGCCAGCTCGCGGGGCGTGTCGAAGGTCACCGGTTCGCACAGCTACACCGAGCCCGGTTACTACCAGGCAAGCGTCCAGGCGACCGACGGCAAGACCCAGGCCGCCACGACGGTCGGTGTCCAGGTGACCTTCGCCCCGGCCGCCGGCCTCACGGCGGCGTTCGACACCGTCTGCGTCGGCGACGACGGGGTGCTGGCGGCGAACTGCGACTCGGTCGGGTACGGCTACTCGCGCACCGCCCTGGCGGACGCCGGGGTGACGGCCGGAAAGGAGAGCCAAGTCCCGGGCACCGCGCTGCACTTCACCATCCCGGTGAGCGGCGCCGGCGCGCCGGACAACGCGACCGGCAACGGCAGCACGATCGCGCTGAACCTGCCGGACGACGCGAAGAGCATCTCCTTCATCGGTACCGGCACGGAGGGCAACCAGAGCACCACCGGCACCGCGACGTTCAGCGACGGCAGCACCGCCGACGTCCCGATCCAGCTGAGCGACTGGACGCTGGGCGGCAACCCGAACGGCACACCGGCCTACGGCAACATCGTCGTCGCCAAGTCCGCGTACCGGCTGAGCGGCGCCAGCAAGGACAGTGCGCAGCCGTTCCTGTTCGCCACCACCCCCTACCAGATCCCGGAGGGCAAGAAGCTCGTCTCGGTCACCTTGCCGACGCAGACCGGTGACCCGGGATCGGTGGGCCGGATCCACGTGTTCGCCGTCGCCGACGACGGCACGGCGGCCCCGGCGCTGACCGCCACCGCCGGGCCGGACCAGAAGGCCACCGCGGGCAGCGCGCTTCTCGCGGACCTCGGCTCGGTGACCGGCGGGGTCACCGACGCGACCGGCTACCACGCGCAGGTCCAGTGGGGTGACGGCACGGTCCCGCAGGACGTCGCGGTCGGCGCCTCGGGTGCGATGAGCGGGCAGCACACCTACCAGCAGCCGGGCACCTACACGGTGCACGTCACCGCCTGGGACACGCTGTCCAGCACCAGCGGGACGTTCACGGTGACCGTGGCGCGCGAGGCGGCCCATCCGTCGATCACGGCATCGGTGACCTCCGCCGGCCAGGGCAGGAGTTCGGTGGCCGTGACCGGTACCGGATTCACCGCCGGGGAGCGGGTGGCCGTCAAGCTCGGCACCAGCCCCGCGGCCGTCGCCACCGTGACGGCGTCCTCCGGCGGAGCGGTCCACGCGACGCTCGAGGTGCCCCGGGGCACGCGGCCGGGACGGTACTCCGTCACCGCGACCGGTTCGTCCTCGCGGACGCCGGCGACGGCCACCGTGCAGGTGGGCGACCACCCGTCGGCGCCGGCCGCCGAACCGGTGATTCCTTCCACCACCCCGAAGCCGGGAGGTGGGGCTGCCTGACGGTTCCGGTGCCCGGCCCGCGCCGAGCGGGCCGGGCAGGATCCGCCGGCTGACGCCGTCGGCAGGCGAACTCGGTCAGGGGTTCGCCTGCCGGCGGCGTTTCCTGTGTAGCGGTCCGGGAACGGCCACCCGGCCGGCCCGTCGTCCCATCTGATAGGTATATCTGCGGCTATCACCTGATGTGGTGAAGCTTTGGGCTTGTTGCACCAAGATCTTCCCGCTCTGTTCATGATGGGGCGCACGGTTCGATCGGCCGGTGGAACGAGGAGAGTTCGGTGGACAAGCACGACGGGGGTGACCCGGCGGCGCTGCGGGTGGACGATCCGTGGCAGGACGCGGGAGCGGCCGGGCCGTGGGTGCCGGCGCAGAAGCCCCCCGAGCGGACGCCGCGGGCCCGTGCGGAGCACGGGGAGGCGCGCGCGGCCGTCGATCGGTCGGCGGTCTATCTGGAAGTGCAGCGCAGCGAGGAGTTCCAGGACGTACGCGACCGGTACCGCAGATTCGTCTTCCCCGCGGTGGCCGGCTTCGTCGCCTGGTATCTGCTCTACGTGGTCGCGGCGACGACCGCGCCGCGGCTGATGGCCCACCGGCTGACCGGTGAGTTCAATGTGGCGCTGGCCGCCGGGCTGGCCCAGTTCGCCTCCACCTTCCTGCTGACCTGGGCCTACGCACGGCATGCCCGGCTGCGCAGGGACCGGGCGGCACTCGATCTGCGGTGGACGCTGGCCACCAGGACCGGACAGGAGCGGGTGCGTTGACGACGGCGCAGCATCTGGCGAATTCCGCCGGAGAGCATCAGGGCCTGGCGATCGTGCTGTTCACCGTGTTCGTGTCGGTGACGCTGGCGATCACCGCGTGGGCGGGCCGACGGCGCAGTTCGTCGGTCGAATTCTTCGCCGGGGGACGGCTGTTCTCCCCGATGGAGAACGGACTGGCCATCGCCGGGGACTACATGTCGGCGGCGTCCTTCCTCGGGATCTCCGGGCTGATCGCGCTGTTCGGCTACGACGGGATGCTCTACTCGGTGGGCTTCTTCGTGGCCTGGCTGGTGGTGCTGATGCTGGTCGCCGAGCTGGTCCGCAACTGCGGCCGGTACACGATGGCCGACGTGCTCTCCGCGCGGATGCGGCAGCGCCCGGTGCGGATCGCGGCCGGCACCGCCTCGGTGACCGTCTCCATCCTCTACCTGGTGGCCCAGATGGTCGGCGCCAGCAGCCTGGTGGGCCTGCTGCTCGGCGGCGGCGAGGGGACCGGGGTGCGCACCGGGACGGTGATCGGCGTCGGCGCGCTGATGGTGGTCTACGTGTCCTTCGGCGGCATGCGCGCCACCACCTGGATCCAGATCGTGAAGACCGTGCTGCTGATCGGCGGCACGGTCACCCTCACCGTGATGGTGCTGGTCCGCTTCCACGGCGACATCGGCGGGCTGCTGCGCTCGGCGGCGGCCAACAGCGGGCGCGGGGACGCGTTCCTGGCGCCGGGGCTGAAATACGGGGCCGACGGGACCTCGCGGCTGGACTTCATCAGCCTCGGCGTGGCCCTGGTGCTGGGCACCGCGGGGCTGCCGCACATCCTGTCGCGCTTCTACACCGTGCCGACCGCCCGTTCGGCGCGGCGGTCGGTGGTGTGGGCGATCGGGCTGATCGGGACCTTCTACCTGATGACGATCGTGCTGGGCTTCGGCGCCGCGGCGCTCGTCGGCTCGGACACCGTGCGGGACTCCAACGCGGCCGGCAACACCGCGGTGCCGCTGCTCGCCGAGATCCTCGGCGGCGGCGCCCGGACCACCGGCGGCACCGTGCTGTTCGCCATGGTCGGCGCGGTGGCCTTCGCCACGATCCTGGCGGTGGTCGCGGGCATCACGCTGGCCTCCTCGGCCTCGGTCGCCCACGACCTCTATGCCACCTGGCGCCGTCCGGCGGCCCCGACCGGACCCGGACGGCGCCAGGTGCAGCAGGCCACCGAGGGCGAGATGGAGGAGGACGAGGTGCGGGTCGCCCGGTTCGCGGCGGTCGGCATCGGGGCGGTGGCCATCGGGCTCAGTCTGTTCGCCCAGGACCAGAACATCGCCTTCCTGGTCGGCCTCGCCTTCGCGGTGGCCGCCTCGGCGAATCTGCCCGCACTGCTCTACTCGCTGTTCTGGCGGCGCTTCACCACCCGGGGCGCGGTCTGGTCGATCTACGGCGGCCTGGTACCGGCGCTGGTGCTGGTGGTGCTGTCACCGGTGACCTCCGGGCGGCCGGACGCCCTCTTCCCCGGGGTCGACTTCCATGTCTTCCCGTTGGAGAATCCCGGGCTGGTCTCCATCCCGCTGGGCTTCCTGGCCGGCTGGATCGGCACCCTGCTGTCACCCGAGCCGGCCGACGAGGGCAAGTACGCCGAGACGGAGGTGCGTTCGCTCACCGGGGCCGGCGCCGCCTGAGCCCGGCCAGCCGCGTCTCAGCGCGCGGAACCGTCGGCCGCCGCGCCCTTGATGCCGGTGACGTCGATCCGTGCCGGTGTGCCCAGCGCCGCCCCGCAGCTCTCCGGGCGGGGCGGCAGCGCGGGGCGCCGCGCCACGGCGACCTGCCAGGCGCGGCCGTCGGTGTGGGTGACGAGGACGGTCCAACGGTCGGGGCCGTCCTCGTCCGTACCGGCCACGGTGAGCGCCCCGGCCGCCTCCTCGCCGGTCAGCTCCCGTACCGCCAACTCGGCGGCCTGACCCGGGCGCTCCCAGGCCGATCGGCCCCGGCAGCCGTCCCGTACGACCCGGCCCGCACCCGCCGCGAGCAGGATGTCCTTGGCGTGGTGGCCGTCCACCCGGCCGTAGGTGTAGCCGTGCGGCAGGACGAGCATGGTCGGCGCGAAGCGGTGGCCGCCGAGGTGGGTGATCTCCCAGATGTCGCTGTCGCCCGAGGCGGCCAACTCGGCGGCCAGTGGGCGGCCGTACACCGCGCAGCAGCGGTCCCGCTTGCCGTTGGTGCACACCAGGCCGACGGCGGGCCCCCGGTAGGGCACCCCGAAATCGCCGTGGCTGCCCGCGCCCAGCGCGGGGAAGTCCAGCGCGGTCAGCTCGCCCGGGTCGGTGACCGTGGCGGTACGCATCCAGGGATTCCGCGGCGCGGTGTGGGCGAGCAGCACCCGGTGCGGGGTCGGCCGGTGCGGATCGGCGTGCCGGCCGGGGCGGCGGATCAGCGCGATCCGCACCCCGGTGCCGGCGGCCAGCCGGTCCAGCTCACGGCCCACCGCGGGGTCGAGGCTGCTGGCGCGCAGCGCTTTGGCGCCCCACGGGCCGGGTTGCTCGATCATCAGCCAGGTCCGGGCGACCGGCGCCGTCCCGCCCACCGGTTCGCCCAGCTCGGCGGACGCGCTCGTACAGGTGCTCACGCCGCCGAGCCTAATGGGCCCGGCGGCCGGCGGCGGTCCGCCCCGGGGCCGCCCGGCGGCGTAACCCTGGACGGCGGCCGGGCGGCGGACCGGATCGTCCCGGACCGGCCGGCCCGTACCATCCCGGAGCCACCGAACCGGCCCGCCTGGACCGGCCCGCCTGGACCGGCCCGCCGGGACCTGCCCGCCTAGACCGGGCCGGCCAGGACCGCCACCGGCTTGAGCAGCGGCACGCCCGAGCCGTCGCGGCGCGGGTCCTTCGGCGGCAGCTCGGCCGGAGCCCCCGAGGCCGTCGCCGCCCGGACCGGGGTCGCCCCGGCCCAGGCCAGCAGCAGGCCGTTCTCACCGCGCAGGAAGCGCTGGCAGCGCACCCCGCCGGTGGCGCGCCCCTTGCGCGGATACTGGTCGAAGGGGGTGAGCTTCGCTGTGCCCTGCGCCCCGGCCCGGACGCCGCCCAGGCCGCCCTGCTCCGAGCCCACCGCCGCGTCCTCCAGGGTGCCGTCGGCGCGGGCCACGGTGAACACCAGCGCGTCGGCGGCCGGATCCACCGCGGTGAAGGAGATCACCTTCGCGCCGTCGGCGAGCTTGATGCCGGCCATGCCGCCCGCCGGGCGCCCCTGCGGACGCACCTGCCCGGCCGGGTAGCGCAGCAGCTGGGCGTCGTCGGTGATGAAGACGAGGTCCTCCTCGCCGGTGCGCAGCTCGACCGCGCCCACCACCGCGTCGCCGTCCTTGAGGCCGATGACCTCCAGGTCGTCCTTGTTCGCCGGGTAGTCGGGCACCACCCGCTTGACCACGCCCTGCTCGGTGCCGAGCGCCAGCCCGGGGGAGGACTCGTCCAGCGTCGTCAGGCACAGCGCCCGCTCGCCGTCCGCCAGCGACACGAACTCGGACAGCGGCGCGCCCCCGGCCAGCGAGGGCGGCCCGGCGGTGGGGGGCAGCGTCGGCAGGTCGATGACGGTCAGCCGCACCAGCCGCCCGGTGGAGGTGACCACGCCGACATCGGCGCGGGCGGTGGTCGGCACCGCGGAGACGATCACATCGTGCTTGGCCCGCCGTCCGTCGTCCTCGCCCGGCTCACCGCCGATCTCGGTACGGGCCAGCAGGCCCGTCGAGGACAGCAGTACCCGGCAGGGGTCGTCCGCGACTTCCAGCGGCACCGCGGCCAGCGGGCTGTCCGCCGACTCCAGCAGCACCGTGCGGCGCTCGGTGCCGTACTGCTTGGCGACCGCCGCCAGTTCGGCCGAGACCATCTTGCGCAGCTCCGGGTCCGACTCCAGGATCCGGGTCAGTTCGGCGATCTCCGCGTTGAGCCGGTCGCGCTCGGACTCCAGCTCGATCCGGTCGAAGCGGGTCAGCCGGCGCAGCGGCGTGTCGAGGATGTACTGGGTCTGGATCTCGGACAGGCCGAAGCGCTCGATCAGGCCTTCCTTGGCCCGCGCGGCATTCTCGCTGGCCCGGATGATGGCGATGACCTCGTCGATGTCGACGAGGGCCACCAGCAGGCCGTCCACCAGGTGCAGCCGGTCGCGGCGCTTGGTCCGGCGGAACTCGCTGCGCCGCCGCACCACCGCGAAACGGTGGTCCACGTAGACCTGCAGCAGTTCGCGCAGGCCCAAGGTGAGCGGCTGGCCGTCCACCAGGGCCACGTTGTTGATGCCGAAGGAGTCCTCCATCGGCGTCAGCTTGTAGAGCTGCTCCAGCACGGCCTCGGGATTGAAGCCGTTCTTGATCTCGATGACCAGGCGCAGGCCGTGCTCGCGGTCGGTGAGGTCCTTCACATCGGCGATGCCCTGCAGCCGCTTGGCGCCGACCATGTCCTTGATCTTGGCGATGACCTTCTCGGGCCCGACGTTGAACGGCAGTTCGGTGACGACCAGGCCCTTGCGGCGCGCCGTCACGTCCTCCACCGTCACGCTGGCGCGGATCTTGAAGGTGCCCCGCCCGTTCTCGTAGGCGTCCCGGATGCCGGACAGGCCGATGATCCGGCCGCCGGTGGGCAGGTCCGGCCCGGGCACGTGGCGCATCAGCGCGTCCAGATCGGCGTTCGGGTATCTGATCAGGTGGCGGGCGGCGGCGATGACCTCGACCAGGTTGTGCGGCGGCATGTTGGTGGCCATGCCGACCGCGATGCCCGAGGAGCCGTTGACCAGCAGGTTGGGGTAGGCCGAGGGCAGTACGCCCGGCTCCTGCTCCTGGCCGTCGTAGTTGGGCGCGAAGTCGACGGTGTCCTCGTCGATCGACTCGACCATCAGCTGGGCCGGGCCGGACATCCGGGCCTCGGTGTAGCGCATGGCGGCCGGCAGGTCGTCCAGCGAACCGAAGTTGCCGTGGCCGTCGACCAGCGGCAGGCGCTGCGAGAAGGGCTGCGCCATCCGCACCATGGCGTCGTAGATCGACGAGTCGCCGTGCGGGTGCAGCTTGCCCATCACCTCGCCGACGACCCGGGCGCACTTGACGTAGCCGCGGTCCGGGCGCAGACCCATCTCGTTCATCTGGTAGACGATGCGGCGGTGCACCGGCTTCATGCCGTCGCGGGCGTCGGGCAGCGCCCGCGAGTAGATGACCGAGTAGGCGTACTCAAGGAAGGAGCCCTGCATCTCGTCCACGACGTCGATGTCGAGGATGCGCTCCTCGAAACCGTCGTCGGGCGGCGGGGACTTCGTCGTGCGGCGGGCCATCTCGGCGGCGCTCCTTCGTGTGGACCTGGGGACTGCTGCCGACCATTGTGGACCGCGCCACTGACAGCGCCGACCACCACCCGGCGCGAGCGCGCGGCGTCCGCGGGGAACTTCGCGCCGCACCGGCTCGCTTGCCTAGAGTGGCAGCACTCTACGCAGTCACACGCACGCGATCGGAAGGACAGCCTGCCCATGGGTCACACGGCCACCCCGGAGGCATACTCCAGCGGCCTGACAGCCACCGAGCACCGCCTGGCGAACGGCCTGCGGGTAGTGCTCTCCGAGGACCACCTCACCCCGGTCGCGGCCGTCTGCCTCTGGTACGACGTCGGTTCACGGCACGAGGTCGAGGGCCGTACCGGCCTGGCCCACCTCTTCGAGCACCTGATGTTCCAGGGCTCGGCGAGCGTCAAGGGCAACGGTCACTTCGAGCTGGTGCAGGGCGCCGGCGGTTCGCTCAACGGCACCACCAGCTTCGAACGCACCAACTACTTCGAGACGATGCCGGCCCACCAGGTCGAACTGGCCCTGTGGCTGGAGGCCGACCGGATGGGCAGCCTGCTCACCGCGCTGGACCAGGAGAGCCTGGACAACCAGCGGGACGTGGTGAAGAACGAGCGCCGCCAGCGGTACGACAATGTGCCCTACGGCACCGCCTTCGAACGGCTGACCGCCCTCGCGTACCCCGAGGGCCACCCGTACCACCACACGCCGATCGGCTCGATGGCGGACCTGGACGCGGCCTCCCTGGAGGACGCCCAGGCCTTCTTCCGCACCTACTACGCGCCCGGCAACGCGGTGCTCGCGGTGGTCGGCGACATCGACCCGGCGCAGACGCTGGCCTGGATCGAGAAGTACTTCGGCACCATCCCCGCGCACGACGGCAAGCCGGCGCCGCGCGACGGTTCGCTGCCGGCCGTCGTGGGCGGCCAGCTGCGCGAGGTGATCGAGGAGGATGTCCCCTCGCGGGCCCTGATGGCCGCCTACCGGCTGCCCGCGGACGGCACCCGGGAGGGCGACGCGGCCGACCTGGCGCTGACGGTGCTCGGCGGCGGCGAGTCGTCCCGGCTGCACAACCGGCTGGTACGGCGCGACCGCAGCGCGGTGACCGCCGGTTTCGGGCTGCTGCGGCTGGCGGGGGCGCCCTCGCTCGGCTGGCTGGACGTCAAGGCGTCCTCCGGGGTCGAACTGACCGACATCGAGGCCGCGGTGGACGAGGAGCTGGCCCGGTTCGCCGACGAGGGTCCGACGCCGGAGGAGATGGAGCGGGCGCAGGCCCAGCTGGAGCGCGAGTGGCTGGACCGGCTGGCCACGGTCAACGGGCGGGCCGACGAACTGTGCCGGTTCGCGGTGCTGTTCGGCGACCCGCAGCTGGCGCTGAGCGCGGTGGAGCGGGTGCTGTCCGTCACCGCCGAGGAGGTCAAGGCGGTGGCCGCGGCAAGGCTGCGCCCCGACAACCGGGCGGTGCTGGTCTACGAACCCACCGGCGGCGACCAGGCCGAATCCGAGGCGGACGGCGCCGCTGGCACCGACCGTGACGACGCCCCCGATGCCGACGATGCCGCCGGCACCGAGCAGGAAGAGAGCGAAGCATGAGCGACACCGCCGCCGCCATGACCTTCCACCCGCAGCCGCAGCCGGGCGAGCCCAAGCCGTGGGCGTTCCCGGCGCCGGAGCGGTCGACGCTGGCCAACGGGCTGACCCTGCTGACCAGTCACCGGCCCGGACGGCACGTCATCGCCGTCGAGGTGCTGCTGGCCGCGCCGCTGGACGCCGAGCCGGCCGCGCTGGAGGGCGTGGCCACCATCACGGCCAGGGCGCTGTCGGAGGGCACCGACGAGCATTCCGCCGAGGAGTTCGCCGCCGAGCTGGAGCGCTGCGGCGCCAGCTTGTCGGCCCACGCCGACCACCCGGGGATCCGGGTCTCCCTGGAGGTGCCCGCCTCCCGGCTCGACAAGGCGCTCGGCCTGCTGGCCGAGGCGCTGCGCGCTCCGGCCTTCGCCGACCACGAGGTCAAGCGGCTGGTCGCCAACCGGCTGGACGAGATCCCGCACGAGCTGGCCAACCCGGCCCGCCGCGCGGCGATGGCGCTGTCCAAGGAGCTCTTCCCGAGCACCCTGCGCAACTCCCGGCCGCGCCAGGGCACCGAGGAGACCGTCCGCGGCATCGACGCGGCCTCGGTCCGGGCCTTCTACGAGGCGCACGTCCGGCCGGCGAGCACCACCGCCGTCGTGGTCGGCGACTTCACCGGCATCGACCTGCCGGTGCTGCTCACCGAGACGCTCGGCCGCTGGACCGGTGGCAAGGCCGTGCCGCGCCCCCGTCCGGCGATCACCTCGAACGACAGCGCCCGGGTGGTGATCGTCGACCGTCCCGGCGCGGTGCAGACCCAGCTGCTGATCGGCCGCACCGGCCCGGACCGCCAGGACCCGGTGTGGGCGGCGCAGGTGCTCGGCACCTACTGCCTCGGCGGCACCCTGACCTCCCGCCTCGACCGGGTGCTGCGCGAGGAGAAGGGCTACACCTACGGGGTGCGGGCCTTCGCCCAGGTGCTGCTCACCTCGGCGGACGGCACCGGCGCCGCGCTGCTGGCCATCAGCGGCTCGGTGGCCACCGAGGTGACCGGCCCCGCGCTGGCCGACACCTGGCAGGTGATCCGCACTCTCGCCGAGGGCGGCCTCACCGAGGAGGAGCGGGACGTGGCGGTGCAGAATCTGGTCGGGGTCGCGCCGCTGCGCTACGAGACGGCCGCCGCGGTGGCCGACACCTTCGCCGACCAGGTCGAGCAGCAGCTGCCGGACGACTACCAGGCGCAGCTGTACGCCCGGCTGGCGGCCACCGGCACGGTCGAGGCGACCGCCGCGGTCGTCAACGCCTTCCCGCTGGACCGGCTGGTGGTGGTACTGGTGGGCGACGCGGCCTCGATCGCCGATCCGGTCCGCGAGCTGGGCATCGGGCCGGTGACGGTCGTCACCTGAGCCGGCCGGGCGCGGTACGCGTCCGGCACCCGCCCGGAACCCCGGTGGCCTTGGACGGCACCGGGGTTCCGGGCGTTTTGGGTACCGACGGGCGGTGTGTGGCGTCCGCAACATATCGGCTGATCTGTTTGTCCTACGGTCAACTGTCCGGTTAGCGTCAGCCGACATTGCCCGCACCGGGCAGCCGCGTCCGGTTCCGCCGGGCGCACCCGTACATCGCCGAGTCCCCGCGAGGGGAGCCGGGGACCCAACCCTCCTGCCGCCGCATCGGCCGCGCCGGAGGGGTTCCGTCCCATGGGGTGAATCGGGGACACCCGCCGAGGCCGGCGGATGCCCCGTAGGAGACCTTCCTGCTCCGAACCCGTCAGCTAACCCGGTAGGCGAGAAGGAAGGAAAGGAGCGACGCCTCCTCATGGCGTTCAAAGTCCTGCCCGCTTCCCGCGGGAAGCACCGACGCGTCCGTTCCGGACGCACCGCCGCCACCCTCGCCGGTGTCGCCGTACTGACCACGGCCGGCGCCCTCGGCGCCTCGGCGATGGCCTCGCCCGGGCAGACCCCCGCCGCGGCCGCGCCGCCCACCGCACTGAGCCAGGCCCTCGACGTGAACGCCGCCGTGGCACACGCGCTGGCCGGCCAGGCCGAGGCCCAGCACAAGGCCGCCGACACCGCGAAGGCC
>NZ_FMCH01000265.1 GCF_900091855.1 Streptomyces sp. DvalAA-14
CCCCGCGGGTGCGGGGAGCAGCACCTTGACCGGGAAACCTCCGATCACCATGCCGGTCCATCCCCGCGGGTGCGGGGAGCAGTTGATCCCATTGGGTCGGACGGACGTTGACCCGGGTCCATCCCCGCGGGTGCGGGGAGCAGCGCTCTACGCCTACACCGACACGTCCCCCGTGGGGTCCATCCCCGCGGGTGCGGGGAGCAGTCTTGCCGACCTGCAGGCTCACCGGACGCCCGGCCCCTTTCTGACCACTTTCCAAGAAATTGACAGAAATCCCATACTCCGCAGATCTACTAAAATGGACACCCCCTCAAAGAATCCCCGTCCACTTCCAAGGCCGGGCCCCCCACCGGCCACGCAGACAGTCCACGCGGTATTGAGCTTGCCCGTGCCATTCGGGATGCGAGGCCGCGTGCTGCGCGGCGTACGTAACCATGCGCAATTCACGCGTGTGGGCGCAGAGTTCGTAGCCCGGCCAGCCAGTGACGTCGTGGCCGTAAAGAGCGCAGAATCGCGCGTACTCGTCTTCGGTCACAGCGCCGGTGGTCCTGGCGCGGACCGCGGTTGAGGTGAGGTCCCATTCCGGTGGGCCCAGGGAGAAGCGTTCGAGGTCCATCATCAAATGACTGCCCGCGACGCGGACGATGTTGCCAGGCCAGGCGTCGCCGTGGACCGCGCTCTCGGGCAGCCCGGGTGGTGACCCCGACGCCCAGCCGTCCGCCAGTTCGTCGTGCAGGGCCAGGAGCCAGCGGCGGTCGTCGTCCGAGAGGGAGGTGGCGGCGAAGAGCCGGTCCCGGATGCGCACGAGGGGATCCAGGCGGCCGATGTCGAAGTCGGGTGGCCGCAGGGCATGGAGCTCACGAAGAGCCAGGGCAACATCGGCGATCGAGCCGTGGGTGTGGGCCGGGACTTCCTCCCACAGGGTCACGACGTGCCCTGCCCTCTCCAGAGGTTGGTCGACCGGAAGGGGACGGACCGCGCGAATACCGTTGTCGGCGAGCCATCGGGCGACGCGAATCTCTCGCAGGGCGGTGGCGAGACGATCCGGTGGGGCGATCCGCACGATCACCCCGGCGACGCGCCATATCTGATTCTCGGCGATCCGTACGGGCTCGGCGCCCCGCGGATCGATACCGACCGCCACGCAGGCTTCGTCGAGAGCGGCGCGGGCGAGCTCCGACGCGTTCGTCATGACGGCAAGCCAGCGCTGATCCTTTCGCGCAACGCGAGCGCCTCCTGGACCTTCGGGTGCCGTGACGCGAAGCCTCCCAACTCGCGCAGATCCTCTGAAGCCCGGCGCGAGGTGAGTCCTCCGCCCAGATCCAGGGCGCGATGTCCGATCGCCGCGGCCTCTCGCGGATCCCCTTTGAGCATGACCAGAGCGGCCAACTTGGTGCACGAGATCGCCTTGGAGCGGACGAAGGCCGGTGCGTGACCGCGTACGACGGTGCGGAACCGCTCCGCCGCGGGCGTCGGATTGTGGCCGTCCACTCCGACCGAGAGATCCCACAGCGCATGCGCCGTGTCCCCGTTGTGCTGGGTCTCGTCGTAGTAGGCCATCCACGGCGGGTCGTTCTCGGGGCGCCGCTGGGCGAAGGCATCGTCGGCCGCGCCGACTGCGGCCAGCGTCTCCTGGACGTTGCGCAGCTTGGCGAAGGCCCTGGCCCGCGCGGTGTGCAGCATCGCTTGTTCCGACGCGGTCAGACGGTCGGATCGGACGAGACCCTTCTCCGCATTTGTCAGCCCGTCGTCACCGTCGCCGATCCAGATCGCCTGACGAGCGAGGAAGGAGTAACCCTTGGCTCGAAGGTGCCAGTGCTTGCCCTCCTCGGCGCACTCCACCGCGACTTTGAAGGCGACCCGGGCTTCCTCGTGCCGGCAGATGTCGAACTGCGAGGTGCCGGCGACGAGTCCCAGGCGGGCGACAGCAGCCAGGAAGTCCGATCGGAGCGCGGCCGGGCAATCGGCGGACAGCAGACTCACCGCCCAGCGCATGCAGTTGCCGGCCAACTCCCCGACCAGGCCACCGCTGCCATGCGCGTTGTCCCAGCCCTGCAGGCCACCGGCGATGTCGAGGAGCTGGTCGATCTCGTTGCGGGTGATCCGTTCGGGAACCGGCGGTGGCCCGACGGGCATGAGGAGACGGGTCAGCTCCAGCGGAGCGAGGGCGGCAAGGCTGCCGACAGCGAGGAAGGCGCGACGTTCCACAGGGTCAGGACTCCTGATCAGTGCAGTTGGGTCACCTGCTCCCAGCATGCGCCCCCCTTGTGTCCCGCGGGTTCGCTCACCCCGGCGAGCAGGCGTTCCGTCCGCATCAACCGGTCGTTTATCCGCATCCCCGAACGTCATCCCCCAGGCGCGGGCGAACAGCCCGTCCGTCTCGAGGACTTCGTCCAGCCTCGCCGCCAGGTCCTGCGGGCAGCGGTATTCGCCGCGTTCGACCTTCAACACCACATCGACGCTGACCTGCACATGGGCGGCCAACGCCCCAGCGGTCTTGTAGCCGCGTGCCTTGCGGCGCAGGCGGATCTCGTGGCCGAACCACGCCTCGGGGGATGCGGTCGGGTCGAGGATCCTCTCCGGCTGCGGCATACGCCCTCCTGCCTCCCGATGCGGATAGCTGCTGGTATCCGCATCGCCCTCTGCACGCTCGGCTCGCGCGCTGTCTCAATGGTTGCTGACCGCTGCTGAACCAGTACACACCGCAGCCGGGGGCCCGGGGACGGGTTTCCGGGCAACGAACTGGACTTGCCATGACGAACCTTCTTGAAGCCGCATCGCCCGACGCACGCAGCATGGCGCAGAGCGGTCCCGGACAGCTGCTGATCGAGCTGGATCTGTCGGCGAAATCCATCCACCACGCCAAGACGATCGCGATGGAGAACGTCCGTCTCTGGGGCCTGGACGAGTTGGCGCCGGACATCGGGCTCTCCGTCGCCGAGTTGCTGACCAACGTCATGCGACACGCCGCGCCGGCGGTCGAGGACGGCGGCTTGAAGGCGGGTCACTGTCTCGTCCAACGCGTAGCGGGCGGAGTGGTGGTGGTCGTCCACGACGACGATCCGGGCCTACCGCAGGAGCGGGACGCCGACCCGGACAGTGTCGACGGTCGCGGCCTCATCCTCGTCCGCGCCCTCGCCGCCAACGTGATCGTGGTGCCGAGCCCGACCGGAAAGGACATCGTCGCCGTCTTCATGTCACCGGGCCCTGCCGCTCCCTAGCCCCACGCGTGACGCCGTCCGCACAGCCCGAACAGCAGCCCCGATCAGGAGAGTTCATCGCCAGATGCGCAAGATCCCCTTCAGAAGGCTGAACACTGCCAAGCCGACCTGCCACCAGGCCGGGTTCCGCCACCAAGCTGACCCGTGGTCTCCATCGTCCTCACTCAAAGCAACCTCCGCAAAGCCTCAGACGTGGCCCTTTGCCGCACCCGATCTCTCTAACGGCCGATCCGCCTACGAGCAACGGGAACAATTAAGTGGGAGGTGCTTGTCCGAGATCTCGTGCCATCTTGGGCCCCTCGTGAACGCGGTGCGGCCCTGGATCACCAGAGGCTCGACTCAATTAGGAACTGGGTCGCCGGGGGCATGGCGTACAACGAACAGTGAGATCGCCCTCGTCCGCTCGAAATGACGCAACCCTCTGCGGCCGGTGGTGTACCGGCCGCAGAGGGTCCTTGACGAGCCGACAACGTCCCCGCGCGTGCGGGGAGCAACTCAGCCGGGCGAGAACCCCGCCCACTTAATTGGGGTCATCCCCACAGACGTAGGGAGCAGCCTATAAATCAACGAGCCGGGAGCGGAATGGGACTCATCCTCGCCGACGCGGGGAGCGGTCGTCCTGGTCCTGGCGCGAACGCATCCGCACGGGTCCCATCCCCGCGGGCGCGGGGAGCGGCTCAACCGTCCGGCCTGTCTGCTGATGAGCGGGGGTCCATCCCCGCGGGCGCGGGGAGCGGGCTCCGTGAGCTGTGGTTTTGTCAAAGGGCGACGCCTGTTTCAGCAAGGATGAGAGAAACGCACATACACCGCAAAACGACTCCGCAGCTGGCACGCTCAAAGTCGCCCATGTCACAGGCTATGCGCACGCGCACGGCCAGGCCTCTGCTCCGTCGGGCCGGGCGAGGATGACCCGACGGATGGCCGGAGCATCAGACGCTGACGGCCGGGAGATGCAGACGACAACCCTGCGGTAGCCGCCCGAGATTGGTGATCGCAGCGTGCAGTACGAAAAGGTCGTTGCGGCCCCGCCCCCGGCAACACACCTGACCGGAAGGCCGGGTGGGGGCCCCCGCACAGCAGCCCCCAGGGAAACGCTTACGGCGCCCCATTTCCGAAGCGGCGGCGCTTGGATGCCTTGCTCCAGCCTGGTGAAGGAGACTCGCTTTCGGTAGCGGAGCGCTCGGCAGGGCGAAGGATGAGAGTCAGGCCCTCGTGGTCGACAGGGTGCCATTTGTGGTCGTGCGTGCGGAAGGTGTAGCCCTGCTCGGAGTTGGTGGAGTACGCGAGCAGAGCGCGGCCGTTGCCGGCGTACTGGCGGACCTCGTCCCAGAGGGCGTCGCGAACGCGTGCGGAGGGGTTGCCCAGGAAAACGCCGGGGGAAATCTCCAGCAGCCAGCGGGTGAGGAAGCCCCGCAGGCCGACAGGGCAGTGCGTGAGGACGATGACCGTCACCAGACGACACCGTCCCGCGCCAAGGCATCCTGCACTTGGATGTCCTGGGCCTGAGCGTCCTGGCGGCGCGCGTCGTCGCCGTAGTTGCGGCCAGCTGCTACCTCCGCTCCCCGGTCGGACAGCAGTGCGACGTGGTCGCCGTCATCAGGGAGGCTGACGTCCGCAGGCGCAAGCAGCGCCTGGATGTCATTGACACACCGGTCGAGCAGACCGGTGCTGTTGATCCTGTCGCGGAGTGCTCGCCGGGTACGCGGGCCGATGTCCTCGGGGCCTTCGGCGGCCACCTCGAAAGCAATCGGGATGCCGATGTCGGTCTTGTAGAAGTCGGCGACGTCCAGGACGAAGGAGAGTTCGTGGCCCGAGTGGACGAAGCCGAGGCCCGGGCTGCAGCCCAGAGCGGCCACCACAGTTTGGGCGATCCCGTACATGCACTGGGCAGCGGCGGTCACGGCCTGGTTCGGCGCGTCCCCGGAGCCGAAGTCGCCGGGGGTGAACCGGCGCCCTCGCCAAGGGACGCCGGTGCGGGCGGCGTGCTGGGCGTAGCAGCGCTTGACGCGGTCGCCCTCGCGGCCGAGCAGTTGGCGGCGGGTGCATCCGGCGGGGTCTTCGTCGGGGAAGCGCAGGCGGTACATCGCTCGGGCCACGTCGAGCCGGGTTCGCTGGTTGGACCAGGCGACCGCCTGGGCCTCGACGAGGGTGGAGGACCGGTTCAGTGCTCTGCCGCCCGCGTAGAAACGTACGCCGTGCTCACCGACCCACACCACCACGGCGCCGCTCTCGCCCAGAACGGCCATGGCCTGATGGGTGATCCGCGTGCCCGGGCCGAGGAGCAGCGTGCCGATGGTCGCCGACGGGATGTGGGTGATGCCGTCGGCGTCTTCGGTGGTGATGGCGTTGGCGTCGCGGTGCACGACGCAGCGTTCGAGGTAGACGAAGGACAGTCGGTCGCCGACGCGGGTGAGTTGTCGGGGGCTGGTGGCTGGGCGCCGGCTGACGGTGCTCACCGGCTACTCCGCCGGAGCCAGCGTCATGAGCCCGCAGCCGTACGCCTTGGCTTTGCCCAGGCCGACGGTAAGGGTGCGGCGCAGCGCGTCGGGGTCGAGGACACGCAGCCGCCCGTCGTACGTGACGCGCGTCAGCGTCACCTTGTGCGGGCGCCCGTCGGAATCGTCCTCCTTGCCGAAGGCGAGGTCGCGCCGGTCGTGGACGACGATTTCGTGCCAGGGACCGTCGAGGCCGTCCGGTCTGGGTTCCGGCTTCTCCACGACGGCGAAGCCGGCGTCCGTCTGCCTCTTGAGCAGCCAGTCCAGTTGGTGCCGCGGCGTGACGTGGGCGGTGCGCTTCGTCGGCTCCGCGGCATGGCGCCGGATGCTGTGCACGGGGTTGGCGGTCAGCCGGAAGGCCCAGGTGTCGTTTGTGGCGAGCCGCCCGAGGAAGGGCGAGTAGGGGGCGGTCAGCCAATTGCCGGTCGTCGGCCAGCCGGCCTGTTCCACCAGATGGGTGAGGTCGGGCTGCTGCGGGCTGACGATGTAGAGCAGCACTTCGCTGCGGGACTGCTGGTCAAGGCGCCACAGCACCCTGGGGCCATCGCCCCGGTGATCGGGCTTCTCGGCGAAGGACGCCATCACGGCGGCATGCAGGCTCTGGGGCGAGTTGAGCAGCCGGCGGGCACCCATACGAGCGGTGTTGACGCGGAATCGGGTCAGAAACATCGTCAGTCTTCCAGTAGCCGCATCGGATCGTGTTTCGGCGGGACGAAGGCCCGGCGGGGAGCGCTCAGCGGATTGACGACGGCGACGGCCCGCGAATGCAGGCTGCGCAGGCCGTACCGGCGGTGGCGTGGGTCGAAGCTGATCGGCTGGTCTCGTACCGCGTCACCGGGGCCGTCGCCGGCCGGCAGGTCGGCGATCACCTCCAGTTCGACGCGGTCCTCGCGGGCCCTGCGGCGCTGGACCCAGGTGGACGCCTGCCAGGGTTCGGCTGCCAAGGCCCGCCACAGGCCGCCGCGATGGACACCGAGGTCGATCGGCCGGGAGGGCGGGCAGGAGCGGCGGCCGAGGAACGGCAGGTACGCCGGAGACCGGACCGCGGCGTACAGCGCGTCGATCAGTACCTCGTCGCCCTCGACGGCGGCGACGAAGACGGCATCGGAGAGGTAGAAGCGTTCGGAGACCGGCATGGGCTTGCCCGTGTCCCCGTGCTGCGCCGTCTGGTAGTCGCGTACCCGGGTGCCCGGCTGGTCCAGCCGGACGGCGAAGGTGAGCGCGGCCAGGTCGGCAATGTCCGAGCCACGGTCCCGGCCTTGGGCAGCGGCGAGCAGGCCCAGCACGCCGCTCTTGGTGGGTGCGCGCTCCGTCGTGCGCCGCGCGAAGCGGGACGAAGCGCCCCAGGACTGGAGCGGCCCCGCGAGGCGGAGCGTCAGGACGCTGGTGGTGCCTCCGCTCATGCCCGACGCTCCACGCTTTTCGGCGCCGACCCCTCCAGCCGGTCCGCAACCGCGGTGCCCACCGCGTCCAGCAACCCGCCGAGGGTGACCTCGGTGCCGAGGGCTGCCAGCGGTTCGGTCGCCGCACCCACCCGCAGGACCCAGGTCGGGTCGCCGGTGACCTCGTACGCCTTCTCGATGTCGGAGACGTATGCCAGCAGTTGGGAGCAGGCACCGCGCAGGTGGCCGCCGGCGTTCTGCGGGGCGAGGACGGGTTCCTCGAAGGCGGAGACAAAGCTGATCGGGCGGGCCGAGCGGAGGGTGACGACCACTGCCTCGGGCAGGGTGTGATTGCCGAAGGTATTGATCTTTCCGGTCGGCATGGAGGCGACGAAGCCCTGGAGGAAGGCCCGGACCGCCCTGCGTACCGGCTCGTCGAGGGGTTCGTCGGGGCGCAGGCCGACGCCGAGGTTGTCGCGCAGCCGGTCCACGTCGAGAGCGGCATAGCGGTAAAGGGTTGCGGAGTTGAAGTCGACCGTGCCGATCATGCCGGCACCCGACTCCTCGTCCTTCTCGTTCTTGTCGTCCACCGCGGTGTAGTAGTCCGACTCGTTCTCGACCTGGTGCACGCTGATGGCGTGGGCGACCTGGGCCGCGGCGTCGACGTTGATGTCGGCGGAGTCGGCGACCATCCGGCCGAAGAGCGCGATGTCCACCGAGTGCCGGGTGTCCGCGACCTCCCGAGCCTTGTCCTTGTTCTCCTTCACCTTCAGATACGTCTTGATGTCATCGCCCCCCGCGACTGCGAGGAGGGCCAGGCCGTCGAGTTGGCGCGAGCTGAGAAACATGAGGTAGGAGGACTCAGGAGGCGGTTCGGACTCGCCCTTCTTCTTCGCGCTCTCTGCCTTCCTGCGGGGCACCTCGATTTTGGAGCCGGTCGCGACGTGCAGCGTCTCCGCCGCCAGTGCGAGGGCCTGGGCGCCGTCCACGGAAGGATCCACGGCGGTGATCCGCTCAGCCAGCAGCTCCGCCACCCGGCGGGTGCGGACGCCGAGGTCGGCCGGGTCCAGTAAGTCCTGGAACGCCCGGCGGGTCGCCCTCTTCCACGCCTGACTGGAGACGCGGGCTCGGCGCACCCCGCCGTACACGGCGGTTTTCGGCGTTCCGGTGTCGTCGCGGTTGAGATTGCTCGGCGGCACGGTCTGCA
This sequence comes from Streptomyces sp. DvalAA-14, assembly GCF_900091855.1. Taxonomy (GTDB): domain Bacteria; phylum Actinomycetota; class Actinomycetes; order Streptomycetales; family Streptomycetaceae; genus Actinacidiphila. Next base: position 8,306 of record NZ_FMCH01000265.1, read on the forward strand.
AAACGTGCACGTCGATGATGGTGCGGCTCACGGGGCGTCGTCCTCCGGGGTGGTGGTGTCAGGGTTTTCCGGCGCGCTCTGCCCAGCCGTTGCCGCGCCGCCGTCGGATGCGGGCCGGCGGGCCGCCAGGTAGGAGCGACCCCACGAGCGTCGTACCGACTGGGGTCCGCCGGGCCGCTGCCAGGCGTAGAGCTGATCGGCGAGGAGCCCGTAATCGAGGGGGATCGCTTCGCGGCGCAGCAGCAGTACGAGGTCGCGCAGCCGTCCGGCGAGCACCGCGGGTGTGGCGGCGGTGCCGGCCCGGACGAAGCGCTTGCGCGTCGGCTCGTCGATCTCGACCCCGGGGTGCAAGCGGCGGACGGCGGCGCCCAGTTCCGGACCGGGCCTACGGTGCATACGGGCGGTGTGGTGGGACTGCTGGTGCAAGGACCACAAAGTGACTGCGGCGTGCGCCGCCTCCTCGGCCCAGCGCATCGCTTCTTCGGTGAGGTCACCGTGCTCCCACCTTTGGTACAGCGGCTCGGTGCCGGTCAGCCCCCACAGGTCGGGGGTCTCACCGGCAGGGCGGCCGATGCCGCGCCGCAGCCGGGCCAGGGAGCCGACGGCATCACTGCGGTCGTCGAGATAGCCGCGCTGCAATCTGCTGATGTGCTGGTGGACGGCGGCGCCCACCGGACCGAGGGTGGCCTGCAACGGGCCGGCCGCCGCTGCGGCGCCACTGGCACTGGCGGTATCGGCCGCGGAGAGGGTGGTGGTCATACCGGCGACTCCACTGGGGTGGGTTGAGCGGGCGGCGGCTCAGGGGCGCCGTCGGTACCGGTGGCCAGGAGCCGGTTCAGCCTGGTGCGAAAGCGCAGATCGGCCGCCGCGTCGTTCAGCCAGCGTGGTCCTCCACGGGAATCCACGACGCGTCCCTCCCATGCGGTCAGTCCGGCGTCATCCAGCAGTGCGGTCCCCAGGTCGCCCACGAGCCGGCGCAGGTCGCGCTTCCAGCGGTCACGGTGTCCGGCCGGTTCGGCGGCCGTACCGAGGTCGCGCAGCCACCGACGGTAGGGGGTGTCGAGGGTGCCGAAGCCGAGGTCGAGTGCGGCCTGCTTCCGGGGCTCGGGATCGCACCCCGAGGCCGCGGCGAGGTCGGTCGCGAGGCTGCCGAGCGCGATGACGGCTTCCTCCGCGTCCTTCAGGGCGTCCAGTGCTGTCTGTCCGCACCGCGGATCACTCTCGTGCAGGAGCACGACGGGCATGAGCACCCCGTCGTCCACCACCTCGTCGACGACCGACTGCTGGGTGCCGTACTTCGCCCCGATGATCCGGGTGCGGATCAGATGCCCGCGTGGCAGAAAGCCCTCTGTCGTCAGCCGAGCGACCCACTCCACGATCCTCGGCCTGAGGTAGTCCGCCCCGTCCTGTCGCTGCTCGCTTCCCTGCTCTCGATCGCTCAACAGTCCCCGTAGACCGCGCCACGCCATCCGCGCCGGGTCGTGTTCCCGGGGCAGGTAGACCTGCGGCTCGCCGCGCTTCTTCTCCTGTGCGGGGCTGCGACGCCAGCCCGTCATGGGCTCGTATCCCTGTTTGTTGTGCGGTTCGAGGCGGTCGCCGTAGGACAGCACCACTCCGCGCACACCGTCGGCGTCGTGGTGGAGCCGGATGCGACGGGACTGCCAGGTGTACAGGTCCCGCAGCCCGTACGGTCGCAGGGCGACGTCGTCGGCCTCGGCCGGCCCGCAGGGCTGCGCCGTTCGCCAGGCGGGCCGGTCACCGTCACCGAAACGCTGGTGCGCCGTATCTGCCGCCACGAGATTGAGCAGCAGGGTCTCGTGAAGGGTGTCCCCCTCGACCAGGACGCCGCCGAGGTTGCCCGCCCAGCCCACACCCAGTGGATAGCCCTTGCCTGCCCTCACCCGGGGATCGCCCACCGCTCCCGACTTGATGCCGGACGGGTCGAACGCCTGGGCATGTACCAGCCATCGGGCCGCCTCCGCGAAGCCGAGCCGGTCGACGCCGGGCATCCGCATACTGAAGAACGGTTCGCCGTTGGGCACGTCGGCGACAATGCGGTTGAGGGAGAAGACTTCGTCCTTGGCCGTATGCAGCCCGGCGACCTGGAAGAACGGGCGCTGCGGGTGCAGCAGATCGAAGCGGTCACGGTGGAGGTGCAGGTAGTCGGCGACCGGCGCCGCGAAGGGCGCCTCGGCCAGCCACAGCTCCTCCCATGCGTCGATGTCCGCCGGCGCCGGACCCATTTCCGGACCATCGCTCAAGGCGTCGTGGAGGATCGCCAGCAGCACGCGGACCAGGGCGAACTCCTGGGTCGGCAGATCTCCGACGAGTCGCCGAATGCCACGGGCCTGGTCGAAGACCTCCAGCAGAGAAAGTTCGCGCTCCGAACCGTCAGTGAACCGAACTGGTAACCACGAGCGGTTCGTCAGGTTGAAGGACGGCACCTCGGGCATTCGCACCGCCTCCTCCTTCCTCTTGCGCGGCTGCTTGTCCCGGCTCACCAGCAGGCCCTCTTCGGGGTCGTAAGCCAGATCCCACCCTGCCAGCCGGGTCTGACATTCCTCGTCGAGCGCGAGGATCAGCTCCCCGGCGAGCCAGTGGCTCTCCTTCTCCTGCCACGCCGGGATGTACAGCTCCTCCAGCTCAGCGAGAGCCTGATCCAGCCTCTCGGGGAAGGAGAAGTGGTACGGAAGTCGCAGTCCGCTCGCGGCGGCAGCCCGGGCGGCGCGAGCGGCCGGCACGGCGTCGGTCGGCAGCTCCAAGCCGCCAAGACCCCTGTCCAGCCAAGGCAGGGTGCACAGTGTGCCGTTGGCCCGTCGCATCACGACCAGGACTTCCAGGCTCTCCCGGCTGTCGCGGACCTGCGCACGTCCGGCCCGGCTGTCGTCCGCGTCCCCGACTCCGGCATCGATCCAGCCGATCAGCGGTCGACCCGCCTTGCGCACCTCGTCCAGCCGGAAGACTTCGGCCTTCTTCTGTTGCTCGACACGGGCCTGCTCGTGAAGGGCTCGGGCCGGGCCCGCGGTCTCCTCCCACTGCGGCGGACAGAGCTCATCCACGCCATAGGCGCGCTGGACCAGCGCGCTGATGTCCTCCGGCAGACGTACCGGGCGGCCCGGGCGGCCGGACCTGCCCAGATGAGGGGCGAGGACGGCGAGGGAACGCAGCAGCGGGTACAAGCCGTAGATCGTCCTCGATCCACGCACCGGCGTGGGGACGGGCTCTGTCAGCCAGTCGACGCCGGTCACCAGACAGCGAGGCTGTCGCAGGCGAGGCGGGCGGTCGCCCTGCTGCTCGCCTCGCGGGTGGCGGTGCAGCCGACCCATCCGCTGCAGCAGCAGATCGACCGGGCACAGGTCGGTCACCAACAGATCGAAGTCCACATCCAGTGACTGTTCGGCGACCTGGCTGGCGACCACAATATGCGCCCTCGCTGGACGGTGCGGTGACTTACCGTCGCGGCCGGGGGGTCCAAAACGGGTCAGCAGTGAAGCGTCCTTGCGGGCGCGGTCGAGATCGATAAAGCGAGCGTGGGCGACAGTGACGTGCTCGGCACCGAACCTTTCCCTAAGGACGGCCGCCGTGTCCGTCACCCGGTCGACGGTGTTGCGGACGACCAACGCGCAACCACCGTCCGCCAATTCCTGGGCCAGGCGGTCGGCGAGCACTGTCTCGTCGTCCGCCAGTTGCTCCACTTGCACATCCGTACGGCGGCCGGAGGCAGGGGGCGACGCCGTTTCGGGGTCACCATCGTGCGTCACTGCCGTCAGGAGCGGATAACCAGCGGCGCTCGCGACTCCATTGGCGCCCTTGGCGGTGTACGCCTCAGCCAACTCCTGCCGCCTACGGGCGGGAAGAGTCGCCGACAGCACCACGACGGGAACCCGGTACGCACCCAGCCAGGACAGCACGCGGTCGAGGTAGGTGTTCATATAGGCGTCGTAGGCGTGCACTTCGTCGATGACAATGACCTTGCCGGCCATGGCCAGATGCCTCAAAGCCAGATGGCGGCTCTTGAGGCCGGTCATCAGCAGCTGGTCGATCGTGCCGACAGCGAAGGACGCGAGGAGTCCCTTCTTCCGCCCGCGTAACCACTGATGCGCGATGACGTCAGCCGAGGCGAGCTTTTGGGCAGAGCCAGCCTTCCTAGTCGTCATGGCCGGGCGTTCGTCATCGCCGTACGCGTCCACAGCGGCGATGGTGCGGTGGCTGTCCCGCATCAGGACGGCGTAATCCTCCTGGAGCGCGGCCTTGGCGTGGGCCAGCAGAACCGAGCGCTCGCCGGTGGGGGAGGACGGGGACGCGCGGGGGTTCTCGGACACCGAGGTCGGAAGGCGGTCGAGCCAGCTCAGCAGCCGCGGGAACATGGCGTTGCTCGTCGCCATCGTCGGCAGCGCGATGTAGCACCCACCGGCACCAGAGCGGGCGGCGAACACCTCCGCCACCGCGAGCGCCGCCTCGGTCTTCCCCTCCCCCATCGGCGCCTCGATGATCAGCATTCCCGGCTGCGCCATGCTGCGGGCCATGGCCACGGCCTGCTCCTGCACGGGCCGCACCGACGCACCGGGCGGCAGCGCGAAGCGCGCGGCGAACAACTCGGCCACGTCTGCGGCCGGTTCAGCAGGTGACCAAGGCGGCGGCAACCGTAGTCCTTGCCACGCCGCAGCAACCCGTTCGGCTTCGCCGAGGGGGCGATCCTCGGGGAAATACGGGAAGAGGTCCGGGTTGCTGGCGATCCAGTCGCACACGATGACGATGGCTGTGAGCAGCACCTGGACCGGTTGGGGCAGCTTTACCTTCTGCCAGTCGGCGAGTCGATCGTCCGCACCGAAAGCTTGGGCGCAGGCGTCCAGCAATTCGATCTGCACACGCTGCCACACGGCCTCCGCCGGTCCCGGCGTTCGCAGCAGCTCAGGATGTGCATCCAGGTTGTGGATCTGGGTGTGATCCGGCGGCACCCCGTGATGACCCCCGGCCATGACCGCGAACTGCGCCGACGCTCTGCGCGTCCACCCGCGCCGCTCCTCCAGCCAGTCCTGCAGCAGCACTTGGCCGGCAAGCCCGTGCGGCGCCATCCGACGGTCGTCGCCGAACTGCTTCCGGGTGCGCATTCCGAGGCCGGCGCCGCTCATCACGTGGGCCAGTTCCTCCACTTGGCAAGCGAAAGCCGGCGTGCACTTCCCGATGTCGTGGGTCCCCGCCAGCCATACGGCGAGCCGCCGCCCGTCGTTGTCTCCCCCGGGTAGCGGTTCCGCAATCAGTCCTTTCACGTTGCGCGGCAGCCACTGGTCCCACAGCAGCCCGGCCACGGCGGCGCTGTCCGCCATGTGGCGCCACAGCGGCAGCCACTTCTCCGTGGTCCGGTCGTGCTTCGCCCACACGGTCCTGGCAGCTCCCACCAGGCGATCGCCGAGGTTTGCGGGCTCGTTCCTGTCGTCGCGCACGGCGGTCATTCAACACGGCCCGAGGGCATGGCAGGGCAACTTCCGCGAAACGATCAAATTATGGCAAATTTGGGCAGGGTTGACCAGGCATGGGCGGTGGGCGGCCGCGTTGCGCAGGATGGCGCCGGGAGCAGTCGCTGCGCACCTCCGCTGGCTCGCAAAGGTGGGTCCATCCCGCGGGTGCGGGGAGCAGCCGTCCTTGGACCGCATCGCCTCGCCGAGCTTGGGTCCATCCCCGCGGGTGCGGGGAGCAGTCTTGGTGACCTGCAGATTTTCAAGCACGGGAAGCTATCTTGAACCAGCTGCCAAGAAAGCGACAAATAGGGTAAAGCCCGCGCGCAATGAAGCCCAGACCCTCCCATAGGACAGAGTACGGCCACCAATAAACACTCCCTGGCCTCCACAAGTGAGGATGAGGGCCCACAGGGCTCGGCACAGCCCGAAATACCGCCCCATGCTTCAGCTAACCCGAAAGCGACAATGGGCACGCCGCCCCACTTCCGCACCACGCACGGCGGTGCGGGGCGGTCAACCCCGGTCATCAAAGTTGCTGGCTCCGTCGGCTCTTACGAAGGGGAGGCTTCGCGAACCAGCACGGACGTCAGCAAGGCCCCGTGATTCCCAAGCCCAGAGTCGATTCCTGGTTCGCGAATCTGCCAGATTGACTTCATGAACCGGTTACGACACCGCGCGTACAGATGGGTAACCCCTGCCAGTCCTGTATCCCACCCTGGATCAGTATCTGCAGACGTTCCTTACCCTCAAACCTGACCCGCGAGCAGGCGCAGTCCGCCAGTCGCCGCCACCCCTTGGCCGTCTTCCAAGGTGCAGCCGGCCCAGACGTGCCCTTCAAGGACCCATGCCACCCGCAGGCCGATCGTCACCGCTGCGCTCCGGCAAGGAAGCGTCGGACCTCGGATGCCAAGGCGCCCATCCCCTCGCCTGCCTCCAGCCAGGTCGTGACCGACGCAATCCATCCGCCAGCGGCCGTCGGCCAGGGTCGCAAGGTCCAGGTCAAGCCGACGTAACCGCCCGACCGGAAAACCGCCGAGACGGCCAGATCCCTGTCGTCGGTGTGCCAGATCCGCTCGCCGTCCCAGCCTCGGAAATCCGCCGCCAGTTCATCCAGGAAAGAAGCCAGATCGTCGTCCCAGATCCAGGCGACGACCTCGTTGCCCCGCGCAGCAAGACCGGGAGCCGTCAGCTCGAAGGCGTAGTGCACGGAGTCCTGGTCGAAGCTGAACCGGTCGCAGAACCGCGCTGAGACCGACGGATTGTCCTGGCAGCGGACGGTCACGTCGGACTCGTCGACATCGCTGGTCAGGGAACTCACGCGAGAGACGCTAAGCGGGCGCGTGTCGACCCGTCCACTGGATTGAGGGGCCCGACGGCGAGCCGACCCAACACGTCGGACCCGCCTATCGTTTCAGTGCCCGGTACCGCTTGAGCAGGGCCGTGAGTTGCTGCGGGTCGGCGGCGCCGTTCAGCTCTGCGACGAGATCGTCGGGACACAGCTCGTAGAGGTCTCCCCACCAGCGCCGGCCCCTGTTGTCCCAGACCCGGTAGCCGCCCGGGACACCCCGGGCCACGTAACGCCGCCGGCTCACAGCACCGCCCCACCCTCCGACTCAGCCCTTGACGCAGACGACCTGCTTCAGCTTGGCCACCACCTCGACCAGGTCCTTCTGCTGCTCGATCACCTTGCCGATCGCCTTGTACGCCCCCGGGATCTCGTCCACCACGCCGGAGTCCTTCCGGCATTCGACGCCCCGGGTCTGCTCCTCGAGGTCGCGGACGCCGAACTTCCGCTTGGCCGCGGAGCGGGACATCTTGCGGCCGGCGCCGTGCGATGCCGAGTTGAAGGACGCCGTATTGCCCAGGCCGCGGACGATGTAGGACTCGGTGCCCATGGAGCCGGGAATGATCCCCAGCTCCCCCGAGCCCGCGCTGATCGCACCCTTGCGGGTCACCAGCAGGTCCATGTCCTCGTAGCGCTCCTCCGAGACGTAGTTGTGGTGTCTGCACTTCACGGCCCCATCGGGGAGCGTTCGCTGCCGCATACTCGCTCGCCGCGTTGAAGATGCCGCCGCAATCCCCGCACTCCGTGTTACCGAGCGGAGAGTTGGTGGAGAGCGGTTGAAATTGGGATGGGCTGGTCCGCCACTCGGTTGCATACTCTCCTGATGGCCTCGCTCTCCGGTCGGTTCCGGGATCCGCGCAGCACCGAGTACGACTTCATCTGTTTGATCCTCGTGCGTTGCCCGAACTGCGCGAAAGTCGCCCACGTTGTGCCATCGCCCGAAGGGGCTGCGGGTGCACGACCGACATTCTGGACGCCGCGGCGTCTGATTTGCCGAAGTTGCGGACGATCACGGGTGTCGAGCGGCGGTCGCGTTTCGTTCTCCCGGGGCACGGCTCAGCCCGCGACGGATCCCTACTTCGGCGTGCCGCTTTGGCTACAGCTTGAAACCCTCATGGATGGCTCTGGGCGTACAACCTGGAGCATCTCGATCTGCTTCGGCGGTTCGTCGAAGCGCCGCTACGCGAACGAGCGCCCTGGTACGACACCGGGCAGAAAATGACTTTGGTGGCCCGCCTGCCGCTTTGGATCAAGAGCGCGAAGAACCGGGACGAGATCCTGCGCGCCATTACGCGCATCAGCACATCACTTGTCTCTGCCTGAGCCTGTACCCGATACGCCGCCGCCCGTGACCGCTGGTCAACTGCGGAGCGTCATCGAGCTCCTGGTCACGGCCGAGCACTGGCAGGGATTCACGCAGACGTCACACCACGCCCGAGGGCTGGATCTGCCGGTGCGGGAGATACAGCGCAGCGAGCCTCGGCAGCCGGCGACGCATCTGCTCGGCGTCGTCGAAATCGAAGTCCTCGCCCATGTCCACGGCGCTCTTCTCCACGCCCTCGGAGCGCCGGTAGAGGTCCCACGCCTCGTAGAAGGCATCCCTGTCACCGCCGGACAGACGCGCGAACGCCCCACTGGCGGCGTAGAGGGCATCCTCATCGAACACCACGCCCTCGCCATACAGCCCGACTCCCCCGATGACCGCCGGGTGATCCGCAAGGTCGTCGGGGCGCCGCGTGACTGTCTCGAACCAGTCACGGCCCAAGGCGATCAGACCGGCACGAAAATCCATGAAGCTGTCGTCCGAACAGCCGCCGCCGATGAGGTACGCCGCAGCCCAGACGTCCCAGCGGTAGACGGCGTCCATCAGCTCGTCGAACCGTTCCTGGAACTCCAGGATCTCCCCCCTCGAACGCCTGGCCAATCGGTCCGCCAACGCCTCGTCGAACGGCTTGCCCTCTTCGCGTGCCGACTCGATGACCGCCCAGAACTCTTCCGTCCCCATGGCGGCCACTCTCCCATCGGGCACCGACAGCCGGACCGTCTGCAGGGCTACGACGGTTCTGGGTCTGTGACCTGGTCGATATTCCAACCAGCTGGTAGGTCCGCGTCGCAGAAGACGCAAACGAAGTGCTCCTCCCGGACGATATTGTGCTCCTGACACCTCGGACAGCGCCGGAAGACCACCTCGTGTGTGAAGACCTCCGGGTGCCGCAGTCCAAGCAGGTCCAGCGCATCCGCCACCGCCGGCCACGAGGCGACATCGGGGCAGTAGCCGGTCGACTGGTTGCTGATCTCAGCGACTGCCCACTCTCCGGCCCTGCGCGCGAAGGCGATCTCGCCCGCACTCAAGACAGGTTCGCCGCCCGCACACGCCACGTGTTCGCTCCGGCGCGGAGCCAGCCGCAGCATGCCGTCGAGACCGATCACGAAGGTGAACGGCTCCCTCAGCTCCTCCTCGGTCCGAACCGCCAGCCAGGCAGCGAGATCGCTTCCCGTGCGAATCCCTACGGCCGCGCCTTCCGCCCGAGCGGCAGCGCTGAGATCCGCGGGCCCCACGTACCGGAAGCACCGTCTCGACGTGTTCATCTCAGCCAGCTCCGGCCGTTACCGGCGCCGCCCCAGGTTGCACCGGCACCAGCCGCGCGGACGGTCGCACAGAGGTCTTCGTCCAGGTCGGGCACGTCGCCGCTCTCCGTCATCGTCCCCATCTCAGTTGTCGAACCAGACCACGAGCCGCACATTGTCGTCGCCGTGCAGTGAGGCCAGTGTCTCCATGGCCGTCCAGACCGGCTGCCACTCTCCGCCCGGCTGGACGGCGTCCCTGCGGCGGATCTTCTGCGCGCGGAAGACCGTGTCGCCGACGGTCCACTCGGTCCCCTCGGGCCAGCCCTCAACCGGATCACTGATCGAGTCCGGTGTCCCGAGGGCTTCCGCATGCCCGGCGTCCCAGACGGCCTTACCCACGTAGCGCAGCCCGTCGGCGGTTCGCTGGTAGCGGTGCACCCGCCGGTCGATGGTCTCGGCCGGCTCGTCCCAGTCGACCCGCTTCACCTCGGCCCACGTGATCCACGTGGCTCCGAACACCTCACCAGGCCACCGCCCGAACTCCGCGCGAACGGTCTCGGACGCGTCAGTGGGCAGACCACGCTCCGCGGCGAGCGGTCGGAGCCGCGTGCCGACTCCTGGCACGCGGCCCCGTCCTGCCCAGACGACCATCAGCCCTTGACGCAGACGACCTGCTTCAGCTTGGCGACCACCTCGACCAGGTCCTTCTGCTGCTCGATCACCTTGCCGATCGCCTTGTAGGCCCCCGGGATCTCGTCCACCACGCCGGAGTCCTTCCGGCATTCGACGCCCCGGGTCTGCTCCTCGAGGTCGCGGACGCCGAACTTCCGCTTGGCCGCGGAGCGGGACATCTTGCGGCCGGCGCCGTGCGAGGCCGAGTTGAAGGACGCCGTATTGCCCAGGCCGCGGACGATGTAGGACTCGGTGCCCATGGAGCCGGGAATGATCCCCAGCTCCCCCGAGCCCGCGCTGATCGCACCCTTGCGGGTCACCAGCAGGTCCATGTCCTCGTAGCGCTCCTCCGAGACGTAGTTGTGGTGGCAGGAGATGACGGGGTCAAAGGTCGGGCGGGCCTTGGGGAGTTCGCGGCGGACCACGTTCTGGAGCAGGGCCATCATGATGGCGCGGTTGTGCTTGGCGTACTCCTGGGCCCAGAAAAGGTCGTTGCGGTAGGCCGCCATCTGCGGGGTGTCGGAGATGAACACGGCCAGGTCGCGGTCGACCAGACCCTGGTTGTGGGGGAGCTTCTGGGCCTGGCCGATGTGGTGGTCGGCGAGTTCCTTGCCGATGTTGCGGGAGCCGGAGTGGAGCATCAGCCAGACGGAGTCCTCGGTGTCGAGGCAGACCTCCACGAAGTGGTTGCCGGAACCGAGGGTGCCCATTTGCTTCGCGGCGCGCTCCTCGCGGAACCGCACCGGCTGGGCGAGGTCGTCGAAGCGGGACCAGAAGTCGGACCAGGCGCCGGTCGGGAAGCCGTGCAGGCGGCCGGGGTCCACCGGGTCGTCGTGCAGGCCGCGGCCGACCGGAATGGCCTGCTCGATCTTGCCGCGGAGCCGGGACAGGTCGCCCGGGAGGTCGTCGGCGCGCAGCGAGGTCTTGACCGCGCTCATGCCGCAGCCGATGTCGACGCCGACCGCGGCCGGGCAGACCGCGCCGTGCATGGCGATGACCGAGCCGACCGTGGCGCCCTTACCGTAGTGGACGTCCGGCATGACGGCCAGGCCCTTGATCCAGGGCAGCGACGAGACATTGCGGAGCTGCCGCATCGCCTCGCCCTCGACGGTGGCCGGGTCGGCCCACATCCGGATCGGTACCCGGACGCCGGGTACCTCGGTGTACGACATGACCAACCCCCCGAAGATCTGATGAACGCGAGAAACGTGATGTGCGCCGCGCTGGCGGCCGGACGTACCGAGCCGGCGACGGCCCGCTCACCCGTTAATCCGCCCCGGCGGGCGGTTTCCCCGTGCCGTGCGGTAGACATTGTGTCCAGGGCTCGCTCACGCGCGCCAAGGGTTTACCGCCGGTCTGCCACGTCCGGGTGAATCCGGCCCATGAGCAGGCAAAGCACAGGACGAGGAAGGGGCCCGCCCCAGTGCGGTCTACGCGAAGGCTGCCCGTCTCCGCGGGTGCGGCGGTGGGCGTCGTCGCGCTCACCCTGGCCGCTCTCGGCGCCTGCACGGGCGGCGGCGCGGACCACAGTCCGGTGACCGACAGCAAGTCCGCCGCGGTCGACGGCGCCACCGCCTCCCCGCTCCCCCCCGGCAAGTACCAGACGCTGCCCCAGCCCTGCAGCGCGGTGGACGCGGACGCGTTGAAGAAGCTCGTCCCCGGCGCGACGGACTACGCGGGCAAGGAGTCCCTGACCTACGACACCGACCGCCGGGTCGGCTGCATGTGGCAGGCGGCCACCGCCCAGGGCGTCTCCCACAAGCTGAGCATCGACGTGGAACGCGTGGTGTCGTACGACCCGGCGATCAGCGACGAGGAGCAGGCCCAGAAGGACTTCGACCAGCGGGCGGCGGCGGCCTCGATCCAGCTGACGCCCACCGGCACGCCCAGCGGGACGACGAGCCCGCCGGCGGTCGGCGGCACCTCGGCGGACACGCTCAGCGGAGCGAGCACGGGGCCGGGGGCGGGGTCGGGGTCGAGCAGCGACGGATCCAGCACCGGGACCGGCAGCGACGGTAGCAATCCGGACGTCCGGCCGCGCGAACTCCCGAACATCGGCGACGCCGCCTTCATCAACGACGTGCTGCACGCCCCGGCGAGCCCGGCCACCACGGCGAGCGGACCCAGCCGGGACGTGACGCTGGTCTTCCGCACCGCGAACGTGGTGGTGAGCATCACCTACGTCCAGTCCTCGCCCCGGGGCGGCGACGACCCGGACAGCGCCGACCTGCAAAAAGGCGCCCAACAGGTGGCGGGGCAGTTGGAGAGCAGGATCGAGCACTAGGCCGTGTCTGACAAATAGCGCCGTCCGCCCGCAGGGCGGGGCCCCGCGGCGTCTGGTGCGTGCGATCGCAAGGCGGTGGGGGCACCTCCCAGCGATAGCTGGGGGAGGGTGTCCTCGTAGTGGGCTACTCGGACGACCCCGACAACGCAGCGAGCGCGCATGCCAGGCGTCGCGGGGCAGGCGGGATTTGTCAGACACGGCCTAGGCCCGGACAGGGCCCAGGACGTGCCGGGGGCCGTCCTCGCGCGGAGCCGCCGGGGGGACCCCGTAGGGTGGATGGCCAGTCGTACGACCGGGGCGTGGCGGGACACCGGTCCGGACCCGTACGCCACCCCCGTACGGCGGGCCCGCAGGCCGGACCGTACGCCGCCGAGCAGAATCCGAGCAAAGGACCACCGGGACCCATGGAACGACGTCGACGCACCGCCCCGCGCCTGGCCGGGCTGCTGGCCTGTGCGGCCGTGCCCGCGATGCTGCTCGCCGGATGCTCTTCCGGCTCGGGCTCCGCCTCCGACAGCGGCGCGAAGGACGGGGGCGGTGATTCCGCCGGCAGCGCGCCGGGCACGACCGCTCCCGCGGTCGCCCCCGCGAGGTTCAGCGCCCTGCCGGCCTCCTGCAAGACGGTGACGAAGGCCACCGTGACCGCCCTGGTGCCCAAGGCGAAGTCCTCCGGCGGCACCGAGAGCCAGTCCTCCGACGCCGGCCTGCGCGGCGGCTGCTCCTGGACCGGCAACGGCAAGGACGGCTACCAGTACCGCTGGCTCTCGGTCACCTTGCAGCGCTTCACCTCCTCCGCGGAGTTGGGCGGCGCCCAGGACCAGGCCGAGAAGCGGTACGCCGATCAGCTCGCCCAACTCGGCGCGGCCAAGGGCTTCACCACCTCCGCGGTGGCGGGCGTGGGCGACCAGGCCAGTGCGGTCAGCGGCCGGGCCACCGTCGCCCATGTCACCTCGCAGAACGCCACGGTGGTGACCCGTACCGGCAACGTGGTGCTGATCGTCGAGCTCGACGGCGCGGGTTTCGAGGGCAAGAAGAACCCGACCGCGCACACCATCACCAGCGGGGCGGAGCGGGCCGCGAAGGACGCGGTGGCGTCGGTCCAGGCGGCCAACCCGGGCGCGCCGGCCGGCGCGAGCGGCTCGGCCGGCTCCGGCAGTTCGGGCACGCCGGGCACGTCGGGCGCGTCCCCGACCGGTTCGGCCAAGGGCGGCGCCCCCAAGGCCACCGCGAGCGGCTCCGGCGGTCTGTCCGGATAGCGCGCGCGGCGCCGGACAGAACCGTCCAGGCGCCCCGGGAAACCTGCAACACATAAATAACTGCCGGGACTTCCGGCCCTCCCATCCGCTATCCGTACATATGTCCGACGAACAGGTGCCCACGGCTTCACCGCCGTATGGCAGTCTGGGGCAGCCAGTTACGGGGGACAGGAGCAGAGCGGCAGGAGGGGTCGCGGGTGGCCGCGATACGTTTGACCCGGACGCACCGGATATTGGTCGCCATCGTCATCACCGGCGCGGTGATCATCGCGGGAATCGGCTTCGCCGGTTCCTACGCCGCCGTGCGCACGCTCGCGCTGCACAAGGGGTTCGGCTGGTTCGCGAACGTCTTCCCGATCGGTGTCGACGCCGGCATCGTCGTGCTGCTCGCGCTCGACCTGCTGCTGACCTGGCTGCGCATCCCGTTCCCGCTGCTGCGGCAGACCGCGTGGCTGCTGACCGCGGCCACCATCGCCTTCAACGGCGCCGCCGCCTGGCCGGACCCGCTCGGCGTCGGCATGCACGCGATCATCCCGGTGCTGTTCGTGGTCTCGGTCGAGGCCGCCCGGCACGCGATCGGCCGCATCGCCGACATCACGGCCGACAAGCACATGGAAGGCGTCCGCCTCACCCGCTGGCTGCTGGCCCCGGTGCCGACCTTCAAGCTGTGGCGGCGGATGAAGCTGTGGGAACTGCGGTCGTACGAGGAGGTCATCCGGCGCGAGCAGGACCGGCTGGTCTACCGGGCACGGCTGCGGGCGCGGTACGGCGTCGGCTGGCGCCGCAAGGCCCCGATCGAGGCGATCATGCCGCTGCGGCTGGCCAAGTACGGGGTGCCGCTGTCGGAGACCGCGGACGCGGGGCTCGAGGCGGCGGGGATCGAAATAGGTTCGCCGATACGGCAGTTGGAGGCCGGGTTCGCCTCGGACGGGGAGCCGGCGCGCGAGGAGCAGGCGGAGTCGGCCGCAGCGGCCGCACCGATCGCACCGGTCGCACCGGCCGGCCTGGTGAAGGGGGCGCCCGGGGCCGCGCCCGCGGCCGCTCCGGTGCCGGAGCCCGAATCGGCTCCGGTGCCCACGCACCAGCAGGGCTACGACCCCGCGTTCCTCCAGCAACAGCAGGCCTACGAGCAGCAGTTGTTCGAACGCCGGCTTTTCGAGCAGCAGCAGTACGAGCAGCAGCCGCCGTACGAGGAAGCCGGGCAGGACGTCAGCCCGTGGTTCGCGGCCCAGCAGATGCAGCAGGCCCAGGCGCAGGCGCAGTCCCATCCGTACTACCCGCAGGGGCAGTTCGAGTCGGAGCCGGAGCCGCAGGCGTTTCGGCAGCAACCGCAGCCGCAACCGCAGCAGGTGCGCCAGCAACAGCCGCAGCGCCAGGAGTCGTTGCGGGTGCCGGCCGGCCCCAACCGGACCCGCCCGCTGGGCGCCGTCGGCACCAACGGCGCCAACGGCACCGCCCAGAACGGCTTCAACGGCCGCTCCGCCCAGGAGTTCCGCGAGCCCCCGCAGGCCGCTCAGGCCGCCTACCCGCAGCAGCAGTACCAGCAGCCGGCCCAGCCCGAACCCGCGGCGGACTCCGCCGACCCGGCCTACCCCGAGATCGAGACGTACCCGGTGGCCGGCCTCCAACTCCCTGACGGCATGCCCCCGTCCGAGGCGTACTTCGGCGTCTACCGCCGCCACATCCAGAGCACCGGCGAACACCCGAACAACGCCCGGGTCCTCGCCCGCATCCTGGAAAACGAGTTCGGCGGCAGCGCCCCCGAGCAACGCGAACTGATAGGCGCCATCCGCGCGTTGCGCACCCGCTACCAGTCCGAGCAGGAAACCGAACACATCCCGTAGCCGACCGGGAATCACCACGGGTCCGGCCGACCCCTCGCCCGGCGGAAGCCCGCCCGCAGCAAAGCCTCCGGCACCGGCGCACCCGAA
>NZ_FMCH01000638.1 GCF_900091855.1 Streptomyces sp. DvalAA-14
CGCTGCTCGGCGGAGGCCCGGAAACGGCCGGCACCTTCACCAGCGGCGGCACCGAGAGCTGCCTGCTGGCCGTGCTCACCGCCCGGGAGCACGCGCGAAGCAGCCGGGGGGTGACCCGGCCGGAGATCGTGCTGCCGGCCACCGCGCACGCCGCCTTCCACAAGGCGGCCCGGCTGTTCGGCCTGACCCCGGTGACCGTGCCGGTGGACCCGCGGACCTTCCGGGTGGCCGCCGCCGACATGGCCGCCGCGCTCACCGGACGTACCGCGCTGGCGGTGGTCTCGGCGCCCTCCTACGCGCACGGCGTCATCGACCCGGTGGCCGAGGTGGCCGCGGCCGCCGCCGAGCGCGGGGTGCTGTGCCATGTGGACGCGTGCATCGGGGGCTGGTATCTGGGGCACCGGCGGCTGGCCCGGGACATCGCGCCGCCGCCCGCCTTCGACCTCGCGGTGCCCGGCGTGACCTCGCTCTCCGTCGATCTGCACAAGTACGGCTACACGCCCAAGGGCGCGTCGGTACTGCTCTTCCGGGACGCCGAACTGCGCCGACAGGGCTGGTTCGCGCACGCCTCCTGGCCGGGCTACCCGGTGGTCAACGCGACCCTGCAGGGCACCAAGTCGGCCGGCCCGCTCGCCGCGGCCTGGGCGGTGCTCCAGCGGGTCGGTCCCGGCGGATACACCGAGCTGGCCCGGCGGGTGCACCGGGCGACCCGTCGGCTCATCGACGGCATCGGGGAAATCGCCGGGCTGCGGGTGCTCGGCGAGCCGGCGGCCTCACTGGTCGCGGTGGCGTCCGCCGATCCCGGGATCGACCCTTTCGTGGTCGCCGACGAGATGCGGCTGCGCGGCTGGTATCTCCAGCCGCAGCCCGCCGTGGCCGGCTCCCCGGCCAATGTGCACCTGACGGTGACCGCGGCGGTCGCCTCCCCCGGGCGGATCGACGAACTGCTGGCCGAGCTGGCCTCGGCCGCCGCCCGCGCCCGCGCCCTCGGCCCGGCCGCGGTGGACCCCGCCGTGGTGGAGCTGGCGTCGGCCCTGGACCCCGACAGCCTCGGCCCGGCCGAGATCGCCCTCGCCCTGGAGGTGGCCGGTGTCTCCGCCGACGGCGCCCTGCCCGAGCGGATGGCCCCCGTGCTGGCCGTCCTGCAGTCCCTGCCGCCCCGGCTGACCGAACGGCTGCTCCCCGAGGTCGTCTCCCGGCTCTACACCGGCTCCGCGCTGGCGGACGCCGGCTGACGGGGGCCGGCGCGAGCGGCCGCCGGCCGGCCGGGGCGGGCACCGGCTGACGCCCGGTCACCTCCCCCCGGTGCGGGGGAAAAACCCGGTGCGGCGGCCGCGCGCCCTTCCCTATCCTCGTCACGACACCGCGCGCCGCCGACCCGTCGCCGCGCGCCTCGACGAGTGAGGGAGACCGGCCATGCGTCAGCGCACCGCCGCGGCTGTCCCTCCGTCACGGCACCGGGTGATTCTGGTGTCCCGGTCCGTCCGGCGCCGGCTGCGCGGCCGGCCCCGGACCACCGCGACGACGAGCTGACCCCGGCCGTCTCCACCAACGCCCCTTGCCGGGCGCTGTCGTCGCACCATCGCGCGCCCTTTTCCGGGACCATTTGAAAGGCCACGGGCCGTGCGCGGACCTCTGCACCCTCATGACGACCACCAGCCGTCCGGCGTCCGCAACGTGGGCATCCTCGCCCATGTCGACGCCGGCAAGACCACCGTCACCGAACGCTTCCTCTATGCCACCGGCGCCACCCACAAGCGCGGCGAGGTGCACGACGGCACCACCGTCACCGACTTCGACCCCCAGGAGCGCGACCGCGGGATCACCATCTTCGCGGCGGCGGTCGCCTGCGACTGGGACGGCCACCGGATCAACCTGATCGACACCCCCGGGCATGTCGACTTCGCCGACGAGGTGGAGCGCTCGCTGCGGGTGCTGGACGGCGCGATCGCGGTGTTCGACGCGGTCGCCGGCGTCGAACCGCAGAGCGAGTCGGTCTGGCGGCAGGCCGACCGCTACCAGGTGCCGAGAATCGCCTTCGTCAACAAGCTGGACCGCATCGGCGCCGACCTCGACAGGGCGGTGGACTCCATCCGGCGGCGGCTGCACCCGGCGCCGCTGGTGGTCCAGCTCCCGATCGGGCGCGAGGACGGCTTCACCGGGGTGGTGGACCTGCCGCGGATGCGGTCCCTGGTGTGGGCCGGCAGCGACGGAAACTGCCGGCCGGGCCCGGTACCCGACGCACTGCGGGACGAGGCGGTCCGCCGCCGCCGGCTGCTGGAGGAGTCGGTGGCCGAACTCCACCCCGGCGCGCTGGACGAGTTCTGCGCGCGCGGCTCGCTCGACGCCGACACGCTGACCGCGGCCCTGCGCGACCTGACCCGTACCGGGGAGGGCCTGGTGGTGCTGTGCGGATCGGCTTACCGCAACCGGGGCATCGAGCCGCTGCTGGACGCCGTGGTGGCCTGTCTGCCGTCGCCCGGGGACCGGCCGGCGGTCCGCGGCGCCTTCGGCGGCGAGGTGCGCGAGCGGGCCGCCGACCCGCGGGCGCCGTTCGCGGCGCTGGTGTTCAAGGTGAACGCGACCGCCACCGGGCGGCTGACGTATCTGCGGGTGTATTCGGGAACGCTGCGGAAGGGGGACACGGTGCTGGACGCGGGCGCGGGGCGCGTCGAGCGGGTCGGCCGCATCCTGCGGGTGCAGGCCGACCGGCACGCGGACGTCGACCGGGCGGTGGCCGGCGACATCGTCGCGGTGGTCGGGGTGAAGGCCGCCGGCGCCGGGGCCACCCTGTGCGCGCCGCAGGCGCCGCTGGTCCTGGAGCCGCCCGGCGGGGCCGAGCCGGTGGTGTCGGTGGCGGTCGAGGCCGGCCGGAACACCGATACCGACCGGCTGGTGACGGCGCTGGCCAGGATGGCGGAGGAGGACCCGTCCCTGGTGGTGCGGACCGATCCGGAGACCGGTCAGACCGTGCTGTCCGGCCGGGGCGAGCTGCATCTGGAGGTCGCGGTGGAAAAGCTCCGGCGCGAGCACGGACTCGACATCCGGGCCGGCCGGCCGCAGGTGGCCTACCGCGAGACCGTCACCCGGGGCGTGTCCGGGCTGCTCTACCGCCACGTCAAGCAGGACGGGGGCGCCGGCCAGTTCGCCCACGTCGTGCTGGACGTGGAGCCGCTGGACGCCGCGGACGGC
Source organism: Streptomyces sp. DvalAA-14 (assembly GCF_900091855.1). Lineage (GTDB taxonomy): Bacteria > Actinomycetota > Actinomycetes > Streptomycetales > Streptomycetaceae > Actinacidiphila. The sequence continues at coordinate 3,193 of NZ_FMCH01000638.1, forward strand.
TTCGTCTTCCGGTCCGCCGTGGTCGGCGGACGGGTGCCGCGCGAGTACGTCCGGGCGGTCGAGGACGGCTGCCGCGACGCCCTGGCCGAGGGGCCGCTCGGCGGTCACCCGGTGACCGGCGTGCGGGTCACGCTGACCGACGGGGTCACCCACCCCAAGGACTCCTCGGAGCCGGCCTTCCGCACGGCGGGCCGGCTGGCGCTGCGGGAGGCGCTGCGCGGCAGCGCGATGGCGCTGCTGGAGCCGGTGGCCGAGCTGACGGTCACCGTGCCCCAGCAGGCCGCGGGCGCGGTGCTGGGCGATCTGGCGGCGCGGCGCGGCCGGATCTCGGCTTCGACCGTGCGGGGTGGGGCGACGGTGATCACCGCGACGGTGCCGCTGGCCGAGCTCTTCGGCTACGCGACCCGGCTGCGCGGCCGGACCCGGGGCCGCGGCACCTTCACCACCCGCCCGGCGGGCTACGCCCCGGCGCCGGGCACGGTACCGGCGCGCTGAGCGGAGCGGACCGGGAGAACGCCGCCGCCCGGGCCGGCCTCGGATGAGGCCGGCCCGGGCGGCGGGACGTTTCTGCACTCAGGGCGTGAGCCGACGGCTCAGGCCTCCTCGTGCTGGACCGCGCGGCGCGCGTCCGCGTCCAGCACACCCCAGGCGATCAGGTGCTCGGTGAGGACCGACGGCGACTGGTCGTAGATCACCGCGAGGGTGCGCAGGTCGTCCTGGCGGATGGAGAGCACCTTGCCGTTGTAGTCCCCGCGCTGGCTCTGGATGGTGGCCGCGTAGCGCTGGAGAGGGCCGGCCTTCTCCGGCGGGACCTGGGACAGCCGCTCCAGGTCGAGCACCAGCTTCGGCGGCGGCTCGGCGGCGCCGCCGGGCGTGGTCCCGGGCAGCAGCTCCTGGACGGGCACTCCGTAGAAGTCGGCCAGCTCGGCGAGTCGCTGCACGGTCACGGCGCGGTCACCGCGCTCGTAGGAGCCCACGACCACTGCCTTCCAGCGGCCCTGGGACTTCTCCTCGACACCGTGCAGAGACAGCCCCTGCTGCGTGCGGATGGCGCGGAGCTTTGCTCCGAGCTGCTTGGCGTAATCGCTGGACATATGGCTCCCCGGACGAAACTCGGTGACTCACTGTGAGGTTACGCAGCGTAATCCGTGCTCGTCAAGCCGAAAGGGTCCGTCTGGTCTCTGACCTGGGCGGGACCGGGTACCCCGATGCCCACCTGATACGCTCGTTCGCGTACCTCTGACGTCCTTTAATACCCGTCCCGTGAGGCGGGGAAGGAGGTCCCGGCCCATGGCCGAAGACCGCACTACCACCGTACCCGCATCCGCCCGCCCGGTGCTGGAAGCCCCGGACATCGCGCGCGTCCTCACCCGGATCGCGCACGAGATCGTGGAGCGCGCCAAGGGCGCCGACGACGTGGTGCTGCTCGGCATCCCGACCCGCGGTGTCTTCCTCGCCCGCCGGCTCGCGGACAAGCTCGCCGAGATCACCGGCCGCAGCGCCGCCGTCGGCTCGCTGGACATCACCATGTACCGCGACGACCTGCGACTGCACCCGCCGCGCGCGCTGGCCCGTACCGAGATCCCCGGCGACGGCATCGACGGCCGGCTGGTCGTCCTGGTGGACGACGTGCTGTTCTCCGGCCGGACGATCCGCGCCGCCCTCGACGCCCTCAACGACATCGGCCGCCCGCGCGCCGTCCAGCTCGCCGTCCTGGTCGACCGCGGCCACCGCGAGCTGCCGATCCGGGCCGACTACGTGGGCAAGAACCTGCCGACATCGCTGCGCGAGACCGTCAAGGTCCTGCTCACCGAGGAGGACGGCCGCGACAGCGTGCTGCTCGGCCAGAAAGCCGAGCGGGACCGGACGGCCCGTCCGGAGACCGTGCCGCCCGCAGGGCCCCCGGCGGACCGCTAGCGCCCTGCCGCCGGCCCCAGCAGGGCCCGGCGCTTCCGCGTGCCCCCGTCCGCCCGACCGCCCCGCTCGCACCCCACGCCACACCCCGGAGCACCCCTGTGAAGCGCCATCTGATCTCGGCCGCCGACCTCACCCGCGACGACGCCCTCCTCGTGCTGGACACCGCCGAGGAGATGGCCCGGGTCGCCGACCGGCCCATCAAGAAACTGCCCACCCTGCGCGGCCGGACCGTCGTCAACCTCTTCTTCGAGGACTCCACCCGGACCCGGATCTCCTTCGAGGCCGCCGCCAAGCGGCTGTCCGCCGACGTCATCAACTTCTCCGCCAAGGGCTCCTCGGTCTCCAAGGGGGAATCCCTCAAGGACACCGCGCTGACCCTGGAGGCGATGGGGGCCGACGCGGTCGTCATCCGCCACCACACCTCCGGCGCCCCGCACCGGCTGGCCACCTCCGGCTGGATCAACTCCTCGGTGGTCAACGCCGGGGACGGCACCCATGAGCACCCCACCCAGGCACTGCTGGACGCCTTCACCATGCGCCGCCACCTGTCGGGCGTGGGCAAGGACCTGGACGGCCGCCGGATCACCGTCGTCGGCGATGTCCTGCACAGCCGGGTGGCGCGGTCCAATGTGCTGCTGCTCACCACCCTGGGCGCCCGCGTCACCCTGGTCGCGCCGCCCACCTTGCTGCCGATCGGCGTCGAGCAGTGGCCGTGCGAGGTGTCGTACGACCTGGACGCGGTGCTCGCCACCTCCGACGCGGTGATGATGCTGCGGGTCCAGCGGGAGCGGATGAACGCCGCCTTCTTCCCCACCGAGCGCGAGTACGCCCGCCGCTACGGCTTGGACGGCGCCCGGATGGCCGCCCTGCCCGAGCACGCCATCGTGATGCACCCCGGACCGATGAACCGCGGGATGGAGATCACCGCCGAGGTCGCCGACTCGCCGCGCTGCACCGCCGTCGAGCAGGTCGCCAACGGTGTCAGCACCCGGATGGCCGTCCTCTACTTGCTGCTGGGCGGCTCCGAGCCGGCCCTCTCCACCGCACCCGGCCCGGCCCGCACCGACATCCCCGCCGGCCCCGCCGCCGAGCCCGCGACCGACCACGCCGCCGGGAACGCCCGCACCGAGGAGAACAATCAACGATGAGCAAGATCCTGATCCGCGGCGCGCGGATCCTCGGCGGCGAGCCCCGGGACGTGCTGATCGACGGCGAGACCATCGCCGCCGTCGGCAGCGGCCTGTCCGACCGTGACGTCGCCACCACCGTCGAGGCGGACGGCGAGATGGTGCTGCTGCCCGGCCTGGTGGACCTGCACACCCACCTGCGCGAGCCCGGCCGGGAGGACTCCGAGACGGTGCTGACCGGCACCCGCGCCGCCGCAGTCGGCGGCTACACCGCCGTGCACGCGATGGCCAACACCTTCCCGGTCGCGGACAGCGCCGGCGTCGTGGAGCAGGTCTGGCGGCTCGGCCGGGAATCCGGCTACTGCGACGTCCAGCCGGTCGGCGCGGTCACCGTCGGCCTCGGCGGCAAGCAGCTCGCCGAACTGGGCGCCATGGCCGACTCCGCGGCCCAGGTGCGCGTCTTCTCCGACGACGGCCGGTGCGTGGACGACGCGGTGATCATGCGGCGCGCGCTGGAGTACGTGAAGGCCTTCGACGGGGTGGTCGCGCAGCACGCCCAGGAGCCCCGGCTCACCGAGGGCGCCCAGATGAACGAGGGCGTCGTCTCCGGCGAACTGGGCCTGACCGGCTGGCCCGCGGTCGCCGAGGAGTCGATCATCGCCCGCGACGTCCTGCTCGCCGCGCACGTCGGCTCCCGGGTGCACATCTGCCACCTGTCCACGGCCGGCTCGGTGGAGATCGTCCGCTGGGCCAAGTCCAAGGGCTGGGACGTGACCGCCGAGGTCACCCCGCACCACCTGCTGCTCACCGACGAACTGGTGCGCACCTACGACCCGGTGTACAAGGTCAACCCGCCGCTGCGCACCGAGGCCGACGTGCTGGCGCTGCGCGAGGCGCTGGCCGACGGCACCATCGACTGCGTGGCCACCGACCACGCCCCGCACCCGCGCGAGGACAAGGACTGCGAGTGGGTCGCCGCCGCCATGGGCATGGTCGGCCTGGAAACCGCGCTGTCCGTGGTGCAGCACACCATGGTGGACACCGGCCTGCTGGACTGGGCGGGCGTCGCCGACCGCATGTCGGCCCGGCCCGCGGTCATCGGCCGGCTCGCCGGACACGGCCGGCCGATCGCGGCGGGCGAGCCCGCGAATCTCGTGCTGCTCCATCCCGCATACCGTGGGACGGTCAATCCCGCGGGCTTCGCCTCCCGCAGCCGCAACACCCCGTACGCGGGCCGCGAGCTGCCGGGCAAGGTGTTCGCCACCTTCCTGCGGGGCCACGCGACGGTTCTGGACGGGAAGCTCACGTGACACCCTCGATGCTGCTCACGCCCCTGGCGGCCGGCCCCGCGCAGGCCGCGGCGAAGCACTCCGCCAAGGTCACCGACTGGGCCGACCGGATCGGCTGGATCGTCGGGCTCGTCCTGTTCGTCACCCTCGTCTACTGGCTGATGCGCCAGGGCTGGCAGTGGCGCCGCACCCTCCAGGGCGGCCTGCCCGGACTGCCGCAGGGCCCCGAGGAGACCGGCCCGGCGCTGCTGGAGTTCCACGGCCGCTACCACGGCAGCACCACCGCGGGACACTGGCTGGACCGGATCGTCGCCCACGGGCTGGGGGTGCGCAGCAAGGTCCGCCTCGTCCTCACCGAGGAGGGGCTGGACGTCGACCGCACCGGCGCGCCCGGCTTCTTCGTGCCCACCGCGGCGCTGCGCGGCGGCCGGCTCGACAAGGCCATCGCCGGCAAGGTGCTCACCGAGGGCGGCCTGCTCGTGGTGACCTGGGAGCACGGCGGCACCCTCATCGACTCCGGTTTCCGCTCCGAGCACGCCGCCGACCACCCCGCGTGGGTCGAGCGCGTCAACGCCCTCAGCGGCGACCGGGCCGTGACCTTCACCGACACCGAGCAGTCCGACACCCGGCGGTCTGACACCGAGCAGACCGACACCGAGCAGTCCGACACCGAGCAGCACGACAAGGAAGGCGCACGATGACGACCTCCGTCCGGGCGGCAAGCGCGCCCGCCGTACTCGTCCTGGAGGACGGCCGCGTCTTCCGCGGCCGTGCCTACGGGGCGGTGGGGGAGACCTTCGGCGAGGCCGTCTTCTCCACCGGCATGACCGGCTACCAGGAGACGCTGACCGACCCCTCGTACCACCGCCAGGTCGTCGTGATGACCGCCCCGCACATCGGCAACACCGGGGTCAACGACGAGGACGCCGAGTCGGGCCGCATCTGGGTGGCCGGCTATGTCGTCCGCGACCCGGCCCGCACCCCCTCCAACTGGCGCTCGCAGCGCTCCCTGGACGAGGAACTCACCGCCCAGGGCGTGGTCGGCATCAGCGGTGTCGACACCCGCGCCCTGACCCGGCACCTGCGCGAGCGCGGCGCTATGCGGGCCGGCATCTTCTCCGGCCCCGCCCTCGGCGGCGCCGCCGGGTCCGCCGCCGACGCGCAACTGCTGGCCCGGGTCCGGCAGGCCCCGGAGATGACCGGCGCCGACCTGTCCGCCGAGGTGGCCACCGAGCAGCCGTACACCGTGCCGGCGATCGGGCCGAAACGCTTCACCGTGGTCGCCCTGGACCTCGGCATCAAGGGCATGACCCCGCACCGGATGGCGCAGCGCGGCATCGAGGTGCGCGTACTGCCCGCCACCGCCACCGTCGAGGACGTCTACGCGGCCGGTCCCGACGGGGTGTTCCTGTCCAACGGCCCCGGCGACCCGGCCGCCACCGACCTCACCGTCATCCGGGCCGTGCTGGACCGCGGCACCCCGCTGTTCGGCATCTGCTTCGGCAACCAGCTGCTCGGCCGCGCGCTCGGCTTCGGCACCTACAAGCTCAAGTACGGCCACCGGGGCATCAACCAGCCGGTGCAGGACCGGGCCACCGGCAAGGTGGAGGTCACCGCGCACAACCACGGCTTCGCGGTGGACGCGCCGCTGGACCGGGTCAGCGACACCCCCTACGGCCGCGCCGAGGTCAGCCACGTCTGCCTCAACGACAACGTGGTCGAGGGGCTGCGGCTGCTCGACCGGCCGGCCTTCAGCGTCCAATACCACCCCGAGGCGGCCGCCGGCCCGCACGACGCCGCGTACCTCTTCGACCGCTTCACCACGCTCATGAGTGATCAGGGAGCCCAGCGTGCCTAAACGCACCGACATCCAGTCCGTCCTGGTCATCGGCTCCGGCCCGATCGTCATCGGCCAGGCCGCCGAGTTCGACTACTCCGGCACCCAGGCCTGCCGGGTGCTCAAGGCCGAGGGCCTGCGGGTGATCCTGGTCAACTCCAACCCGGCCACGATCATGACCGACCCGGAGATCGCCGACGCCACCTATGTCGAGCCGATCACCCCCGAGTTCGTCGAGAAGATCATCGCCAAGGAGCGGCCCGACACCCTGCTGCCGACCCTGGGCGGCCAGACCGCGCTCAACACCGCGATCGCGCTGCACGAGAACGGCGTGCTGGCCAAGTACGGCGTCGAGCTGATCGGCGCCAATGTCGAGGCCATCAACAAGGGCGAGGACCGCGAGCTGTTCAAGGGCGTGGTGGCCGCGGTCCGGGACAAGATCGGGCACGGCGAGTCCGCCCGCTCGGTGATCTGCCACTCCATGGCCGACGTGCTGGCCGGTGTCGGCACCCTCGGCGGCTACCCGGTCGTGGTCCGCCCCTCCTTCACCATGGGCGGCGCCGGCTCCGGCTTCGCGCACGACGAGGAGGAGCTGCGCCGGATCGCCGGCCAGGGCCTGGCGCTGTCGCCCACCACCGAGGTGCTCCTGGAGGAGTCGATCCTCGGCTGGAAGGAGTACGAGCTGGAGCTGATGCGCGACAAGCACGACAACGTCGTGGTCGTCTGCTCCATCGAGAACTTCGACCCGATGGGCGTGCACACCGGCGACTCCATCACCGTCGCCCCCGCGATGACCCTCACCGACCGCGAGTACCAGGTGCTGCGGGACATCGGCATCGCGGTGATCCGCGAGGTCGGCGTCGACACCGGCGGCTGCAACATCCAGTTCGCGGTGGATCCCGAGGACGGCCGGGTCATCGTCATCGAGATGAATCCCCGGGTCTCCCGCTCCTCCGCGCTGGCCTCCAAGGCCACCGGCTTCCCCATCGCCAAGATCGCCGCCCGGCTCGCGGTGGGCTACACCCTGGACGAGATCCCCAACGACATCACCGAGCAGACCCCGGCGTCCTTCGAACCCACCCTGGACTACGTGGTGGTGAAGGTGCCGCGCTTCGCCTTCGAGAAGTTCCCGGCCGCCGACGCCACCCTCACCACCACCATGAAGTCCGTCGGTGAGGCGATGGCGATCGGCCGCAACTTCAGCGAGGCGCTGAACAAGGCGCTGCGCTCGCTGGAGAAGACGGGCTCGCAGTTCGACTTCACCAGCCCGGTGGACCCCGCCGACCGGGCCGCGCTGCTGGCCAAGGCCGCCGTCCCCACCGACGGCCGGATCAACACCGTGATGCTCGCGATCCGGGCCGGCGCCACCGCCCAGCAGGTCTTCGACGCCACCCGGATCGACCCCTGGTTCGTCGACCAGCTCTTCTTGATCAAGGAGTACGCCGACGCGCTGGCCGCCGCCGACCGGCTGGATCCGCAGCTGCTGGCCGACGCCAAGCGGCACGGCTTCTCCGACGCCCAGATCGGCGACATCCGGGGCCTGCGCGAGGACGTCGTCCGCGAGGTCCGGCACGCGCTGGGCATCCGCCCGGTCTACAAGACCGTGGACACCTGCGCCGCCGAATTCGCCGCCCGCACCCCGTACTTCTACTCGTCCTACGACGAGGAGAGCGAGGTCGCGCCCCGCGACAGGCCCGCGGTGATCATTCTCGGCTCCGGTCCCAACCGCATCGGCCAGGGCATCGAGTTCGACTACTCCTGCGTGCACGCCTCCTTCGCGCTGCACGACGCGGGCTACGAGACCGTCATGGTCAACTGCAACCCGGAGACGGTCTCCACCGACTACGACACCTCCGACCGGCTCTACTTCGAGCCGCTCACCTTGGAGGACGTACTGGAGATCGTGCACGCCGAGACGCTGGCCGGCCCGGTGGCCGGCGTCATCGTCCAGCTCGGCGGCCAGACCCCGCTGGGCCTGGCGCAGGCCCTCAAGGACAACGGGGTACCGGTCGTCGGGACGTCGCCGGAGGCGATCCACCTCGCCGAGGACCGCGGCGCCTTCGGCCGGGTGCTCGCCGAGGCCGGCCTGCCCGCGCCCAAGCACGGCACCGCCATCTCCTTCCCCCAGGCCAAGGCGATCGCCGACGAGATCGGCTACCCGGTCCTGGTCCGCCCGTCCTACGTGCTCGGCGGGCGCGGCATGGAGATCGTCTACGACGAGACCCGGCTGTCGGCGTACATCGCCCAGTCCACCGAGATCGGCCCGGACCGGCCGGTCCTGGTCGACCGCTTCCTGGACGACGCCATCGAGATCGACGTGGACGCGCTCTACGACGGCCACGAGCTCTACCTCGGCGGCGTCATGGAGCACATCGAGGAGGCCGGTATCCACTCCGGCGACTCGGCGTGCGCGCTGCCGCCCATCACCCTCGGCGGCCACGACATCAAGCGGCTGCGGGCCTCCACCGAGGCCATCGCCCGCGGGGTGGGGGTGCGCGGGTTGATCAACATCCAGTTCGCCCTGGCCGGCGACGTCCTCTACGTACTGGAGGCCAACCCGCGCGCCTCCCGGACGGTGCCGTTCACCTCCAAGGCGACCGCGGTGCCGCTGGCCAAGGCCGCGGCCCGCATCTCGCTGGGCAGCACGGTGGCCGAACTGCGGGCCGAGGGCCTGCTGCCGGCCACCGGCGACGGGGGTGAACTGCCGCTGGACGCGCCGATCTCGGTCAAGGAGGCGGTGCTGCCGTTCAACCGCTTCCGCGACGTGCAGGGCCGCGGAGTCGACACGGTGCTGGGCCCCGAGATGCGGTCCACCGGTGAGGTGATGGGCATCGACGCGGTGTTCGGCACCGCCTACGCCAAGTCCCAGGCCGCCGCCTACGGGGCGCTGCCGACCAAGGGCCGGGCCTTCATCTCCGTCGCCAACCGCGACAAGCGCGCGCTGATCTTCCCGGCCCGTGCGCTGATCGAGCACGGCTTCGAGCTGCTCGCCACCTCCGGCACCGCCGAGGTGCTGCGGCGCAACGGCATCGAGGCGCGCGTGGTGCGCAAGCAGAGCGAGGGCGTCGGACCCGACGGGGAGCCCACGGTGGTGACCTTGATCCACGAGGGCGAGGTCGACCTCATCGTCAACACCCCCTTCGGCACCGGCGGGCGGCTCGACGGCTACGACATCCGCACGGCCGCGGTCGCCCGCGGGGTGCCGTGCCTGACCACGGTCCAGGCACTGGCGGCGGCGGTCCAGGGCATCGACGCGCTGACGCGGGGCGAGATCGGGGTGCGGTCCTTGCAGGAGCACGCGGAGCAGCTGACCGCGGCCCGCCGCGGCTGACCCGGCGCCCCCGCAGGGGCGCGGGGAACCGCGCGGGCAGCCGGCCACCGGCGGCCGGTGGTCCGGACGCGACAGCAACAGCCCCTTCGGACCGGTGACGACGTGCGGCCGGTCGACAGCTGCTCGCGCGGTTCCTCGCGCCCCTGCAGGGCGCCGCTGGCGGACGCAGCCGCGCCCCGGGGGCGCCCCAGGATCACGACGAGAGGATGAGGCACCGCATGTACCCCCTGCTGTTCCGGCTGGTGTTCCGGCGGATGGACGCCGAGCGGGCGCACCGTCTGGCGTTCGGGTGGATCCGGCTGGCCGTCCGCGTGCCGGTGCTGCGCGGCCTGCTGGCCGCGGTGCTCGCGCCGCGCCACGCGGCGCTGCGCACCGAGGCGCTGGGCCTGCGGATGAACGGGCCGTTCGGTCTGGCGGCCGGCTTCGACAAGAACGCGGTCGCGATCGACGGCATGGCGATGCTCGGCTTCGACCATGTCGAGATCGGCACGGTCACCGGCGAGGGCCAGCCGGGCAACCCCGGGACGCGGCTGTTCCGGCTGCTGCCGGACCGCGCGCTGATCAACCGGATGGGGTTCAACAACGACGGCTCGGCCGCGGTCGCCGCCCGGCTCGCCGCCCGTAAGGCGGTCATCGCGACCACCGTCGGCGTCAACATCGGCAAGACCAAGGCCGTCACCGAAAAGGATGCCGTCGCCGACTACGTGGCCTCCACCGAGCGGCTGGCCGCGCACGCCGACTACCTGGTGGTCAACGTGTCCTCGCCCAACACCCCCGGTCTGCGCGATCTGCAGGCGACCGCCGCGCTGCGCCCGCTGCTCACCGCGGTGCGCGAGGCCGCCGACCGCGCCGCGCCCGGCCGCCGGGTGCCGCTGCTGGTGAAGATCGCCCCCGATCTCGCCGACGAGGACCTGGACGCGGTGGCCGACCTGGCCGTCGAACTCGGCCTGGACGGCATCATCGCCACCAACACCACCGTCGCCCGCGACGGCCTGGGCCTGCGGTCGGCGCCCGACCTGGTGGCGGAGACCGGCGGCCTGTCCGGCGCCCCCCTCAAGGAGCGCTCGCTCCAGGTGCTGCGGCGGCTGTACGCGCGGGTCGGCGACCGGCTGGTGCTGGTCGGGGTCGGCGGTGTCGAGGACGCCGAGGACGCCTGGCAGCGGATCCTGGCCGGCGCCACCCTCGTCCAGGGCTACAGCGCCTTCATCTACCGAGGCCCGTTCTGGATGCGCGCCGTGCACCGCGGCCTGGCCGACCGGCTGGCCGCCGCCCCGTATGCCACCCTCGCCGACGCGGTCGGCGCCGACACCCGGAAGGCCGCCGTATGACCGCCCTGGAATCCGACCGGCGATCCGCCCCCGAGCCCTTCGGCGCCCGGCTGCGCCGCGCCATGGACACCCGCGGACAGCTGTGTGTCGGCATCGATCCGCACGCCTCGCTGCTGTCGGCCTGGGGCCTGGGCGACGACGTGCCGGGCCTGGAGCGCTTCACCATGACGGTGGTGGAGGCACTGGCGGACAGCGTCGCGGTGTTCAAGCCGCAGTCCGCGTTCTTCGAGCGCTTCGGCTCGCGCGGCATCGCGGTGCTGGAACGGGCGGTGGCCGAGGCCCGGCAGGCGGGCGCGCTGGTGCTGATGGACGCCAAGCGCGGCGACATCGGCTCCACCATGGCCGCCTACGCCGCCGCCTTCCTCGACCAGGACGCGCCGCTGTTCTGCGACGCGCTGACGGTCAGCCCCTTCCTCGGCTTCGGTTCGCTGCGCCCGGCGCTGGACGCGGCGCGGATCTCCGGCGCCGGCGTCTTCGTACTGGCGCTGACCTCCAACCCGGAGGGCGCCGAGGTGCAGCGGGCCACCGCGGCCGGCGGCGCCTCGGTCGCCCAGGTGATGCTCGACCACATCGCGGCCGAGAACGCCGGCGCCGAGCCGCTGGGTTCGGTCGGCGCGGTGGTCGGCGCCACCCTCGGCGAGGCCGGCGCCGACCTCGCGGTGAACGGCCCGCTGCTGGCCCCCGGCATCGGCGCGCAGGGCGCGACGCCGGCCGGCCTGCCCGCGGTCTTCGGCGCCGCGGTGGACAACGTGCTGCCGAGCGTCAGCCGGGACGTGCTGCGGCACGGCCCCGATCGGGTGGCTCTGCGGAATGCGGCGGCGGCCTATGCGGACGAGGTCCGCGCCGCCCTCGTGGGAGCGCGCACAAAGCACCGGAACGGCCCGGGTGACGAGGAAAATACAGTCCGGTAAGACGGCAGGAAAACGTCTGGAAAAAGGGCCGGATTCAACCACCTGGCTCATTGACCCCGAAACCTGTTCCGCTTTGCCCCAAATATCCCGCCGGATCGAGTCTGACCAGGACTTTTCATCTGTTCTCGCTGACTTGGACCGTTCGGACCGCTAGTCTCCGACAGGAGCGCGCCGCCCAGGCGCGCCGCGTGTCGCCCTGCAACTGCGGGGCGGACAACGGTCCATATCCGATTGCTCTACATCCGAGGTGACGTAGGCGTGGCACTTCCGCCCCTTACCCCTGAACAGCGCGCTGCCGCGCTCGAAAAGGCCGCCGCGGCTCGCCGGGAGCGCGCCGAGGTCAAGAACCGGCTCAAGCATTCCGGCGCATCCCTGCACGAAGTCATCAAGCAGGGCCAGGAGAACGACGTCATCGGCAAGATGAAGGTCTCCGCGCTGCTCGAATCCCTTCCCGGCGTCGGCAAGGTGCGCGCCAAGCAGATCATGGAGCGGCTCGGCATCTCCGAGAGCCGCCGGGTCCGTGGTCTTGGTTCGAACCAGATCGCTTCGCTGGAGCGAGAGTTCGGCGGCAGCCCGGCCTGACCCACCCTTCGGTGGTCCCGGTGCACCGGGGAACCAGGGATAATCGCTTTATGAGTCCTGCAGTCTCCCGGGGGTCGGCCCACCCCCTCGCTTCGCAGGGGGCCACGCCGGCCCTCCCGGTCGGACACCCGCGGCTGACCGTGCTCTCCGGCCCCTCCGGGGTCGGCAAGAGCACGGTCGTCGCCCACCTGCGTAGCGTGCACCCCCAAGTCTGGCTCTCGGTCTCCGCCACCACCCGCAGGCCGCGGCCCGGCGAGCAGCACGGGGTCCAGTACTTCTTCGTCGACGACGACGAGTTCGACAAACTCGTCGCCAACGGCGAACTGCTGGAGTGGGCCGAGTTCGCCGGTCACCGCTACGGCACCCCGCGCCGAGCCGTGCTCGACAAGCTCGCCGCGGGCGAGCCGGTCCTGCTGGAGATCGATCTGCAGGGCGCCCGGCTTGTCCAGCAGTCGATGCCGGAGGCCCGGCTGGTCTTCCTCGCCCCGCCCAGTTGGGACGAACTGGTCCGCCGGCTCACCGGCCGCGGCACCGAGTCGGCCGCGGTGATCGAGGAGCGGCTGGCCGTGGCCCGGGTGGAACTCGCCGCCGAATCCGAGTTCGACCAGACCCTTGTCAACACCTCCGTCGAGGATGTAGCACGCGAGCTGCTAGCCTTGATGGAGATTGCATGATCAACCGCAGTCTTCTGTCATCCACAAGTAGGGGTAGGTAGAGCGTGTCCTCTTCCATCACCACGCCCGAGGGCATCATCAACCCGCCGATCGATGAGCTGCTCGAAGCCACCGACTCCAAGTACAGCCTGGTGATCTACGCGGCAAAGCGCGCGCGCCAGATCAACGCGTACTACTCCCAGCTCGGCGAGGGCCTGCTGGAGTATGTCGGACCGCTGGTGGACACCCATGTCCACGAGAAGCCGCTTTCCATCGCGCTGCGCGAGATCAACGCCGGCCTGCTGACCTCCGAGGCCGTTGAGGCACCGCCCATCAACTGAGGCGTACGCCACACCACGGGCCCGGCGGGAGCGACCGCCGGGCCCGTGGTGTGTCATGGGGTGCGTGCACGGGTGCGCACCCACGGGCCCCGGCCCGGGCGGGACGGACGGCGGGAGAGACGATGAGCGAGCAGGTCAGGCCCCGGATCGTGCTGGGCGTCAGCGGCGGCATCGCCGCCTACAAGGCCTGCGAGCTGCTGCGGCGGTTCACCGAGTCCGGGCACGACGTACGGGTGGTGCCCACCGACGCCGCGCTGCACTTCGTCGGCGAGGCCACCTGGGCGGCGCTGTCCGGGCACCCGGTCGCCACCCGGGTCTGGAACGACGCGGACCAGGTGCCGCACGTCCGCATCGGACAGCAGGCCGACCTGGTGGTGGTCGCGCCCGCCACCGCCGACACCCTGGCCCGGGCCGCCCACGGCCTGGCCGACGACCTGCTCACCAACACCCTGCTCACCGCCCGCTGCCCCGTGGTCTTCGCCCCCGCGATGCACACCGAGATGTGGCAGCACCCGGCCACCCAGGACAACGTGGCCACCTTGCGCCGCCGCGGCTGCGTCGTCATCGAGCCCGCCGAGGGGCGGCTGACCGGCAAGGACACCGGCAAGGGCCGGCTGCCCGACCCGGCGGAGATCTTCCAGGTCTGCGTGCGGGTGCTGAGCCGCGGCCCGGCCCGGCCCGATCTGGCCGGCCGCCATGTGGTGATCAGCGCCGGCGGCACCCGCGAACCGCTGGATCCGGTGCGCTACCTCGGCAACCGCTCGTCCGGCAAGCAGGGATACGCGCTGGCCCGTACCGCGGTCGCCCGCGGCGCCCGCGTCACCCTGGTGGCCGCCAACACCGGGCTGCCCGATCCGGCCGGCGCCGAGGTGCGGACCGTCGGCACCGCCGAGCAGCTGCGCGAGGCCGTGCTCAAGGCCGCCGCCGACGCCGACGCGGTGGTGATGGCCGCGGCCGTCGCCGACTTCCGGCCCGCTGTCTACGCCGCCGGGAAGATCAAGAAGCAGGACGGCCGGGAGCCCGCGCCGATCGCCCTGGTCCGCAATCCCGACATCCTCGCCGAGCTGTCGTCCGAACGGCCGCGCCCCGGGCAACTCGTGGTCGGCTTCGCCGCCGAGACCGACGACGTCCTGGCCAACGGCCGCGCCAAGCTGGCCCGGAAGGGCTGCGACCTGCTGGTGGTCAACGAGGTCGGGGACGGCAAGGCGTTCGGCACCGAGGACAACGAGGGCGTGGTGCTGGGCGCCGACGGCAGCTCGACCCCCGTGCCGCGCGGCCCGAAGGAAGCCCTCGCCGACCAGGTCTGGGACCTGGTCGCCGCCCGGTTGGCCTGAAGCCGCGTCCGCCCGCCGGATGCTTTTGCCGGGCGCTCCGCCCGGGGTGGTGGACACGGCGGCGCAGGTCGTGACATATCCAAAGGACGAGACGGCCGGATGCGCCCGGCGACTCGGAGGATAAACTAACCGCGGAGGCCGGGCGCAGCCCCGCGCCCTCCACCACACATGTGAGCCAGCAGCCGCTGCAACCCCAGGGAGCGATGTGTCCCGCCGTCTGTTCACCTCGGAGTCCGTCACCGAAGGACATCCCGACAAGATCGCTGACCAGATCAGCGACACCATCCTCGACGCGCTCCTCACGGCCGACCCCACTTCCCGGGTCGCCGTCGAGACGCTGATCACCACCGGCCAGGTGCACATCGCCGGCGAGGTGACGACGACCGCCTACGCGGACATCGCGAGCCTGGTGCGCAACAAGATCCTGGACATCGGCTACGACTCGTCCAAGAAGGGCTTCGACGGCGCCTCCTGCGGCGTCTCGGTGTCCATCGGGGCCCAGTCGCCCGACATCGCCCAGGGCGTCGACACCGCCTACGAAAAGCGCGTCGGGGACGGGGGTGTGGACGAGGAGGACGAGCTCAACAAGCAGGGCGCGGGCGACCAGGGCCTGATGTTCGGCTACGCCTCCGACGAGACGCCCGAGCTGATGCCGCTGCCGATCCACCTGGCCCACCGGCTCGCCCGCCGTCTCACCGAGGTCCGCAAGAACGGCACCATCCCGTACCTGCGCCCGGACGGCAAGACCCAGGTCACCATCGAGTACGACGGCGACAAGGCCGTCCGGCTCGACACCGTGGTGGTCTCCTCGCAGCACGCCTCCGACATCGACCTGGAGTCGCTGCTCGCCCCCGACATCCGCGAGTTCGTGGTGGAGGTCGAGCTGAAGGCGCTGCTCGACGACGGCATCAAGCTCGACACCGAGGGCTACAAGCTGCTGGTCAACCCGACCGGGCGGTTCGAGATCGGCGGCCCGATGGGCGACGCCGGCCTGACCGGTCGCAAGATCATCATCGACACGTACGGCGGTATGGCCCGCCACGGCGGCGGCGCCTTCTCCGGCAAGGACCCGTCCAAGGTCGACCGTTCGGCCGCCTACGCCATGCGCTGGGTCGCCAAGAACGTGGTCGCCGCCGGGCTCGCCGCCCGCTGCGAGGTCCAGGTCGCCTACGCCATCGGCAAGGCCGAGCCGGTCGGCCTGTTCGTGGAGACCTTCGGCACCGAGACCGTCGACGTGGAGAAGATCGAGCTCGCCATCAGCCAGGTCTTCGACCTGCGTCCGGCGGCCATCATCCGCGACCTCGACCTGCTGCGGCCGATCTACGCCCAGACCGCCGCCTACGGCCACTTCGGCCGCGAGCTGCCGGACTTCACCTGGGAGCGCACCGACCGGGTGGACGCGCTGCGCGCCGCCACCGGTCTGTAGTCCCCGTCCGCCGCACGACCCGGGCCCGGCCCCCGCTGACGGGGGCCGGGCCCGGTCGCGCGCGGGCCGCGCTGTCCGTGCTGTCTGGTAGGAAAACAAGGTGAGCGGCGCGAGCGGGCAGGACGAGCGGAGCCCCGGACAGCAGGCGTCCGGCGGCGAGCAGCTCGCGCTCATCCGCGAGACGGTCCGCACCACCCGCGCCAAGCCCCGCACCTGGCGGGGCGCCGCCCTCGCCGAGGGCCTGCCGGTCGCGCGGGTCCTGGTCGACAAGGGCCTGCTGCACCTCGACCAGTTCTTCGACTACGCCGTCCCCGCCGCCATGGACGAGGAGGCCCGGCCGGGTGTGCGGGTCCGGGTCCGGTTCGGCGCGCGGGTGGTCGGCGGGCGCCGCGAGGGCGGCACCCTGCACGACGGCTTCATCGTCGAGCGCCGCACCGACAGCGACTACGCCGGCCCGCTCGCCCCGCTCGCCCAGGTGCTCTCCGCCGAGCCGGTGCTGAGCGCGCCGC
>NZ_FMCH01000440.1 GCF_900091855.1 Streptomyces sp. DvalAA-14
TGGTCGGAATTACCAGCCCCAATTCGAGCCATGCTCCGGAGACACACGTTTCCGCGGGTCTCGTCGAGGCGGTTGGGCCAACGTACTGGACTCCCCGGCGCGGAGCAAATCCGTGTGACGGGCCCGGCGGCCGTCGCGCAGGGTGCCGGGGTGGGAGGGTGAGGGGTCAGGAAACGCCGTTGTCGATCGGTTCTGTCAGCGCAGAATCCTGACTTGGCATGATTTAGGCTGCTTCCGCAGCCCGCCGTCCGATCACATCCAGTGACGGCGTCCTTGAGCCCCGTGCTTTGGAGGCCTCCCATGACGAGCGTTTCGTCGCCCCTCGCTGGTCGAGTCATCGGGCTCGACGCAGTTCCCGACCCGGTCTTCTCCGGCGCGATGGTGGGGCCGGGAACCGCCATCGATCCGGTCCGGGGTCCGAGCGAGGCGGTAGCCCCGGTGGACGGCGTCATCGTGTCGCTGCACCCTCATGCCTTCGTGGTCGTGGACGACGAGGGACGCGGTGTCTTGACGCACCTGGGTGTCGACACGGTCCAGCTCAATGGAGAAGGCTTCGAGTTGCTGGTCGGCAAGGGCGACAGTGTGGCGCGTGGTCAGGCGGTCGTGCGGTGGAATCCGGCATCGGTCGAGGAGGCGGGCAAGTCACCGGTGTGTCCGGTGATCGCGCTGGAGGCGACCGAGACAGCGCTCAGCGAGCTGGTGCACACCGGTGATGTCGTCGCAGGGGACACCCTCTTCAACTGGAAGTAGTGAGATGGAGACAACACTGCGAGGCGTAGGGGTCAGTCCCGGGGTTGCGATCGGCGAGGTACGGCGGATGGGGACCGCTGTGCTCGCGCCGCCGGCGCAGCAGATCCGGCCGGAGGACGCGGGACGGGAGAAGGAGCGGGCCGCGCAGGCCATGGAAGCGGTGGGGACCGATCTGACCGGGCGGGGGCAGCGGGCCGGCGGCGAGGCGCAGGCGGTGCTCGAGGCCCAGGCGCTGATGGCGCAGGACCCGGAGCTGACCTCCGACGTGGAACGCCGGATCGCGGTGGGCAGCAACGCCGAGCGGGCGGTGTACGACGCCTTCGCCTCCTACCGGGCCCTGCTTGCCGAGGCCGGCGACTACCTGGCCGGGCGGGTGGCGGACCTGGACGATGTGCGCGACCGGATCGTGGCGCGCCTGCTGGGGGTGCCGATGCCGGGGGTGCCGGACAGCGACGGTCCCTATGTATTGGTCGCGCGCGATCTGGCGCCCGCCGACACCGCGCTCCTCGATCCCGCCCTGGTCCTGGGGTTTGTGACCGAGGAAGGCGGTCCGACCAGCCACAGCGCGATTCTGGCGCGCGCCCTGGGGGTGCCGGCGGTGGTGGCGCTGCCGGGAGCGGCCGACCTGGCCGAGGGCGCGGTGATCGCGGTGGACGGCGGCTCGGGTGAGGTCGTCGTCGAACCGAGTGCGGCGAGGAGGGCCGAACTGATCGAGGGGGCCCGGGCGCAGAAGGCGTCGCTGGCCGCCACCTCCGGACCTGGTGCGACATCCGACGGGCACCGGGTGCCGCTGCTGGCGAACATCGGTGGTCCGGCCGACCTGCCGGCGGCGCTGGAGGCGGGCGCGGAAGGCGTGGGTCTGTTCCGGACGGAATTCCTGTTTCTCGATGATTCCACCCGGGCGCCCAGTGCGGAGAAGCAGGTCGCGACCTATCGCCAGGTGCTGGAGGCCTTCCCGGCAGGGCGGGTCGTCGTGCGGGTTCTCGACGCGGGCGCCGACAAGCCGCTGGCCTTCCTCACGCCTTCGGCCGAGCCGAACCCGGCGCTCGGCGTGCGCGGGCTGCGCACGCTGCTCGATCACCCGGAGGTTCTGCGGACCCAGCTCACGGCGCTGGCGACCGCCTCCGTCGGACTGCCGGCGCAGTTGGAGGTGATGGCGCCGATGGTGGCGGACCGCCAGGACGCGAAGGCGTTCGCGGACGCTTGCCGCCAGGCGGGCCTTTCGGCGAAGGTCGGGGTCATGGTGGAGATCCCGGCGGCGGCGCTGCGGGCCCGGTCGGTGCTGCGGGAGGTCGAGTTCCTGTCGTTGGGCACCAATGATCTGGCCCAGTACACCTTTGCCGCGGACCGGCAGGTCGGAGCGGTGTCCCGGTGGCAGGACCCTTGGCAGCCGGCGTTGCTCGACCTCGCGGCCTTCGCCGCGGACGGCGCGAAAGCAGCGGGAAAGAGCTGCGGGGTGTGCGGCGAAGCGGCCGCCGATCCGCTGCTGGCCTGCGTACTGGTCGGTCTCGGGATCACCAGTCTTTCGATGGGATCGGCAGCGATCCCCTACGTACGGGCGGAGTTGGCGAAGTACACGCTGGCCCAGTGCGAGCGGGCGGCTGAGGCGGCCAGGGCGACCGACAGCGCGGAGGAGGCACGCCGAGCCGCCCAGGGCGTGTTGGCCGGCGAGCAGCCCGACCGGTAGGCCGTACCGGCCGGGAGGGGCCGCAGGGGTGGGGGTCCGGACATCCGCACGGTAGGTGAGGGCCGTCAGGCCGGTGCATACGCCCTTGCGGACCACCCTCCCCCAGGTCCGGCCTCTCACCGCCCCGGCATGCCTCCGTCCCACCCGGGCAGGTCTCCCGGCGACGGCGGCGGCGATGCCGACGGTGCGGGTGACGGCGGTGGCAAAGGCATCCCGGCCCGGTAGACCACCCCGTGCTCCGGCGGCACGGGCTCGCCGGTCGCCGGGTCGGTGCAGTAGGCGCTGAACACCTCGGCCTCGCTCAGCGGATACGGCTCGCCCTCCCGCAGCGACCAGCCCCGCACCGTTTCCGTGCCGTCCGGGTCCGTCGTGCGGACGACGAGACCGCCGGGCCGTACCGAGATCGTCCCCGCCGCCATGACCGTGCAGACCACCAGCGCGTCCGCTTCGGTCACCTGCATCTCGCCGTCCGGATCCGCGTCGATCTGTACGGCGGCCAGCAGCGGTGGACCCTCGGCCGCGGGAAGGCTGCAGACGATGTGGTGCGCCCCCGGTCCGACCGCTTCGACGATCCGCAGCAACGTGTCCGAGGCGCGGTCGAACGCGCAGTGCGCGAGATCCTGGCCGCACTCCGGACAGGGGCCGGCGTCCATGAGGGCGTCGGTGGCACGTTCCCACGTGGCCCGCCGATCGGCTTCGCGGGCGAGTTGGGAGCGCAGCAGCGGCATCGGCTGCCGGGTGTAGGGGACGGCGGGGCCGGCCGCGGTGACCTCGGCGACGTAGCCGGCGCGGGTGGCCGGGGAGTCCGGCGGCCGGCGGGTGCTGTCGCAGTAGCGGTCGTAGTCGTCGGGGTCGAACAGGCCGACCGCGATGTGCGTGCCCTGGGCGTGCAGGCTGCGCAGCAGGCCGTTCAGGTGGTGCAGATACTCGCCGTAGTCCTCGAACGGGAAGCTGGAGTGGGCGGTCAGGAGTGCGAAGTCCTGGTCGTCGAGGAGCAGTCCGACGACGACCGGGGCTTCTCGGCGCAGAGCGCGCCGGTAGCGGAAGCGGTCACGGCCGGAGGACCGTGCACGGCGGCCGCCGCGAGTGCTTCCCGGCCGCCCCTTCCCCGCACGCCTGCTCTCCGCGCGCCCGCTCCCCCCGCTGTCGCTCCCGGCACGCCCGCTTCCCGCGCGCCCGCGCCTCGCGCCCTGCTTCCTGGTCTGTGACATGGCTGATTCCCCCTCTGGTCCGGGCACCGGAGCACCTTGCCCCGCCGCTCCCCAATGCTCACTCACCGTAACCGGACCCACTGACAACGGGCCGCCGGGCCCGCTAGGCGGTTGCTACGAGTGGTCGCCGGCCCGCTGCGCGGCGAGCCGCTCGTAGAAGCGCAGGACGGCGAGGTCGTCCACCGAACCGGGGTTGACGGCCTCGTCGAGCGGGACGCCCTGGAGCAGGCGCTTGACCGGGATCTCGATGCGCTTGCCGGTCAGGGTGTGCGGGACGCCGGGGGCGGCGATGATCTCGTCCGGTACGTGGCGCGGCGAGAGCTGGGTGCGGATGGCGGCGCGGATGCGGTCCCGCAGCGGGTCGTCGAGCTCGGCGCCGTCGGTGAGCCGCACGAACAGCGGCATCCAGTAGCCGCCGTCGGGCTGTTCGATGCCGATGACGAGGGATTCGCCGATCTCCGGGAGGCGTTCGACCACCTCGTAGATGTCCGAGGAGCCCATCCGGACACCCTGGCGGTTGAGGGTGGAGTCCGAGCGGCCGTGGATGACGACGGTGCCGCGCGAGGTGAGGGTGATCCAGTCGCCGTGCCGCCAGACGCCGGGGAACATCTCGAAGTAGCTTTCGCGGTAGCGCACGTCGCCGGGGTCGTTCCAGAACCGGATCGGCATGGAGGGCATCGGGTTGGTGACGACCAGTTCGCCGACCTGGTCGACGACCGGTCGGCCGAGGGTGTCCCACGCCTGCAGGTCGGTGCCCAGGCAGGGGGCCTGGAGTTCGCCGATGTGGACCGGCAGGGTCGGTACGCCGCCGGCGAAGCAGCTGCACACGTCGGTGCCGCCGCTGACCGAGGCGATCCACAGGTCGTGCCCGACCTCGTCGTGCAGCCAGCGGAAGCCGTCGGGCGGCAGCGGTGAGCCGGTGGTGGCGACGCAGTCGACCGCCGACAGGTCGAAGTCCCGTCCGGGGTGCACGTCGCCGTTGCGGCAGGCGACGACGTAGGCGGCGGAGGTGCCGAAGACGGTGGTGCCGGTCTGTTCCACCACCCGCCACTGGGCGGCGAGGTCGGGGTGGCCGGGGCTGCCGTCGTAGAGCACCACGGTGGCGCCGGCCAGCAGTCCGGAGACCAGGAAGTTCCACATCATCCAGCCGGTGGAGGTGTACCAGAAGAAGCGGTCACCGGGGCCGAGGTCGAGGTGGAGGCCGGTCTGCTTGAGGTGTTCCAGCAGGATGCCGCCCTGCGACTGGACGATGGCCTTGGGCAGGCCGGTGGTGCCGGAGGAGTAGAGGACCCACAGCGGGTGGTCGAACTCGACCTGCTCGTAGGCCGGTTCGCTGTCGCCGGCGGTCAGGTCGGCCCAGTCGGCGGCGCCTTCGGGAGCGGGGGTGCCCAGCAGCGGGATGTGCACGGTGGCCCGCAGCGACGGCAGCCCGCCGCGCAGTTCGGCGACGACGTCGGTGCGGTCGTGGGTCCTGCCGCCGTAGCGGTAGCCGTCCACGGTGAACAGCACCACGGGTTCGACCTGCTGGAAGCGGTCCAGCACGCTGCGGGCGCCGAAGTCGGGGGCGCAGGAGGTCCATACGCCGCCGACGGCCGCGGTGGCGAGCAGGGCCACGACGGCCTGCGGAATGTTCGGCAGGTAGCCGCTGACCCGGTCGCCGGGGGTGACGCCGAGGTCGCGCAGGGCGGCGGCCAGGCAGGCGACCTGGCGGGACAGTTCGGCCCAGGTCACGGTGCCGGGATCCTGCCGCTCGTCGAGGTGCAGCAGGGCGGGGGTGTCGGCCCGCGCGGGGTCCAGGGCCGGACGCAGCGCGTGTTCCGCGTAGTTGAGCCGGGCGCCGGTGAACCAGCGGGCGCCCGGCATCGCGCGGTCGGCGAGCACGGCGGTGTACGGGGCGCTGAAGCGGACGTCGTACCACTGGCTGACGGCCTGCCAGAACGCCTCGGGTTCGCGGACCGACCAGGAGTGCAGCGCGTCGTAGGCCTCGCGGGGACGTTCGGGCCGGGCGGCGGGGGCGCCGTGGCGGTCGGCGGCCCATGCGTGGAAGCGGGTGAGCTGCGCGCGGGCGACGCGCTCGGGGCCCGGCGTCCACAGCGGCCGCGGCTCGGCCGCGGGTTCCGGGGCGGCGGCGGACTCGGGCGTGGTGCTCATCAGGCGGCTCCCGGACGGTACGCGTCGTTGCGTGGTGCTGGGTCCCGGGCGGGGGTCTCCTGCCGCGGGGGCTGGGCAGGACGATGCCATGTGATCGTGCCGTGCGCCAGAGCGGGTCCTGCGTGTCCGCGGCGGGCCGTGCGGCGCCCGCCTGGCAGCCGGGGCGGCCGTGTGACGCGCGTCGATGATCCTGGTGGCCCCCTGGAGGTGAACGCTGGCTGAACGGGCGGCGCCGGAGGCGGTTTCGATGCAAAGGTTGGGCCATGGATGCTCGGGACCTGCTGCGATCGTTTCGGATGGCGGGTTCCGCCAGTGGCCGGCTGGCCGCCCGCTCGGCCTGGCGCCGCCGGCGGACCGACACCCGGGACCTCGTACGGCACGGCCCGGAGCGGGCCAGGGTGCCGGGGGCGGCGCTCGACGCGGATCCGCAAGCCGGCGGCGGCACCGTCCGCTTCACCCGGTCGAGCCTGCGGATACGGGTGGCGGTGGGCGGCGCGGTGTTCTGCGGCTGGGACGGCGCCGGTCCGGAGCCGTCGTACGCGCTGGCCGGCGGGGGTGCGGGCGGCGGGGGCTGCCCGGCGGCCGACACCCGAGCGGTGCTGGAGCCGGACAAGGACGGCTGGCGGGTGGTGTCCGAGCGGATGACCGTGCTGGTCTCCCGGCAGGGCACCGTGGAGATCCGCACCCCCGGCGGCCTGCTGCTGCGCCGGGAGTTGCCGCCGCGCTGGTGGGATCCGGTCGGCCGGACCGAGAGCGCCGGGAGGCGCTGGGTACAGCGCTCGGAGACCCCGGCCGACGCCCGGGTGTACGGGCTGGGCGGCCGCGCCGCTGGCCCGCGGCTGCCGGCCGGCGGCTACCGGCTGTGGAACACCGATCCGGGCGGCTCCTTCGGTCCGGGCGACGATCCGCTGTACATCACCATGCCGGTGCAGCTGGTGGTCGCGGACGCCGGCTGTCATCTGATCTTCCACGACAGCACCTGGGACGGCCAGGTGACGTTGCGGGACGGCGAGGAGGGGGCCGGATCCGGCCACGACCGACCGGGCGGCTGCGAGGTGCGGATGGACGGCGGACCGCTGCGCTACTGGGTGATCGCGGGCACCCCCGCCCGGATCCTGGCCGGCTGGACGGCGCTGACCGGGCGGCCCGCGCTGCCGCCGCGCTGGGCGCTGGGCCATCAGCACTCCCGCTGGGGCTTCGGCAGCGAGCAGGAGGTCCGGCGGGTCGCGGCCGGCTACCGGGAGCACGGACTGCCCCTGTCGGTGCTGCACCTGGACATCGATCATCTGGACGGCAACCGGGTCTTCACCGTCGACCGGCGGCGTTTTCCCGATCTGCCGGGCATGGCCGCGGAGTTGGCCGGGCAGGGGGTGCGGCTGGTGTCGATCGTGGATCCGGCGGTGAAGGCGGAGCCGGGCGTGGCCGCCTACGACGGGGGGATCGCGGCGGACGCTTTCGTGCGGGACGCGCGCGGCGGGCGGGTGCGGGGGGTGGTCTGGCCGGGCGAGGCGGTCTTCCCCGACTTCACCGATCCGGCCGCGCGGTCCTGGTGGGGCGGGCTCTACGCCGAGCGGCTGGCGCAGGGATTCGCCGGCGTGTGGCACGACATGAACGAGCCGGTGTCCTTCGCGGCGTTCGGTGACGCGACGCTGCCGCGGTCGGCCCGCCATGTGCTGGAGGGCCGCGGCGGCGACCACCGCGAGGCGCACAACGTGTACGGGCTGGCGATGGCCCGGGCGGGGTACGAAGGGCTGCGCCGCCTGCGGCCGGAGCAGCGGCCGTTCCTGTTCTCCCGGTCCGGCTGGGTGGGGATGCAGCGCTACGGCGGCACCTGGTCGGGTGATGTGGCGACGGGTTGGGAGGGTCTGCGGGCGTCGTTGGCGCTGGTGTTGGGGCTCGGCCTGTGCGGGGTGCCGTATTCGGGCCCCGATGTGGGCGGTTTCACCGGTACGCCGTCGCCGGAGCTGTATCTGCGCTGGTTCCAACTGGGCGCGTATCTGCCGTTCTTCCGCACCCATTCGGCGATCGGCGCCGGGCGGCGCGAGCCGTGGGAGTTCGGGCCCGAAGTGCTCGCCCATGCCCGCGAGGCGCTGGCCGGGCGGATGCGGCTGCTGCCGTATCTGGAGACGCTGTCCCATATCGCGCGCGGCACCGGCGCCCCCTACGTGCGCCCGTTGTGGTGGGGTTCGCCGGGGGACCGGGCGCTGCGGGAGTGCGGTGACGCGTTCTTGCTGGGTGACGCGCTGCTGGTGGCGCCGGTGTTGGAGCCGGGGGCGGTGTCGAGGACGGTGCGGCTGCCGCGCGGCCGGTGGTACGACACGGTGACCGGGGCGGTCCATCGCGGGCGGGGGCAGGTGGTGCTGGACGCGCCGCCGGACCGCATACCGGTGCTGGCCCGGGCGGGGTCGGTGCTGCCGGTGGCGGGGGCGGACGGCGCGGTGGAGCTGGAGGCGTGGGCGCCGCGGCAGGGCCGGACCGGCAGCGGGGTGGTGTTCACCGGGGACCCGGAGGGGTGGGACGCGCCGCGGATGGAGCGGTTCGTGTCGCGCTGGGTGGACGGTGAGGTGGTGGTCGAGCGGGACGGCGGCGGCGAGCCCGGTTACCGGGTCCGGGTGCGCGGCGCGGCGTCGTAGTCGCCGGCGAACCAGCGGCGCACCGCCAGGCTGTGCAGCTCGAAGCCCAGTTCGGCCGGTGCGCGCAGCAGGTGGTGGCCGTCGGTCTCGTCGGTCGGTGCGGAGGGCGGGAGCGCCGCGGCGTCGCGCTCCGGGAGCAGTCCGAAGAGCAGCAGGTAGCCGCCCGTCACATCGGTGAGGGAGTCGGCGAGGGTGACGTCGGCGGCCGGCGCGATGATGCCGGTCTCTTCGGCCAGTTCGCGGACGACGGCGTGTTCCCAGCTCTCGCCGTAGTCGATGAAGCCGCCGGGCAGGGCGAGTCGGCCGAGCCGGGGTTCGATGGTGCGGCGGATGACGACCAGCGCGGGTCCGTCCGCGTCACGGACGGGCAGCAGGGCCACGGCGACCGGCAGCGGATTGCGGTAACCGACCGTCCCGCAGGAGGCGCAGGTCCGCGGCCAGCCGGCGCCGGCCGGAAACGGGGCTCCGCAGGAGGAGCAGTAGGAGTCCTTCGGCACGCGGTGGACCCTATCCGATCGGGCGCGGGCCGGCGGCGGCCGCGGCGGATCCGGGCAACTGCCAGGCCGGGCCGGCGGACTCCAGCAGCACCGGGGCGCCGAGCAGTCGGGAGATCGTCCCGCTCCACTGCCGGGCGTCCCGGCCGGGGGTGTCCCATTGCGCGGGCCGGGCCGCGAGCAGCCGCCCGGTGAGCGCCGCCTGGCGGACGAGGTTCCCGGGCGGACCGGTGGGGAGGCGTTCGACCCGCTGCCCGTCGATGTCGTACGCCCGGCAGATCCGCAGGCCGGGGCAGCGGCCCG
Source organism: Streptomyces sp. DvalAA-14 (assembly GCF_900091855.1). Classification (GTDB taxonomy): domain Bacteria; phylum Actinomycetota; class Actinomycetes; order Streptomycetales; family Streptomycetaceae; genus Actinacidiphila. The sequence goes on from NZ_FMCH01000440.1 coordinate 9,230, forward strand.
GGGCGTCGAGATGGGTGACGGCCAGGGCGTCCACTCCCCCGCACACATCGACGGCGTAGCGGTGCGCCACGGCGTCGAAGTGGCCGATGCGGAAGGCGCCTTGCCAGCGGCCGGGGCCGTTGTGGGCTTCGGGCAGCAGGGGTTGGAGCCGCGGGTCCTCGGTGACGAGCGGGCCCGGGCCGTGCCGGGTGGTGTAGGTGCGGACGACGCCGAGCCGCCGGGCCTCGCCGGGTGCGCCCGCTTCGGCGAGCAGCGTCTCGGCGTTGGCGAAGGTGGTGGTCGACCAGGTGGTGTAGGGGTGGAAGCCGTGCCATTCGTCGAGCAGCACGCCCTGGGCGCCTTCGAAGACCAACGGCCCCTGGCGAGCGAGGTGGCGCAGCGCGGAGTCGTCGGTGAGGGTGACGGCCCGGGCGAAGGCGGCGAACACCTCGGCGCAGGTTTCGACCGGCGGCGCGGGCAGCGGTCCGAGTTGGTCGGTGAGCCGGTCGCGGAGCAGCCGCAGCCGGCGCCGCAGCCGGAGCGGGGAGGCGCAGTCCCCCGCGGTGGGGGCGTCGTCGGGGTGGGCGAGGGCGTAGGCGGCGCTCTCGCCGACGCCCATCCCGCACGAGCCGTGCCGGTCGGCCCCGCGGCCCAGCTCGCGCAGCCGGTTGGCGGCGGCGTGGTACGGAGTGGTGAGCAGGGCCCGGCGGTCGACGCTCAGCAGGGCGTAGGGGTTGGGCACGCCGAGGCCGCGCAGGTGTTCGGCTTCGGCGCTGAGCGCCAGCGGGTCCACCGACATGAAGCGGGACAGCAGGGTGGGGACACCGTGCAGGGTGCCCGCGCCGAACTGGGCGAAGGTGTGGTGGCGGCCGTCGGCGGTGACGACGTTGTGGGCCGCCTGGGCGCCGCCGTTGAAACGGACCACGGCGGTGACCGCGCGGTCGGCGGCGGCGCACAGGCGGCTCACCGTCGCGCCTTTGCCGGCGTCGCCGAAGCCGAGGTCGACGACCACGGTGTGCATCAGCGGTCGCGGGAGGACAGCGCCCGGGCGACGCTGTCGCCGGCGGTGGAGCCGATGTCGGCCAGGTCGGCGAGGCCGGCCGCCAGGTCGATGGCCTCTTCGCCGAGGCCGACGGTCAGGGCGATGGTTTCGCAGACGGCGTCGAGGTCGTCGAGTTCGATGACGTTCTGGCCCAGGAGTGCGCGCCACACCGTGAGGACCTCGCGGTTGCCCGTGTGGGACGTGCCGGCCGGGAGGACGAAGAAGACGTGGAAGGTGCGCCGCAGTTCGGCCAGGATCTGCTGGACCGGGATGTCCTGCGGGATGTTCTCGCCGAGGACGTCGCGCACTTCGCGGGCCTTGACCTTGCCGTAGGGCATCTCGTCGCCGATGAGGAACAGGTAGCCGCGCCGGCCGCGCTTGTCGTAGCAGTCGAGGGAGGTGTGCCGGGCCATGGCGTAGAGCGCCAGTTCGTAGGATTCGGTCATCTGGCCGCCGCCTCCGCCCTCCAGCAGGATGGTGCCGAGCTGGTCGTCCATCCGGTTGTCGGACTCGAACTGGCCGAGTTGGAGCGGCACGCGGTCGCAGGTGGCGTCGCCGACGGCGCCGAACAGGATCTGCGGGTGTTCGGTGTAGCCCTTGCGCAGCAGCAGACCGAACAGGTCGGGGAGTTTGGTCTGCAGCGCCCTGGGGACACCGCCCATCGAGCCGGTGACGTCGAACAGGACGGCCAGGGCGAGCGAGGTGGGGTGCTCCGCGCTGTCGCGGCTCTCCCGGACGGTCAGGCCGTGGGGGTCGAGGCTCTGGTGGGCGCGCCAGGCGGTGCGGGGTGTCGAGGCGGTGACCCGGTGGTTGTAGGCGAAGGCGTCGGTACCGGCCGCGGCGCGGTAGCGCGCGGCGGCGTCGTAGACGTTGGTGGACCAGTTTCCGCTTCCCATGGTGTGTTCCCCCTGGAGGATGGCGTGTTGTTCAGGCAGTCGGTGCGGCCGGCGGGGCCGGGGCCGCCGTCGCGGTGGGCGCGGGCGGCATCGTGAACGGGCGGAAGGTGCGCGGCCCGTAGAGCCGTTCGAGGACCTCGTCGAGTTCGGCCAGGAGCAGCCAGGCGTCGCGGGGCCGGGACCGCTGGTTCGGCAGCAGGCAGCCGCGCAGGAACGCCCGCAGCGGCGCGGGCGCCCGGTCGCCCATCAGTTCCCTGACGGTGTGCGAGGCGAGATGGATGTCGGTGGCCGCCGAGACCGGGGACCGTTCGAGGATCTCGGGCGGGTAGCGGTCGAGGTGCCGGTCGACAAGGACCGGTACATGGGTGCCGGCCGCGGTCGCGTAGCACCAGTCGACCAGCACCAGGCCGTGCGACCGGGGCTGGACGAGGACGTGTTCGGGGAAGACCGCGGCGTGCACCAGCCGGGCCCGGTGGACCCAGCCGAGGCAGGCCAGCAGGCGACGCCACATCCAGGCCGCGTCCCGCGGGTCGAGCCCGTCCGGGTGGGCGGCGGCGACCTCGGCGAGGGTGTGGAAGCCGGTGAGCGGCTCCAGGGCGTTGATGACGCGCTCGGTGCCGTCGGCGGCCCGGTCGCGGAAGGTTTCGATCAGGCGGGGCGCGTACGCGCGGTGGCGGGCTTCGGCGACCGTGTCGAGCCGGGTGAGGACCGCGGCCTCGTGGGCCATCAGGTCGTTGTCACGCGGCCGGACCGGGATCTTGACCGCGGCTTCGCGGTGGTCGCCGTCCTGCTGGTAGTGGGCGGCGCGCAGGGCGGCGAGGTCGCCGGTGGCGACGAGTGGGCCCAGTACGTACGCGCGGCTCGGGGAGTCGAGGACCGGCAGGTCGGCCGACCGGGACTGCCAGGCGCGGCCGAGGCGGGCGAAGGCGGCGGCGGCCTCCCCGGCGCGCCCGGGTGGCGCGGCGCCGGGACGCAGCAGTCGGGCCAGGCTGCGGTAGTGGCCGGCCGCGGCATCGGCGTCGGCCGGGAAGCCGGCCGGCAGGGCGGCGAGCGCGTCGTCGAAGGTGCGCAGCGGCTCGCGGGCGGCGGTCATCGTATGGTCGCCTCCCGGTCGGGGCGCAGCAGGGCCGGGTGCAGCAAGGTGGCGTCGCCCGCCCGGTACAGCCGGGGCCGGGGGCCGCCGCGGCTGCCCGGACGGCTGTCGGTCGCGCCGGTGGACTCCACGAAACCGGGGACCGAGAGCACCTTGCGGTGGAAATTGCCGGCGTGCAGCGGCGCGCCCCACACCGTCTCGTAGACGGCCCGCAGTTGACCGATGGTGAAGGTCTCGGCGAGGAAGGCGGTGGCCAGCGGGGTGTATTCGATCTTGGCCCGGGCGCGCTCCAGGCCGTCGGCCAGGATGGCCGGGTGGTCGAAGGCCAGGGGGGCGGCGCCCGGCGCGGGCGGCGCGGGCCGGCGGCCGGCACCACCCCCGTGGGCCCCGGGCCGCCGACCCTGCTCGAAGGGACGCCGAGGCACCGTGTCCGGTTGCCCCCCGGCAGAAACCGCTTCCACCGGGAGCCATTCGGCTCCGGCCGCGTCGCTGCCCGCCCGCGCCTCGGGCAGGCCGGGGGCGAAGGCGAGGTAGGCGACGGAGACGACGTGCATTCTCGGGTCGCGGTCGGGACGGCCGTAGGAGCCGAGTTGTTCCAGGTGGACCCGGCCGAGCGCCGGTGCGTCCAGGCCCGTCTCCTCGGCGAGTTCGCGGGCGGCGGCCTCGTCCAGCGACTCGTGGCCGGCCCGCACGAATCCGCCGGGCAGCGCCCACTGCCCCGCGTACGGCGGTCCGCCGCGCCGCACCGCGAGGACGTGCAGCCGGTCGGCGCGCAGCGTCAGGGCCACCACGTCGACAGTGACGGCGATGGGGTCGAAAGCGCGCGGGTCGTACGCGTCGAGGAACTCACGCTCCGTGTGCTCCCCGTCCACCGCGGCCTCCTTCGGTCCGGATCCACCGGGCTCAGTTGCTCTTATCCTGAGTCATTCTCAGAACGAGAAGAACGTAGCACGCACCCCTGACAACGTCCAGTGGCAGCGCTACGGTGCGGACATGACACAGCGGACCTTCCACTCCTTCGAGGAGTTCTGGCCCTACTACGTGGCGATGCACTCCAAAGCGGCGACCCGCTGGGTGCACCTGGCCGGGACGCTCACCGGGCTGGCCGTCACCGGATACGGACTGGCCCGGGGCCGCCGGCGGTATGCCGCGGCGCTGCCGCTGATCGGCTACGGCACGGCCTGGCCGGCGCACTTCCTGATCGAGAAGAACAACCCGGCGACCTTCGGTCACCCGGCGTGGTCGCTGCGCGGCGATGTACGGATGATCACCACCATGCTGGCCGGCCGGGACAGCGAACTGGCCGAGACCGCCGCCAAGTGGCGTGCGGAGCACGGGGGTCCCGGCGCGGCCGGCGCACCGGGCGCGGCCGGTCAGTCGGTGGCCGGCTCCCGGTTCTGAGCTGCCAGCTCCGCGGCGTGCTCGACCACGCTGATCAGGACGTTCTTGGCGGATTCGCGCTCGCGCGCGTCGCACAACACCACCGGCACCCCGTTGTCCAGGTCGAGGGCCTCCCGGACGCTGTCCGGGTCGTGGAGTTCGGCGCCGTCGAAGCAGTTGACGGCGACGGTGAAGGGGATGCCGCGCCGCTCGAAGTAGTCGACCGCGGCGAAGCAGTCCTCCAGCCGGCGGGTGTCGGCCAGGACCACCGCGCCCAGCGCGCCCTGGGCCAACTCGTCCCACAAGAACCAGAAGCGGTCCTGGCCCGGGGTACCGAACAGGTACAGCACCAGATTGTCGCGCAGGGTGATCCGGCCGAAGTCCATCGCCACCGTCGTGGTGCGCTTGGACTCCACTCCGTCGGTGTGGTCCACCGGGCGGCCCAGCTCGCTCAGCGACTCCTCGGTACGCAGCGGCCGGATCTCGCTGACCGAGCCCACCAAGGTGGTCTTGCCGACGCCGAAGCCACCCGCCACCAGCAGCTTGAGCGCCACCGGCCCGGGAGCGGAGGGCTTGGTGCGGGCTTCGGAGGGGGCGAGGGCCATGGTCTCTTCTCTACTTCCCTGGGGGATACGTCCACCGTGACAGTGACAGTGACGTCGACAGTGATATCGGCGGTGATACCGGCGGTGACGGGAACGGCGGCGGGGAGGCCGTGGTGATGCGGGCCGCGGCGGCGGGGCGCGCTACAGCGCGCGCAGCCCGTTGATCACCTCGCGCAGGATTCTCTCGTCCGGCAGTTCGGCCGGCGGGACCGGCTTGTGGATGTGCACGTGCTCACCCTCCAGCAGGTCGCCGACGAGCACCCGGACCACCCCGACCGGCAGATCGAGGTCGGCGGCGAGTTCGGCCACCGAGGTGGCCTGCAGCTGACAGCGCTCCACGATGTCGAGGTGTTCCGGCGACAGGCTCTGGTCGTTGACGGCCTTGTCGTCGCCGACCATGCTCCCGCTCACCACCAGGGCGATCAGGTCGATCTTCGCCTCGGCCGCGTGGCTGGTACGTCCCCGCGTCATGGCGTACGGCCGTACCACCGGCCCAGCCGCGTCGTCGTACCAGCGGTCCGATTCAGAAGTCATGGCACCCGTCACCCCCGTCCGTCAGCTCATCGGTCAGCCACTGAGCGCAGTGTCGCCGTCGTGCCGCGGTTCGGAGCCCAGGTGGGCGCCCACCCGCTTGACCAGCAGAGCCATTTCGTAGGCGACCTGACCGACGTCGGAGTCGGCGTCGGTGAGCACGGCCAGACAACTGCCGTCGCCCGCCGCGGTCACGAACAGGAAGGCCTCGTCCAGCTCCACCATGGTCTGCCGGACGCCTCCGGCGCCGAAGTGCCGGCCGACGCCCTTGGCGAGGCTGTGGAAGCCCGAGGCGACGGCCGCCAAGTGCTCGGAGTCCTCCCGGGTGAGCCCCTCCGACGCGCCGATGGCCAGGCCGTCCCCGGACAGGACCAGGGCCTTGCGGATGCTGGCCACCCGGGCGACCAGATCATCGAGGAGCCAGCTCAGCTCGCGTGTCGGGCTCGATGGTGTGGTCATCGACCGTTCCCCTCAGGTGTCGTTCTCGGTACCGATGGCGATGTGTCGTCGGACTCGGCGTCGGCCACTTCCCGGCCGCGCTGCCAGCCGCGCTGGAGGGCCGCCATCCGGTCGCGCACCTCGTCCGCGGAGCGCTCCCTGCCTTCCTCGGCCGGCCGGCCGGGGGCGGTCTCCTGCTGGAGTTGCGGCGCCAGGTTGGCCTGCCCGGACCCGGCGCGGCAGTACGGTGCCGCCGCCCGCCGGTTTGGCGCCGGATGCGCCGGCCGCCGGTTTGCCGCCGGCCGGTTTGGTCGCGGCGGGTTTGCGGTCGGCCGGCGGCGTCGCGGCCCCGGTGGAGGGAACCGGCTGGACCGGCGGCAGCGGCTCGGGGGCGGCGCCGGCCGCGGGCTCCGGCGGCGACGCGGCGTCGCCGACCGGTCGGCCGTGGTCCGAGATCAGCACCGGGGAGCCGCGGCGGCGGCGCGGGAGCGGCACCGGATCGTCGAACTCCGGCTCGCTGTCGGGCAGTACGGCGGGCTCGTCCGGGTGCGCGGCGTGCTCCTTGTGGTTCTCGTCGCCGGCCCCGTCCAGACCCCACTGGCGGAAGGTGTGTTCGGTGTCGCCGGACGGCTGCTGGGATTTCGGCTCGGTCACGTCGCTGATGCGTACCGAGCCGGTGTCGTCGCCGGTCTCGGTGAGCAGGGCGGCCGGGACCAGCACCACGGCGGTGGTGCCGCCGTAGGGCGACTGCCGCAGTGAGACCCGCACACCGTGCCGCTGGGCGAGCCGGCTGACCACGAACAGGCCGAGCCGGTCGGTGTCGGACAGTTCGAACTCGGGTGTCTCGGCGAGCCGCAGGTTCGCTTCGAGCAGCGCGTCCGGGGTCAGGCCCAGGCCGCGGTCGTCGATCTCCAGCACGAAGCCGTTGGCGACCGGCTCGCCGTGCAGGCGGACCTGGGTGTGCGGCGGCGAGAACACCGCGGCGTTCTCGATGAGTTCGGCCAGCAGGTGGGTGAGGTCGGCGACCGCGGCGCCGCTGACGGCCAGCCGGGGCAGCCGGCGTACCTCGATCCGCTCGTAGTCCTCCACCTCGGCGACCGCGGCGCGGACCACGTCCATCAGCTGGACCGGCCGGCGCCACTGCCGGGAGGGCGCGGCGCCGGACAGGATGACCAGGCCCTCGGCGTGCCGCCGCATACGGGTGGTCATGTGGTCCAGCCGGAAGAGGTCGGCGAGTTCCTCGGCGTTCTCGGTGCGGCGCTCCATGGCGTCCAGCAAGGTGAGTTGCCGGTGCAGCAGGACCTGGCTGCGGCGGGCGAGATTGACGAAGACGTCGGAGACGCCCTTGCGCATGTCGGACTGGCGGACGGCGGCTTCGACCGCGGTCCGCTGCAGGGTGTTGAGCGCCTTGCCGACCTGGCCGATCTCGTCGTCGGCGTACTGGAGTCGGGGGACCTCGGTCTCGACGTCGACCTGCTCGCCTGCCGCCAGCCGGCGCATGACGCGCGGCAGCCGGGTGCCGGACACCTCCTGGGCCTCGCGGCGCAGCCCGGTCAGGTCGCGGATCAGGCTGCGGCCGATCCGGACCGAGACGATGATCGAGGCGATCACCGCGATCAGACCGAGTCCGCCGGCGATCGCCGCCTCGATGACCACGGTGGTGGACAGCGGTCCGGCCTGCTTGGTGAAGTCCGAGGTGGAGGCGTTGTTCAGCTTGCCGAGGTCGTCGAAGACGTTTTCGGCGAGCGACGGCCACTGGAGGTGGGCGGCGATCACCGGGGCGTCCGCAGGGGCGGCGGCGATCACCTCGTCCTGGGCCTTGCGCAGCGCCTGGCCGTTGGCGCTCTGCCAGTACGCGACGTAGGGGGCGCGCTGGTCGTCGTCGAGGGCCTGCAGGTTGTCGTTGTAGTAGTTGCGCTCGATGGCGACCGCGGCGGCGAAGGAGGTGAGTTCGGTCGCGCTGATGTGCCCGCTGCTGATCGCGACGGTCATCAGGGCGTCCTGCCGGCTGACTTCCTCACGGGCGCGCATCAGGCCGATGCCCGCGCGGCGCTCGGCGTCCCGTGCGCTGTCGGTCAGCGGGTTGAGCGTGTCGAACAGGTCGTAGGCCGGGTCGAGCAGCGCGTTGTACGACTCGTAGGTGTCATTGCGGGTGATGTGCTGGTTGTCCACCCGCTGGCGCAGCGAGGTGACCCCTTCGACCGTGTTCAGCAGGGTGTTCAGATTGGCCCGCGAGGTGCTGTCGAGTTCGCCGCGCACGCGCGGGCGGGCGATCCTGGTGCGCAGGGCGGCGACCGAGGCGTCGGTGGCTTGTTCCTGCTTGTTGAAAGCGATCCGGGCCTGGGAGTCACGGGGGTTGGCGACGTAGATCAGCGCGACCTTGCGCTCCTGCTGGAGGCCGCTGATGACCGACTCCGCCGGGTAGGCAACATTGGTGGCGACCAACTGGATGTCCGGCCGCCCGAACACGGCGCGACCGGTGAGGGTCGCGGCGAAGGCCCAGATGGCGGTCAGTGACACCAATGGGATCAGCAGCAGCGCCACGATCTTCCGGCGGATCGTCGTACCGCGAAAGCGCATGGCCTCCCCAACGTCTTCCCCGCTCCCGGGGTTGTCTGTCGCGTTTAAACGGCGTGAGCCTACTACTGCATTCGGGTGAACTAGAAAGTGACTCCACCGGGTTGCGGCGGTCTGGCCGGAAACGTACCTCTTGAATGCTCTCGGAATTTTCGGGGCAGGCACCAGGTATGGAGTTGGAGAGCCAATCGGTGTGGGAGGAAGAGGCGGCCGGCACCCCCCGGCTGCCTGATCCGGTGCGGTCGGCGGCGGTACGGGCGGTGCTGATCGTGTCGATGGCGATGATCGAGGCGGTGATCGAAGTGCTGCTGACGGCCG
>NZ_FMCH01000422.1 GCF_900091855.1 Streptomyces sp. DvalAA-14
GCGGCCGACGACCGCCACGGCGTGCCCCGCCGCGCCGAGCTTTCCGGCGCCGACCGCGCCGACGGGGTGGCGGCCGGCCAGGAACGCGCGGCCGCCACTCCGTCCTGTCCCCCGCTGTCCGGCACGGTCCCGAGGCATCGGGCGCTGCGCCGGGTGAGCGTCAGGCGGTGGCGCAGCGGTAACTGGCGGCCACCGCCGGGTCACCGTGCCCGTCGTACCGGGAGATCAGCGGGTAGCGGCAGAGGTCGCGGCTGATCGTCCGGCCGGCGGCATCGGTGGTGGCGGCGGGCAGGGTCGCCGGCGCCTTGCCGTGCTCCACCCAGTTCGTCAAGGCGCTCAACGGGTCGGTCGGCACCGGACCGGTACCGCTTTCGCCGCAGTGGCCGACTCCTGGCGCCAGGAAGAGCCGGTAGAAGTCGTCGACCTTCTTCGTCCCGCCCATCAGGCGGTCGACCTGCTGGCGGTAGTCGACGGTCCCCTGTGTGGGGATGTACTGGTCGGCGTCCCCGTGGTAGGTGAGCAGCTTGCCGCCGGCCTTGCGGAAGGCGGACAGGTCCGGGTCGTCGGTGCCGATGACGCCGTCGTACTGCTCCTGCGACTGACGGAAGATCTCTGCGAACTCACGGTAGGTGATGGTGGCGGTGTCGAGAGCGGGCTGGTGCTCCACAAACGTCGAAACCCAGATGGCCGGTACGGGGAAGGGCGCTCCGGACCGGGTGCCGGCCGGGTTCTGCTGGGTGCCGGCCAGTCCGTCGAAGCTCGCTCCGATCGGGATTCCGGACCACAGCTTCTTGCCGGACGGGCTCGTGGGTCCGTCCCAGATCTTCCGCACGACCGTGGCGTCGGCCGCCGAGATCCGCACTGGTTTGCCGTCGCACAGGATGGTCGTGCCGACGAGGCGGCGGGGGTCGAAGCCGCAGTTCTGCGGCTCGGCGATCAAGCCGTCGGGGGCCCCGTCGAGTTTGTCGCAGGCCTTCACCGCGGCGTCGGTGAACGCGCTGAACTCGCAGGAGGTGGGGAAGGTGTGCTCCTGGTTCATCACCACCTGCGGCCACAGCGTCGCCACCTCGAACTCGTCCCAGTTCGTGCCGGGGGCGTCGGCCAGGATGCCGTCGTAGTCGCCGGCGTACCGCTGCGCCTCCATGTAGCCCTCCCGGCCGCCGGTCGAGCAGCCGTTGAAGTAGGAGTGGTCGACCGAGCGGCCGTAGACCTCGGCGGTCACCTCCTTGCCGACGACCGCCAGATCGTGCTGGGCCCGGGAGGCGAAGTCCTCGACCAGCGGCTTGTTCACCGATCCGCCCGGCGTCAGCGCCCACGCGCCGACGTCCAGGTAGGCCGGGGTGACGCCGGCGTCGGTGGTCGCGGCGGCGTATCCGCCCTTGATCGCCGCCGCCAGTCCGGCGCCGAAGTCGCCGGCCGCGTAGGCGCTGCCGCCGACCGCCTGGAAGCGGCCCGTCCAGCCGGTGTCCGGCAGCCAGATCCTCAGGTGCTCGTGGTCGTGGGCGCCCGGGTGGGTCACGGTGACGGTGATGTCGCAGAAGGCCGGGACCCCTTCCGCGGGAGGCGGAGCGGGCAGGGGCGGTACGGCGGGGAAGGTCACGGTGCCGCCGGGCTGGTGGGCGGCCGTCACCGATTCGATCGCGGCGCCGGCCGGCGCGGCAACGGTGACTTCGGCGCATCCGTGGGCAGTCGGGTGCGAGGCCGGGTGCGCGGACAGCGGCGAGGAGGGGCTGACGGCGTTCGCCGACAGGGGCACCAGCACGGAGAGCGCCAGTGCCGAGAGCAGGGCCAGGAGCGGTGGTTTCATTGTTCCTCAAAGGTTTCTGGCAGGGTGGGTCGCCGACGGGCCCGGGTGCCCGCCGGGGCTCGGCGCGGGTGGCGGCGCGGGTGGCGGCGCGGGTCGCTCAGGCCGGGAGGCCGCGGGTGCGGCGCTGCCGCCAGGCGAAGGTCGCGGCCTGCAGGACGAAGAACGTGCCGCCCGCCGCCGTGTAGGTGGTCAGGGCATCGAGGTCCGGGTGCCGGCCCAGCGCCGCGACGAGGTACGTGGCACCCGCGATCACCGACAGCGCGCCGGCGATCAGCATCGGCCACTGCCGGCCCAGCTCGCCGCCGCGCCGCCGCACCGCGACGGTGAACTGGGCGGCGCCGGAGACGATCGCCCAGACCCCGAAGGTGAACAGCACCGCGGCCGGGCCGCGCACCGCGCAGACGCCGAGGGCGACGGCCGCCGCCGCGCTGAGCGCGGTGCCGAACAGTTGCAGCGTCCGGGCCCGGGTGCCGGGGTCCGCGCGGGCATCGAGCAGTGAGGCCACCACGTCGATCAGTGGATAGGCGATGAGCAGGACGACCGACGCCCCGGACAGCGCGTCGTGCACGGTGGAGAAGACGACCGCCCAGGCGATCGCGGCGAGGCCGCGGACAAGGTGGATGCGCAGCAGGAGGGACATGAGGATTCGCTTTCTTTCAGCCCGGGTACGCCGATCACTCTGGCCGGTCGGCCGGCCCCCGGACCCAGGGGAAGTCACTGGGCGGGTCCCTGGTCCGGCGGATCGGCCGCAACCGGGCCCGGGCACCGTGTCGATCGCCGGACCCGTTCGCGGCTCGGTGATCAGCCGCACCGCACTGCCCGGCAGACCGGCCGGCCAGCGCTGAGCCGGGTGCGGCTGCCCGACCACGACAGCGGGGCGCGTCCGGCGGAGATCCCGGTACGCTGCTACCGGAATGTGTCCGACGGGGGGAGCACGGTATGCGGCTCGATGGGTCCAAGATCGTCACCACGCCTGTGCCGGAAGTGCTGGAGGCCCTCGCCGATCGCATGGAGGCGGAAACCGCCGCGTCCCTGGAAGCGCTGCGCCGGCAGGCGGCCAGGCTCCGGGCGGAGAGCGCGGCCACCGTGGCCTCCCTGCGCCAGCAGGCAGCCCGCCTGCGCGACGAGAGCGACTTCGGCCGCTGAGCCCGCCGGGCCCGCCGGACAGGCGGCGCGGGGTGGACCTTTGATCGTGGGTGGGGTGGGGGGACGTGCTGGGGACGGTCGGGGCGGTGTGGCGCTATCCGGTCAAGTCGATGCTCGGGGAGCGGATCTCGTCGGCCGAGGTGACCGATCGCGGGCTGGCGGGCGACCGGGGTCTGGCGGTGGTCGACCGGGAGACAGGCAAGGTCGCCAGTGCCAAGAATCCCCGGCTGTGGCAGTCGCTGCTGTCCTGCGCGGCGGAGCTCGCCGACGAGGCGGTACGAATCACCGGACCGGACGGCAAGACCTGGTGGAGCACCGACGCGGGTATCGACCAGGCGCTGTCGGCGGTGGTGGGCCGCTCGATCACCTTGACCGGTACGCCGCCGGCCCGGGCCGCGTTGGACCGCTCCCGGCCCGAGCAGGTGCTGCGCGACGGCTGGGACGCCGAAGTGGAGGCGGATGTCGTGCGGTTCGGATCGGCGTCCCCGGTAGGTACGTTCTTCGATTTCGCGCCGGTCCATCTGATCAGCACGTCGACGCTGGACATGGTGGCGGCCCTGAGTCCGCGCGGTGTCGTCGAGGCGGAGCGCTACCGCCCGAACCTGGTGATCGACCGGCCGGGCGTGGGCTTCGCCGATCAGGAGTGGGTCGGACGGCACCTGCGGATCGGTGACCGGCTCACGCTGCGCGTGGTGGCGTCGACGCCGCGCTGCGCGGTACCGACGCTCGCGCACGGCGAGCTGCCGCGGGACACCGCGGCCCTGCGCGTGCCTGCCCGGCACAATCGCGTCCCCGCCCTGCCGGGCCGGGACCCGGAGCCGTGCGCGGGCGTCTACGCGCAGGTGATCCGGCCCGGCCTGGTCCGGATCGGGGACAGCGTCCGCACCTGAGCGGCCGGCCGCCGACGCCCGGCCGCCCCCGCGCCCACGGCAGCCGGAGCCGGTCAGGGCTGGCGGTAGACGAGGAGGGCCACGTCGTCCTCGTGGTGCTCGGCGCCGAGCAGGGTTGCGCAGATGTGCTCCACGACGGCGGCCGGCGGGCGGCCCGGGCTGCCGGCCAGCGCGGCGGCGGCCCGCGCGATGCCGGCGTCGATGACCTCACGGCGGCGTTCGACCAGTCCGTCGGTGTACAGCAGCAGGACCGAGCCCGGCGGCAGGTCGGTGATCGTCTCGGGGCGGGCACTGCGGCTGCGGACGGCGAGCGGCACCGACCGGGCCCGGTCGAGATGGCGTACGGCGCCGTCGGGCCCGGCGAGCAGCGCGGGCAGGTGCCCGGCGCTGCTGTACTGCACGGTCGCGGCCGACGGATCGATGACGGCGCAGAACACCGTGGTGCAAAATGCCCCGTCGAGCAGGCGGCCGAAGCGGTCCAGTGCGTCCAGTACGCGGCCGGGGCCGTTGTTCTCCAGCAGCAGCGCCCGGGCGGCGCTGCGCAGTTGGCCCATGACGGCGGCGGCGACCAGGCCGCGGCCGACCACGTCCCCGACGACGACTCCGTACCGGCCGTCGGGCAGTTCCACCACGTCGTACCAGTCGCCGCCCACCTCCAGGGTCGAGCTGGCGGGTTCGTAGCGGACGGCGAAGGCGGCGGGCAGGACGGTGGGGCCCAGGATGGCCCGCTGAAGGGCGACGGCGACCTGGCGCTGTTCGTCGTAGGCGCGGGCGCGGCTCAGCGCCCGCTGCATGTGGCCGGTGAGCTGGACCAGCAAGGTGCGGTCGGCGACGGAGAACGGGCGGGCGGGGTCGAACTCCAGCCAGACCAGGGCCTGGTCGACGCCGTCGAAGACCGGGGCACCGACGGATGTCACCGGTGCGGACAGGTCCGCGGTGTCCGCCGCGGCGCCGTCGTCACGGGCGATGAAGAGGCGTCCGGAGCGGGCGTACTCCGCGGCGCGCGGCGGCGGCAGGCCGGGGCCGGACAGGGCGCCGGGGCCGGTGGTCGCGACGGCTGCGAGGTCGCCGGAGCCGTTCCAGCGCAGCAGGGAGACCCGCCGGGCCCGCCAGCAGTCGCGCAGTTCGGCCAGCGCGACCTTCAGGACCTGGGCGCTGTCGTCGACACCGGCCAGCAGCCCCGCCAGGCGCGCGACGGCGGCGTCGCGCTCGGCGGTCAGGTGCTGGGCGGTGATGTCTCGCAGGGTGCCGACCAGGAGCTGCCGTTCGCCGTCCCGGTCGTAGAGGGAGTCCAGCGCCACGTCGACCCACAGCCGGCGGCCGTCGCGGTGCCACAGGGGCAGCACGAAACGTCCGCTGCCCCGGGCCCGCACCACGGTGAGGGCGTCGGTGACCAGGGCGAAGCCTTCCGGGTCCTGCTCGGCGGTGGGCCACCAGGGATGCGGAACGGGCCAGGGCAGCTGGGGCGCCCGGTAGCCGAGCAGTTGGGCGAAGCCGTCGTTGATCTCGATGACCGCGAGATCGGGGCCGGCCACGAAGAAGCCGTCCTGCATGGCGTTGACCAGGGCGGTGCGCCAGGCCGACTCGTGGTTGCGCAGCCGGGCCAGGTCCAGGTTGGAGCGGACCCGCGCCAGCAGGTCGGCCGACGAGAACGGCTTGGCCAGGTAGTCGTCGGCGCCCGCCGCCAGGCCCTCGACGGCCGCCTCCTCGCCGGCGCGGGCGGACAGGAACACGACGGGGATGCGGGCGGTGGCCGGATCGGCGCGCAGCGCGCGGAGCAGCGCGAAGCCGTCCAGGCCGGGCATCATGACGTCGGTGAGGATCAGGTCCGGTCGCAGGCGGCGCGCCTGATCGAGGGCGTCCTGCCCGTCGGCGGCCACCGCGACGGTGTACCCGGGTTCGAGCAGGCCGGTCAGGTAGGTCCGCAGGTCGGCGTTGTCCTCGGCGACCAGGACGGTGCCGGAGACCGCGAACGGTGGCGGCGCCGGGGCCGGACCGGGGTCGCCGCCGCCGACCGGGGCGCTCCACTGGAGGGCTTCGGCCAGGTAGTCCTCGGCGACCCGGCCGGCGCCGCTGCCGGCGCTCCGCCGGTCCGCGGTCGCCGTGAAACGGGCCGGAATCCGGACGGTGAGAGTCGTACCCCGGCCGAGCCGGCTGGCCGCTTCCGCTTCGCCGTCATGCAGGGCGGCCAGCTCCCGGACCAGTGCCAGTCCGATGCCGGAGCCCTCGTGCGATCGCCCGTCGGCTCCGCGCACCTGGTGGAAGCGCTCGAAGACGTGCGGCAGTTCATCGGGGGGTATGCCGACGCCGGTGTCGCTCACCCGCAGTTCGACGGTGCCGGCCGCGACGCGCAGGACGATCCCGATCTCGCCTTCGCGGGTGAATTTCACCGCGTTGGAGAGCAGATTGAGTACGATCCGCTCCCACAGCTCCGGATCGGCCAGCACCGGCCGCGCGATCGCTGGGCAGTCGATGGTGAATCCCAGGCCGGCCCGCCGCACGGCGGGCGCGAAGGATTCCGCGATGCCGCGGGTCAGGCCGCCCAGTTCCACCCCGACGGGGTCGGAGCGCAGCTGGCCGTCCTCGATACGGCTGAAGTCGAGCAGCGTGTCCACCAGCCGCCGCAGCCGGCCCGCGTTGCGGTGGATGATCTCCATCCGGGCGCGCTGGCCGGGCGGCAGCGGCTCCCGCCGGTCGGCGAGGCCGTCCTGGGCCGGTCCGGAGATCAAGGTCAGCGGGGTGCGCAGCTCATGGCTGACGCCGGTGAAGAACCTCGTCTTGGCGTGGTCCAGCGCGGCCAACTGTTCGGCGCGGCGCAACTGGTCACCCAGCGCCTCGGCGTCGGTGACCGCCGCCGCGAGGTGGTCGGCGGCGAGATTCAGAAAACCCCGGTAGGGCTCGTCCAGCGGCAGGTAGGGGCTGACGCCGAACACCACCACCCCGCGCGGGCGCTCCTCGCCGGCGCCGGCCAGCGGCAGGGCCACCGCGGTGTCCACCGGCGCCTCACCGGCGGGGTGCGCGCCGGGCAGCAGCCGGCCGGCGAGCTGCCGGGCCAGCCCGGTACGCGTCTGCGCCACCCGGCCGGTCACGGCCCGCTCTATCCAGTCGTGGTCGCTGTCGCCGTCCGGCCCGGACGGCCCGTCCGGCGGCGCGAGCAGCGGGTGCGGGACGGCGCCGGCCGGCCCGGCCAGGCCGAAGGAGGCCACGGGGTCGCCCAGGCCGCCCTCGTCGGCCAGCAGGTGCACGAAGCCGAAGGGGATGTCCTCGCGGTGCTCGTCCAGGACGCGCATCGCCGCCCCGCACGCCTGGCGCGCGTCGGCGATCCGGGTGGAACGGGCCTCGCCCAGTTCCCGCAGGGCGCGCAGCCGCCGGGTGCCCAGCACCTGGCCGGTGGTCTCGGTGACCACGGTGAGCACGCCGCCCACACCGCCTGCCGCCACCGGGATCGCGCTGTAGGCGAAGGTGAAGTAGACGGTCTCGTCGAAGCCGTGCCGCCGCACGATCAGCGGCAGATCCTCGCGGTAGGTCGCGGCGCCGTGCTCCATCACTCCGCCGATCCACTCGCCCACCACCGGCCAGGCGTCGGACCAGACGCGAGCGCAGGGGCGGCCCAGCGCGGGGTGTTTGGCGCCGAGGATCGGGACGAAGGCGTCGTTGTAGATCATCGCCAGTTCCGGGCCCCACATGACCAGCATCGGGAAGGGGGAGTTCAGGCAGACCCCCGCCGCCGTCCGCAGTTCGGGGCACCACTGCTCGACCGGGCCGAGCGAGGTCTCGGACCACGCGGTCCGCGCCATCAGCCGGTTGAGGGGGCTGTCCGGATCCGCCACCCGCAGCGGCAGCTCACCCGGGAGCCCGGCGACGCCCTCCGGCGTCCGGCCCCTCGGGATTCCGGCCACCACGGCCCCCACCTCCCTGTCGGTCACGTCCAGTCACGCCCTGCCGGTCCGCCCCGCCGGTCCGTCCGGCCGCCTCGGCCGGATCCGCCGAACCGCGTGCAGCGAGCCAACAGGGCCGTTCGGCTGAAAGCAACCCGGCTCCGGACGCGTGCCCGGGGACGGCGGCTGCAAGGCGCCCCGACCGGACGGGCTGGAGACCGAAGGCGGCACAGAGGGGCGGAGCGCCGACACCCTCGGGCAACACGTCCGCGAGGTGCTGGCGCCCGCGCCGGTTTCCGGGAACACTCCTTTCTGGATCACCCGCACCCTGTCAGGCCCGCCACGACCATCCGCACACAGCGGCAAAGGTTCCGATCGTGACCAGGATCGCGATCAGCCGTACGGTCTGCTGGCGATCCTCGATGGCCCGCTGGACCGTTCGCCACAATCCGTCCCACATCATGGCGCACCTCCTTCCCGGAGGCATGAGACCCGTGTCGGCGGCGACATGCCTGCCTGCAATGACGGTGAACCCACCCGTCCCGCAACACACGGCACCACCCCGACCGGCCGGTAATAATAACCCGACAGAGTGACGTAAATCGGTCATATCGGTAGCTCGGGCCGTGGCGGCAGCCTGCTCCGGTCAGGCGCCGCCGTCGGGGCCTTCGTCGGCGCCCGCGTCCGCGTCGGTGTCCGCGCCGATTCCCGCGCCGGGGTCCGCGCCGGAGCCGCCGGGAGTCCCGGGCGCGTCCGAGAGCAGTTCGGGGCCGTTGTTGCGCACGCTGTTGACCAGGGGGGAGACCGCGCGGGCATCCAGGTGACCGTCGGCCGGGGCGGTCAGGAGGGCGCGTACGTCCTGCGGATCCCGGTGGGCGGGGTCGAGCCAGGCGTCGTAGTCGGCCGGGGCGACGGCCAGCGGCATCCGGGGGTGGATCCGGCCCGCGGCATCGGTGGCATCGGTGGTGATGACGGTGAAGGTGGTCCACCACGGCGCCGTGTCGTCGTCCTCGGCCGCCGAACGGTCGCGCCAGAACTCGTACAGCCCTGCCAGCGCCATCACCCCGCCGCCTTCCGGGCTGATGAAATAGGGCTGCTTGCGGGCCTTGGCCCGGCCCGCCGCGGGGACGGGCTGCCACTCGTAGAAGCCGTCGGCCGGCAGCAGGCAGCGGCGCCGGGCGAACGCGCTGCGGAAGGCCGGCTTCTCGGCGACCGTCTCCACCCGGGCGTTGATCAGCCTCGCGCCCCCGTCCGGGCTCTTCGCCCAGGACGGCACCAGGCCCCAGCGCAACGGCCGCAGTTGCCGTACCGGCTCTGAGGAGCCGTGCTCGGCGCGTTCGAGGACCGCCCAGGCCTCGTCGGTCGGGGCGACGTTCCAGCTCGGCGCGATCAGCTGTTCCGGCGGGCCGCCGGTGACCTGGAACAGGCCGGCCAGATCCGCCGGGCTGCGGGTGGAGACATATCGGCCGCACATGGCACCCAGCCTGCCACGCCGCACTCCCCCGCGCCGCGACGGCGTGGCCGCCGCCCGAGGCTCCGACCGGGGCGCGCCGGCAAGGCCCGCCCGGATCAGGAGGAAGCGCGCTGCGCGCCGCTGCCCGCGGGCTGCTCGTCCGCGGCGAGTTCGCCGGGACCGGCCGCTTGCCCGGGATCGACCGTATCCGCCGCGCCGGCCGCATCCGCCGGCGCGCGTTCGTCCGGCGGGTCGGGCGGTCCGGCCGGCGGGGCGGCGGCGTCCTCCGGATCCTGCTCCGGGTCGGGCTCCCGGTCCTTCTTCTGGTCCTTGAGCTCCTGCCGCAGCAGGATCCACCAGCCGACGGGGACCATCAGCACGAACAGCCACCACTGGATCGCGTACGGCAGGTGCACACCCTGGCCGACGATGGCGGCGTCGTTGCTGGACTGGCTGCCGCTGCCGGGCGCGGCGACGAGCTCGGCCGAGTCCGCCCGGGTCAGGGCGGGGCTGGAGCCGACCAGTTCCAGGTAGCCGCCCACCACCGGCTCGGGCAGCGTCTTGGCCTGTTCCCGGCTGCTGATCAGCATGAACTGGCGGGGCGGCAGTCCGGATTCCTCGTGGATACCGCTGATCGCGGAGGTCTCGTCGGGCTGCAGCCGGCCGGTCAGGGTCACCGTGCCCGACGGTGTTCTCGGCAGGGCCGGGAAGGCCGCCCCGTCGGCGTCGTTCGGTGCGACCCAGCCCCGGTTCACCAGCACCGCGTCGCCGTCGGTGGTGATCAGCGGGGTGATCAGGAAGAAGCCGATGGCGCTGTCGGCGTTGGTCCGGCGTCTGACCACGAACTGGTGGGCGGCGTCGTAGTGCCCGGTCGCCGTGACCGGCCGGTACCGCTCGTCGCCGGGGACGGTGGCGCCGGGCCGCGAGAGCGTCCCGATAGGGACCGGTTTCGCGTGGACGGCCAACGAGATCCGGTGGTTGCTGCGGTTGGTCTGCTGGTATCGGTGGAACTGCCACAGACCCAGCCTGTACATGACCAGCATCAGCGCGAGGAATCCCAGGGTCAGGAGTACCCAGCGGCGGGTGAGCAGGACGCGAAGCACACGGTGACCCTATCCCCGCTCCCCGCCGCCCCCGTCTCCGGGGCCCCGGCGGCGGGGGCGGTTCACGCCCGGTTCACTCGCGCGGGGCTCCCACGCGGGCCTCCCGCGCGGACCTTCCGCGTCGCGGAAGCCGAGCAGGTGGGGGCGCCGGGCGGCAGCCGCGACATGGGCGCGGGGCGGGCCGGCGGACGAGTTCGTCTCGGGGGCGCCGATCGGTCTCGGGCCGCGGGTGCCGATGATCGTCATCTCGCCGTGGAGCCGCGGCGGCTATGTCAACTCCCAGGTCGCCGACCACACCTCGCCGCTGCGGTTCCTGGAGAACTGGACGGGCGTCAAGGAGACCAACATCTCGGCGTGGCGGCGCACGGTGTGCGGCGACATGATGTCCGCGTTCGACTTCGGCACCAAGAACACCGCCTTCCCGTCACTGCCGGACACCGCGGCGCTGGTGGCGGCGTGCGACGCCGAGAACTCGCTGCCGGACGCCGCGCCGCCGGCCACCCCGGTCGCCCCGGTCCAGGAGTCGGGCACCCGGCCGGCGCGGCCGCTCGGCTACGGCTTCGACACGACGTCGTGGACGGACACCTCGACCGGGCGGATCTGGTTCAAGACGGTGGCGACCGGGACCCTGGGCGGCGGCTTCACGGCGTACACCGTCAACTACCGGGGCTACGACAACTGGCGCTACACCCTGCCATCCGGGGGATCGATCTCCGACTACTTCAGCGCCCAGACCTACGGCGGCGGCCTCTACGACATCGACCTGCACGGTCCGGACGGCTATCTGCGCGGCTTCAAGGGCGATGTCCGCACCTGGTCCAGCACCTCGAAGGCGCACCCGGAGGCGGCGCTGTCGATCGCGCCGGCCGCGCCGCTGGCGCTCACGGTCACGCTGACCAACTCCGGTCCGGTGGCGGCGACGTTCACGGTGGGGCCCAACGCCTACACCGGCACCGGCGGGTCGGCGGTGCCGGTGCCGGCCGGCGGCACCCGTACGGTCGTGCTCGGGCCCGCGTCCGACGGGAACTACGACTACACGGTGACCGCCGATGTCGGCGACGGCTTCGAGCGGCGGTTCGCGGGACGTACCTACCCGGTGTGACGGCCGGCCGGACCCCGGCCGGCCGCCGCCGCGGTGGCCGGCCGGGCGTCCGCCCCGGTCAGTGCGCGAGTTCCCGGGTCAGCGGGACGGCCCGGGACAGGTGGATGGTGCCGGTGACGATGAGGGCGATGGCGCCCACCTCCGGCAGCAGCCACCAGCCGGTGCGTACGTGCTCGGAGTAGACGGTGATGCCCAGCACCAGGCTGACCACCGCGTCGCCGAGGGTGAGGGCCGGCTGGGAGGCGGCGATGGGGCCGGCCTGCAGGGAGTTCTCCAGCAGGAAGACGGCGAGGATCCCGAAGACCGCGAAGCCGTAGGTCTGCCAGGAGGTCAGGAACGCGCTGAAGCCGTGCGAGGAGAAGGTGTCGGCGGCCGACTTCAGCAGGGCGGCGGTCAGGGCGTTCCCCACCGCTGCGCCGGTCGCCAGCAGGGCGGCGCGGGCCGGGCCGGACGGGCGGTGCCGGGCTGCCGACACCGAGAACAGCAGCACCCCGGCGCACACGGCCAGGGCCGGGATCCACCGGGCAAGCGACGCCTGCGCGTTGCCCCCGGTCGGCGCGGCGAAGGCCAGGCCGATGGCCAGGCCGGTCACCATGAAGCCGACCGCGATCCAGCCGGAGCGCGGCAGGCTGCGCTGCAGCACCGGCAGGCTGATCAGCAGCGCCAGGGGCAGTTCCAGGATGAACACCGGCTGGGCCAGCGCGAGCGGCCCGGTGACCAGGGCCAGCGCCTGGAACAGGGCGGCGCCGATCACGCCGCAGATACCCAGCAGCCACACCGGCTGATGGACCATGTCCACCATCAGCCGCGGTCGCAGGGCGTCCTCGGGCGGCACGGTCAACGCGGCCTTGCGTTGCAGGACCGTGCCCGTCGCGTTGCTGGCGGCGCCCAAGAACGCGAAGAACACACAGAGAACCAGCAGGGCCGGCCTCCCGCGGCGTAGAGGGCGATGACTCGTGGGCGCGGGCGGAGCCGCGGACGAGTCGGGGACGTGGCAGACCCAGCATTCCAGCCGCCCGGCCCGGACCGGGCACCGGCCCGGGTTGACCGGGCCGCCTTCACCCGTACGACGGGCTGGACGTCCTCGTACGGGGTGCGGCGCACCGCCCGGCCGGGGCGCCCGGCCCGGATGGGCGCCCGGCTCGCCGGCGCCGGCGGCGGTCAGCCCGCGAGGCGGCCGGCGATGTCGGTCAGGTGCCGTCCCTGGTAGTTGGCGGCGTCGAGAGCGGCCTGGTTCGGGAGCTGGCCGGGACCGCCGCTGGGCCAGCTGGTGCCGTACGGGTTGCCGCCGGCGGCGAACAGCAGCGGGTCGGTGTAGCCGGGCGGCACGATCACGCAGCCCCAGTGGTAGAAGACGTTGTTCATCGACAAGATGGTCGACTCCTGGCCGCCGTGGCGGTTCTGCGACGAGGTGAAGCTGGTGGCGGGCTTGGCGTGGAAGACCCCCGCCTGCCACTGGACACCGGTCTGGTCGATGAACTGCTTCAGCTGGGCGGCGGAGTTGCCGAAGCGGGTCGGGGAACCGAAGGCGTAGGCCGTGGCCCACTCGAGATCCTCCATGGTCGCCTCCGCGACCCGGTCCTTGGTGGCGTCGACGTGGGCGCGCCAGGCGGGGTTGGCGTCGATGGCGGTGTCCGGCGCGAGTTCCTTCACCCGGCGCAGTCGTACCTCGGCGCCGCGGCTCTCCGCGCCCTGGGCCACGGCTTGCGCCAGGGCGTGGACGCTGCCGGTGGCGCTGTAGTAGATCACTGCGACTCGAACACCCATGGGTACGCTCCTGCCTGATCGGTGGTGGTACGCACGACTATGACCGTTTGCCGCATTCGGCACGTTCATCACCCCAGGTGCCCGTCCGGTTCCACCCGGACAGCGGTACTCGACATCTTTTTGTCACAAAGTGGCAACTACTCGACCGACTGGGGCGACTTGCTGGGATGCTCCCGGTCTCCGAGTAGAACGAAGCCTTGGGGGCCTTGTGCGGAACCTCGAAGAAATCGGCGCGCCATGGGCGCCGGAAACCGAAAGAAAAAAGAAGTCGCGGCTCGTGCCCGTGCTGGTGTGCACCCTCTCGTTCGCGGCGGTTCTGGGCATCATCCTGGTCACGACGAACATCGGCCACGGCCACACCCCGGCCGCGGCCGGCACCCGCAGCGCCCAGCCGGGCTCCGGCGTCGCGCCGGACGCGGCGTCGACGGTGCGCGACTGGTACGTGAAGGGGGGTGAAGGTCATCTGACCACGGTCGCCCGCGATGTCACGAGCATCCAGGACGACCGCTCGGCCGGCGACATGACCAGTATGCAGAACGACTGCGGAACGCTGCTGACCGATGTTCAGGCGGCTCAGGTCTACCCCTCGATCTCCGAGCCGCAGACCGAGTCCCACTGGTCGAAGGCGCTGGGCCAGCTCGGCCAGGCGGCGGCGGACTGCAATGACGGCACGACGGACCACGACTCGGGTCTCGTCTCCAAGTCGGCGAGCGAGCTGAAGGCCGGGAGCACCGAGCTGGCCCTGGCCACGAGCCTGGTCAACTCGCTGTCCGGCAACTAGCCGGCCGGTCACCCCCGGCGGCCGGGCGCCCGCGGGCAGGCGGGTGCACCGGTCCGGCGCGCAGCGGTCGCGACGGCACCCGCACGGCCGTGGCCGACCGGCTCCGCCCGTTTCTGCGTCGTGGGCGGATCGCGGTCCGGGCTGCTGACAGACTGGGTCCATGCACGACGACTACTTCTCCCTCACGCGGGTGCGACTCAGGCAGTACCGCAGCATCGCCGCCGCCGACGTGGAGCTGAGCGGCCTGGTATTCCTCGTCGGGCCGAACGGAGCCGGCAAGAGCAACTTCCTCGACGCGCTGCGCCTGGTCTCGGAGTCCCTGCGCACATCCCTGGCGGACGCGCTCGACGCACGCGGCGGCCTTGCGGAGGTACGGCGGAAATCCACCGGGCATCCCAGCCGGTTCGGTGTCGAGCTGGAGTTCCGCGGCCCCGGTTTCGAGGGCGCGTACGGATTCCAGGTGGCGGGTGCGCGCGGCGGCGGCTTCCGGGTGGTGCGCGAGGAGTGCGGGATACGGTTCGGCGGAACGGGCAAGAGCGCCGGCAAGGAGCCCGGGACGGCCGCCGGTTTCCGGGTGGACGACGGACAGCTGACCTCCGCCACCGAGCGCGGCCTGCCGGCCGCCGATCCCCGCCGGCTGCTGCTGGCCGACGCGGCGAAGCTGAAGGCTTTCCGCCCGGTGTACGAGGGGCTGGCCGGCATCGGCGTGCTGAACCTCGACCCGCAGGCGATGCGCCGGCCCGCCGCGCCCGACGCCGGGCGTTCGCTTCAGCGGGACGGAGCGAACATCGCGGGGGTGCTGCACCGGATGGGCCGCAGCGCGGCCGGCCGGGAGGACAAGATCCGCGTGGAGAGCTATCTGCGGCAGATGGTGCCCGGGGTGCGCGGCGCCGCGCGCCGGACGCAGGGCGGCCGGGAGACGGTGGAGTTCACCCAGGACGTGCCGGGCGCGAAGAATCCCTGGCGGTTCACCGCGCAGTCGGTGTCCGACGGGACGCTGCGGGCGCTCGGGGTGCTGGTCGGGCTGTTCTCGGCGCCCGGCGACCGGTACAGCACGGTGGCCATCGAGGAGCCGGAGACCGCGCTGCACCCGACGGCCTCGGGCCCGCTGCTGGCGGCGCTGCGTGACGCGAGCCTGCGGCGCCAGGTGATCGCGACCAGCCACAGCGCGGACCTGCTGGAGAGCGAGGACATCGACCCGGCGGAACTGCGGGCGGTGCGCTGCACCGACGGCCAGACCGTCATCGGCGCACTGGACGACCCGGGGATGTACACGCTGCGGGCCCAACTGGCCCTGCCAGGTCAGCTGCTGCGGACCGATCAGCTGCTGCCCCGTCCGGTCTCGGCGGAACTCGAAGCGGAGAGCCGCTAGTTACCGGGCAGACGGCCCGGCGGAGTGGAGGGTGTGCGCCGGCTGGAAGTTCTGGCCCCCGTTGGCCGCCGGCGCACGGTGTTGTTCTCATCGTCCGGCTTCTTACTTGCCGGCGGTGCCGCCGGCCTGAGTCGGCTTCGGGTCGCTGGTGCAGCCGCCACGGCGGCAGTCCACGTTAGGGCAGGACATGGCTTACTCCTTTCACCTGAGCTTCCCCGGGTACCACCACCGGCTCGGCAACCCCACACGCCTCGCCGACCTCGTTCGGCAGTCCGGTGACCAAGGACTCGTCTGCCCCGGTGGGCCGGTGTAAACCGCACATCGGACCCGGCCGGCCGCCGAACGAGTCCTCGGCCTCCGTCGCGCCATGCGTGCACCCGGGAAGAGGCACCGCATCTCGTATCAAGGACGCAGCCGGACGGAAAGCGGTTCCCTGGCCAAGGATTGAGGCGGCGGCTGATTTCCCACCGGCC
>NZ_FMCH01000326.1 GCF_900091855.1 Streptomyces sp. DvalAA-14
CTGCTCGCCGACCCCGATCGCCCGGTCGGCGACTGCGGCGGAGACCGCGGCCACCGCCTCGTCCTTGGCCGATTGCCCCACCGTGTAGACGAGGATGCCCTGCCAGCGGACATTGCCCGCCATCGAGGGGCGGACCGGGACCGACACGGTCTCGGCGTCGTTGGCGTAGAAGGCCACCACCGCGTCGGGGGCGGCCACCGCGAGGTCGAGTCCGGCGTTGGTGGCCGGCGCCACCTCGACCACGATGTGCACCCCGTCCGGGGCGATCCGGCGGATCTCGGCCGCCGCGTCCTGCTCCCGGTAGTTGACGACGTGGTGGGCGCCGGCCGCGGTGGCGAGCGCGGCCTTCTCCGGCCCGCTGACCGTGCTGAGGACCGTGGCACCGGCCCAACGCGCCAGCTGGATGGCCGCGTTGCCGACCGCGCCCGCCCCGCCGGCCACCAGCACCGTACGGCCGGCGAGGGCGCCGGGGGCCAGTCGCCGGGGGCCGCCGTCGGCCACCGTGAGGGTGCGGTGGGCGGTCAGGGCGGGGATGCCCAGGCTCGCGCCGAGGTCGAAGGAAGCGTGCTCCGGGAGCGGGACCGCCTGCCGGGCCGGCAGCGTCAGATACTCCTGGGCGGTGCCGTCGGCGCGTTCGTACGCGGCCTCCCAGAGCCAGACGCGCTCACCGATTCGGCTGTCCGGCACGCCGGCGCCGACCGCGTCGATGACTCCCGCGCCGTCCTGGTTCGGCACCTTCGGGCCGCCCGGGTCGGTGCTCTGCCGGGACTTCCAGTCGGTCGGATTCACGCCGGAGACGCGTACCGCGACCCGGACTTCGCCGGGGCCCGGCTCCGGGACCGGCCGGTCGGTGAGGGTGAGGACGTCGGGACTGCCGCTGGTGGTGTAGATGATCGCCTTCATGAGCCGTACAAGATACCGGCCGGCGGGTTTCTTCCCCGGTTACGTCGGTCCGGGGTTTCTTGCCGGGTTACGTCGGCTCGGGCAGCGACTCGCGGTCGGCCGCCGGGTCGATCCGCGGCGGGCGGGGGACGTAGGAGCCGGAGGAGCCGCCGTGGCCGCGATGGACCAGCAGGCCGGTCAGCGGGTCCGGCACCGCGTCCAGCGCGGCCTGGGTGCCGGGCAGCGACTTCCAGTCCAGCCACTGGCGTTCGTCGGCGAAGGCCACTTCGAGCAGCACGCCCCAACTGTGCTCGAACCACTCCCAGGACGCCGCGCCGTTGGTCACCAGCGACTCGGCGAGCAGGTGTCCGTACGCGTCACGCCACGCCGCGGCCGAGATGTCCGCGTGCTCGGCGTCCAGGATCTCTATCGACCACCAGTCCGCAGCTCTCATGCCTTCGACCATAGACACCGGCCGCGGCGGCCGGAAGGGAGGCGGCCCGGCCGACGAGTGATTTTTTACCGCGCCTACGGCCGGCTCGGCTGCCCCAGTGCCGTCTCCGCCGCCGCCAGGATCTCGGTGACGCGGGCTCCGAAGCGGGCGTCGCACGCGTGCGGGACGCCGGAGGCGATCGCCGCGGCCAGCGCGTCGATCGCCCGGCCGAAGGATGCGACGGCGGGTCCGCTGATGCCGTCCGGGTAGCCCGCGATCCCGTGCGCGCCGCGGAATTCGACCGCCACGCCGGCCCCGGCGCGCGGCGCGGTCAAGGTGAGCACCGCTGTGCTGGAGGCGCCGCTGTCGTGGCGCAGCGTCAGGTGGGTGGTATCGCCCGCGCCCCGGGCCGCGTGCACCTCGGTGACGTCGCCGAGCACCGGCAGCAGGACGGACAGCGCGTGCGGGCCGACGTCCCACAGGCCGCCCTTGTCCCGCCGCCAGGGCGAGTCGGCGAACGGGCTCGCGTCCGCGTCGGGGTCCGCGCCGAACACCGAGCCGTACCAGTCGGCGCGGCCGGTGTACCAGTCCCCCGTCGCCGCCCGCGCCTCGATCCACTCGGCGCTGGCCGGGTCGAAGCGGAGGGTGAAGAAGACGACGGAGGCCACCCCGGCCGCGGTCACCGCCTCGGCCACCGCACGGGCGTCCGCCACGTCCGCCGCGACGGGCTTGTCCAGCAGCAGGTGGCGGCCGGCCCGCGCGGCCTTGACCGCCAGCGGCGCCTGGAGGGCGGGCGGCAGCGCGATCGCCACCGCGTCGACGTCGGCGATCAGCGCGTCCGCGTCCTCGTAGACGGTGCCGCCGAACTGCCCGGTGACCTCGGCCGCCGCCTGCGGCCTGCGGCCCCACACACCGACCAGTTCCACGCCGGGGTGCGCGGCCAGCGCGGGCCCCTGCGTCATCCTGGCCCAGGGGCCCGTCCCGAACAGTCCTACCCGCATCGTCATGGCGCTCATTGTGCCCCGCGCCCGGCGCCCGGCCGGAGCCGGTACCGCGTCCGGCCGAGCGGGCGCGCGCGCCGGGTTGGGGCGCGGGGAGACGAGGGTGACCGCAAGTGACGGCTGAGCCGTAACCGCTGGTCATCCCCTTGGTACGGAAGGCGCGTTCACACGCGGTTAACAGCTGGGCAACGGCTGGGAAAAGGCCCCTTGCGACGCTGCAACCGGCCCGATCAGCGCCGCTCAGCGGCCCGCACCCGCGATCACGTTCGTTAAGGATGGCGTCACCGTGACCTACAAGGCTGAGTACATCTGGATAGACGGCACCGAGCCGACCGCGAAGCTGCGCTCCAAGACGAGGATCCTCGCCGACGGCGCGGAGCTTCCCATCTGGGGCTTCGACGGTTCCAGCACCAACCAGGCCGAGGGCCACGCCTCGGACCGCGTACTCAAGCCGGTCGCCTCCTACCCGGACCCGTTCCGCAATCCCGGCGACGTGCTGGTGATGTGCGAGGTCTTCAACATCGACGGCTCCCCGCACGAGTCCAACACGCGCGCCCCGCTGCGCGAGGTGGCCGAGAAGTTCGCCGACCAGGAGTCGCTGTTCGGCATCGAGCAGGAGTACACGTTCTTCAAGGGCTCGCGCCCGCTCGGCTTCCCCGAGGGCGGCTTCCCGGCACCGCAGGGCGGCTACTACTGCGGTGTCGGCGCCGACGAGATCTTCGGCCGCGAGATCGTCGAGAAGCACCTCGACAACTGCCTGACGGCCGGCCTCGGCATCTCGGGTATCAACGCCGAGGTCATGCCCGGGCAGTGGGAGTTCCAGGTGGGCCCGCTGAGCCCGCTGGACGTCTCCGACCAGCTGTGGGTGGCCCGCTGGCTGCTCTACCGCACCGCCGAGGACTTCGGTGTGTCCGCGACCCTGGACGCCAAGCCCGCCAAGGGCGACTGGAACGGCGCGGGCGCGCACACCAACTTCTCCACCAAGGCGATGCGCGAGAACTACGACGCGATCATCGAGGCCGCCGAGTCGCTGGGCCGCGACGACAAGCCGCTGGAGCACATCAAGCACTACGGCTCCGGCGTCGAGTCCCGCCTGACCGGCGCGCACGAGACCGCCCCGTGGAACGAGTACAGCTACGGCGTGTCGAACCGCGGCGCGTCGGTGCGTATCCCGTGGCAGGTCGAGGTGGACCAGAAGGGCTACATCGAGGACCGCCGCCCGAACGCGAACGTGGACCCGTACGTCGTCACCCGGCTGATCGTCGACACCTGCGGCTCGGCGCTGGAGAAGGCCGACCTGGTCTGATCCCGCCTTGGTCTGATCCCGACCTGGTCCGACCCGGTCCGACCCGATCCGACCTGGTCCGATCCGGTACGGCCCCGCGGGGTCGTACCGGGAGGGGCGCCCGCCGGCCGGCGGGCGCCCCTCCCCTCGCCGGGCGGCTTCTCAGGCGGTGGCCGGCACCCGCAGCAGCATGGTGAGGTGGTCGCCCTCGCGGGTGTGCTCCTGCCAGCCCTGGCTGACGTAGAAGGCGCGGGCCCTGGCGTTGGGCGCGAAGACCTCCAGGCGGGCGGTGGCGAGCTTGGCGGCCTGCCAGACGGAGACGCAGGCGCGGTGCAGCGCGGTCCCGGTGCCGGTGCGCCACACCTCGGGGTCTATGTGGAAGTGGAAGAGCTTGTCGCCCTCGTAGCGGGCGCCGAGGACCGCGAAGCCGACCAGGTGGTCGCCGCGGACCGCGCACAGCACGGTGCGCTCGCGCGAGGTGATGGCCGCCTGCGTCCCGGTCCGCTGCCGTTCCAGTTCCTCGGGGCCGCTGTAGGCCTCACTGGGCAGGTGGCCCTCGTAGTACGTCGCTCTGGCCCGGGCGTGGACGTCGCAGATGGCGTCCAGGTCCTCAATGACGGCGGGCCGGATCGTGACGTACGGAGTGCTCATGGGTACATGGACGCGCGAGGCGCCCGGTCCGTTCCCCGAAAACGCCCGGAAGTGACGCGTCTCACCGCATAGGGACCGCCAAATGCCCTTGCCTGACCGGCCGGTGCCCGCCCGGCCCGACGGCCGCCGGCCCCGCGGCCCCCGAGAGGGCTTTCCGCAACAGCCGCAAGCGGTTCCGGCACGCCGCCCGCGGCCGGCCGCTCCGTCCTACACATGGTTGATGAGGCGCACCCCGAACAGCTCCTCGATCCGGGCGATGGTGCCCGGCGGGTCCTGCGCCAGCACGGTGGTGATGCCGAGTTTGCCGGCCGGCGGCAGGTTGTGCGCGGTGTCGTCGACGAAGACGCAGTCCCCGCCGGGCAGTTCCATCAGGCCGAGCATGATGCGGTAGATCGCCGGATCCGGTTTGCGCAGCCGGTAGTCCTGGGAGATCACCACCGCGTCGTAGTCGGCGGACAGTTCGTAGCCGGCGTAGAGATCGAAGGGTCCCGGGCCGAGGCTGTTGGACAGGATGCCGACCCTGATGCCGGCCGCCCGGGCGGTGCGGGCGGCCGCGATCATCGCGGGCTGCGGCCGCAGGTCGCGCAGGACGCGGCCGAGCAGTCCGGCGCTGTCGACGCCGAGCAGCGCGGCGGTCCGGGTGTTCCACTCGGCCTGGGTGATCGCGCCGCGTTCCAGGTCCTCGTACAGGGCGCGGCCCTGGGGGTCCTCGCTGACCAGCGCGCGGAAGGTGCCGTCGGGCAGGCCGGTGCGGCGGTCGAAGCCGCGCATCGCGGCGGCGACCTCGGTGGTGAGCACGCCAGCGAAGTCGAGGATCAGGCCGGCCGGGCGGCTCATCGTCGGCACCCGGCCATGCCCGTACGGCCCGGGACCCGTCCGCCCGGAGCCGCCCGCATCCGGCCCGGCGGCCGTCCCGCCGGAGCCGCCGGCTTCCGTACCGGCGGCCCTCCCGCCGGAGTTGCCCGCATCCGCTCCGGCAGCCGTCCCCGCACCCGTTCCGGCACCTGGCCGCGTCCCCGCATCCGCATGCCGCCGATCCTGCCGGAACGGCCGCCGGGGCGGGCCGCACGCGCCGGGCGCGCACCCGGGCGGCACCCGAAGGGCCGGATGAAGGTCCCTGCGGCAACTTTCTTGCAGCCTCTTTCGCAAGCTGTTGCGGCGCTGTTACGGTCCTGCCCAGCCCGCGCCCCACCCGCCCGTTCCGCCTCGAAGGCCCCCGCGAAGGAAGTCATGAGCCAGCACCTCGCCGACGCGCCCCGCTCCGCCGCCGCCCCCGACGCCGAGGCCGCCGAGCGCGGGGACTGGTGGCGCGACGCGGTCATCTACCAGGTCTACCCGCGCAGCTTCGCCGACGGCGACGGCGACGGCATGGGCGACCTGCCGGGTGTCACCGCCCGGCTGCCGTACCTGCGGGACCTGGGAGTGGACGCGGTGTGGCTGTCGCCGTTCTACGCCTCCCCGCAGGCCGACGCGGGCTACGACGTGGCGGACTACCGCGCGGTGGACCCGGTGTTCGGCCATCTGACCGACGCCGACGAGCTGGTGCGGGCCGCGCACGCGCTGGGCCTGCGGATCATCGTGGACCTGGTGCCCAACCACTGCTCGGACCAGCACGCGTGGTTCAAGCGGGCGCTGCGCGAAGGCCCGGGCTCCCCGCTGCGCGACCGGTTCCATTTCCGGCCGGGCAAGGGCGAGCGGGGCGAACTGCCGCCCAACGACTGGGAGTCCGTCTTCGGCGGCCCGGCCTGGACCCGGACGGTGGATCCGGACGGCGGCTGCGGCGAGTGGTACCTGCACCTGTTCGCGCCCGAGCAGCCGGACTTCAACTGGGACCACCCGGCGGTGCACGACGAGTTCCGCTCGGTGCTGCGCTTCTGGCTGGACCTGGGCGCCGACGGCTTCCGGGTGGACGTGGCGCACGGTCTGATCAAGGCCGCGGGGCTGCCGGACATCGGGCACACCGAGCAGCTGTCGCTGCTGAGCACCTCGGCGACCCCGTACTTCGACCAGGACGGCGTGCACGCGATCTACCGGGACTGGCGGCGGGTGCTCGACGAATACCCGGGGGGCCGGATCGCGGTGGCCGAGGCGTGGACGCCGACGATCGAGCGGGCCGCACGCTACCTGCGGCCCGACGAGCTGCACCAGGCGTTCAACTTCGAGTACCTGACCACCCCCTGGGACCCGCGGGCGCTGCGTCGGGTCATCGACACCTCGCTGGCCGCCATGAACGCGGTGGGCGCCCCCGCCACCTGGGTGCTGTCCAACCACGACGTGACCCGGCACGCGACCCGTTTCGGCAACCCGGTGCCGCCCTTCGACCCGGCGCGGCCGGTCGCGGCCCCCACCCAGCTGCGGGAGGCCGGCGACCGGGCGCTGGGCCTGCGCCGGGCCCGGGCCGCCACCTTGCTGATGCTGGCGCTGCCCGGTTCGGCGTACCTCTACCAGGGCGAGGAGCTGGGCCTGCCCGACGTCACGGACCTGCCGGACGAGGTACGGCAGGACCCGTCGTTCTTCCGCGCGGCCGGCCAGGACGGCTTCCGCGACGGCTGCCGGGTGCCGATCCCGTGGTCCGGTACCGAGCCGCCGTACGGTTTCGGCCCGCAGGCCGGCGGGCCGAGCTGGCTGCCGCAGCCGGACAGCTGGGCCGGGCTGAGCGTCGAGGCGCAGACCGGCGACCCGGAGTCGACGCTGGAGCTGTACCGGGCGGCGATCGCGCTGCGCCGTGAGCACCCGGCGCTGGGCGCGGGCACCGAGGTGGTCTGGCTGGACGCGCCGGAGGGGGTGCTGGCCTTCCGCCGGGACAGTCCGGACAGTCGGGCCATCGGGGACGGCGCCGACAGCAGCGGCAGCAGGCAGAGCGGCGGCAGCAGGGACATCAAGGCAAGCGGGGTCGGCAAGGTCGGCGGGAGCCGCCGCGAACGCCGGGGCCTGGTCTGCACGGTCAACCTCACCGGCGAGGCGGTGACCCTGCCGGCGCCCGGCCGCGAGCTGCTGACCAGTGGCGCGCCGGCTGTCGCCGTGTCCGACGCCTCCGCCGTGTCCGACGCCTCCGCCGCCGCGTCCGCCGGGTGTCCGGCGCCCGGCGGCGATGCCGCACCGCTGGTGGCGATCGCGGCGGACACGGCCGTGTGGTGGGCGATCTGACGTGGCGGCCCTTCGTCGCCTAGCATCCGGTGCTGTGACCGCGCGGCTCGCTGACATCGCAGCCCAGGCGGGGGTCAGCGAAGCGACGGTCAGCCGGGTGCTCAACGGCAAGCCCGGAGTCTCCGACGGCACCCGGCAGTCCGTGCTGGCCGCGCTGGACCTGCTGGGCTACGAACGGCCGGTGCGGCTGCGGCAGCGCAGCGCCGGGCTGGTCGGGCTGATCACCCCCGAGCTGGACAACCCGATCTTCCCGGCCTTCGCCCAGATCATCGGGCAGGCCCTCACCCGGCACGGCTACACCCCGGTGCTGGCCACCCAGACGCCGGGCGGCTCCACTGAGGACGAGCTGGTGGAGATGCTGGTGGAGCGGGGCGTGGCCGGCATCATCTTCGCCTCCGGCCTGCACGCCGACTCCACCGCCGACACCGGGCGCTACGCCAGGCTGCGCGGGCAGGGCGTGCCGTTCGTGCTCATCAACGGCTTCTCCGAGCGGATCGACGCGCCCTTCGTGTCGCCGGACGACCGGGGGGCGATGCGGCTGGCGGTCACGCACCTGGCGGCGCTCGGCCACCGCCGGATCGGCCTGGCCGTCGGGCAGAAGCGTTTCGTCCCGGTGCGGCGCAAGATCGAGGGCTTCGTGGCGGCCACCGGCGACATCCTGGGCTGGTCGCCGCAGCAGGCGCAGGCTCTGGTCCAGCAGTCGCTGTTCACCCTGGAGGGCGGCCAGGCGGTCGCGACCGCGCTGATCTCCTCCGGCTGCACCGCGATCGTCTGCGCCTCGGACATGATGGCGCTCGGCGCGATCCGGGCGGCCAGGTCGCTGGGCCGGTCGGTGCCGGCCGAGGTGTCGGTGGTCGGTTTCGACGACTCGCCGCTGATCGCGTTCACCGACCCGCCGCTGACCACCATCCGGCAGCCGGTGGCGGCGATGAGCCAGGCCGCGGTGGACGCGCTGCTGGAGGAGATCGGCGGTACGCCCGCGCCGCACAGCGAATTCGTCTTCCTGCCCGAGCTGGTGGTCCGCGGTTCGACCGCCGCGGTGCCGGCCACCGCAGCGCCGGCCACCGCGGCGCCGAGCGACGACGGCCGGCCGACCGACCCGGCCGGTTCGTAGCGCTGCGAAACAGTACATATCTGGCAGAATCCTGACCTATGGGTGAACCGCCTGCGAAGACGACGACCGGCCGGTCGGCCGCCCGCTCGGAATCCGGCGGATCCACACTCGCCGACGGGACTGCCCCGGGGGTCGGCGTGCCGCTGTTCGAACGTGTCATCACCCGCATCCGCACCCCGCACAGCCCCAAGCTGTGGTTCGAGTTGCTGCTCATCGTCTTCAGCTACTGGCTGTACTCGCAGATCCGCAACGCGGTCCCGCAGCAGCGCGGGCTGGCGCTGCGCCACTCCCGCGGCGTCTGGTCCTTCGAACGCAATCTGGGCCTCGGGGTCGAACACGCCATCAACCACGGCATCAACTCGGTGACCTGGCTGATCGTGCCGATGAACTACTTCTACGCCACGCTGCACTTCATCGTCACCGTCAGCGTGCTGGTGTGGCTGTACCTCAATCATCCCGGGCGGTTCCGGGCCGCCCGGACGGTGGTCTTCATCACCACCTGGCTGGCCCTGGTCGGCTTCTGGCTCTTCCCGCTGGCGCCGCCGCGGCTGCTGGCCGGCGCCGGGTTCATCGACACCGTCCGGGTGCACCACACCTGGGGCTCGGTCGACCAGGGCAATCTGTCGACCGTCTCCAACCAGTACGCGGCCATGCCGTCGCTGCACATCGGCTGGTCGCTGTGGTGCGGCGTCACCGTCGCCTCGCTGGCCAAGCCGCTGTTCGTCCGGGTGCTGGCCTGCGTCTACCCGGCGCTGACGCTGCTGGTGATCATCGCCACCGGCAACCACTTCTGGATGGACGCGGTGGGCGGCGCCTTCTGCCTGACCGTCGCCTACGCGGTGGCCTCGTGGGTGTACGGCTGCTGGGTGTACCGGCTGCCGCGCTATCCACCGGGGACCCAGGAGGCGTTGGAGCATCCGTAGCCGGCCGCCCGGGCCGGCCCGCGGTCACCCCTCGTACTCGTAGAACAGCCGTTCCACCACGGCCCGGGCCCGCCGGGTGCGGCGCCGGTAGTCCTCCAGCATGTCGCCGACATGGCCCGACGGGTGCCCGAGGTAGCGGGCGACCGCGGCCAGCTCCCGCCCGTCGCTCGGGAAGGCGTCACCGGGCCGGCCGCGGACCAGCATCACCGCGTTGCGCACCCGGGTGGCCAGCACCCACGCCTCGTCCAGTACCTCGGCGTCGGCGTCGGCGATCAGCCCCTCGCTGCGGGCGGCGGCCAGCGCCGGGCGGGTGCCGGTGGTCCGCAGGGCGGGCAGCCGGGCGGCGTGCTGGAGCTGGATCAGCTGGACGGTCCATTCGATGTCGGACAGCCCGCCCCGACCCAGCTTGGCGTGGGTGGTCCGGTCCGCGCCGCGCGGGATGCGCTCGGACTCCATCCGGGCCTTGAGCCGGCGGATCTCCCGGACCGACTCCTCCTCCAGTCCGCCCGCGGGGTAGCGCAGCGGGTCGATCAGCTCGATGAACCGCTCGCCGAGCTCCGCGTCCCCGGCCACCGGCGTGGCCCGCAGCAGCGCCTGGCTCTCCCAGACCAGCGACCAGCGCTTGTAGTAGGCGGCGTACGAGGCCAGGCTGCGGACCAGCGGGCCGCTCTTGCCCTCCGGCCGCAGGTCGGCGTCCACCAGCAGCGGCGGGTCGGCGGTCGGGATCATCAGCAGGCGGCGCAGCTCGTCGGCGACGGCCAGCGCGGCCCGGCCGGCCTCGCCCGCGTCGGCGCCCTCGTAGGGGTCGTGCACGAAGAGCACATCGGCGTCCGAGCCGTAGCCGAGTTCGCGGCCGCCGAACCGGCCCATGCCGATGACCGCGAAGCGGGTGGGCAGCGCGCGCAGGTCGTTGCCGGTGACCGCGTGCACCGCGGTCCGCAGGGCGCCGGCCAGCGTCGCGGTGGTCAGGCCGTAGACGGCGGTGCCCACCCGGTCGACCAGCGCGGCGGCGTCCAGGGTGCGCTCGCCCGCCACGGTCAGCGCGACCGGGGCGCTGACCTCGGACGGGTCGCCGCCGTAGGTGTCGATCAGATCGGCGGCGGCGGTCCGGAACAGCTCGCGCCGGCGTACCCCGCGCACCACCGTGATCGCCTGCTCGGCGGTCTCGGCGCGGCCGACCGCGGCCATCACCTCCTGGGTCAGCGCGGCGCCGTCGCGCGGGGCCAGGCCGCCCGCCGAGCCGAGCAGCGCGACGGCCTCGGGGGCGCGCAGCAGCAGGTCGGGGGCGAGCCGGCCGGAGGACAGCACCCGGGCCAGCCGCTGGGCGGCGGCGCCCTCGTCCCGCAGCAGCCGCAGGTACCAGGGGGTCTTGCCGAGCGCGTCGGAGACCTTGCGGAAGCCGAGCAGTCCGGAGTCGGGGTCGGCGGATTCGGCGAACCAGCAGAGCAGCACCGGCAGCAGCGTGCGCTGGATGGCGGCCTTGCGGCTCACCCCGCTGGCCAGCGCCTCCAGATGGCGGATCGCGGCGGCCGGATCGGCGTATCCGAGGGCCTGGAGCCGCTGCCGGGCCGCGTCGGTGCTCAGGCGAGTGTCATCGCTGCCGAGCTGCGCCACCGCGTCCAGCAGCGGCCGGTAGAACAGCTTCTCGTTCAGCCGCCGCACCTCCATGGCGTGCCGCTTCCACTCCCGGTTGAGCGCGGCCACCGGCTCCGAGCGCAGGCCCAGCGAGCGGCCGAGGCGGCGCAGGTCCGCCTCGTCCTCGGGGACGAGGTGGGTGCGGCGCATCTTCTGCAGCTGGATGCGGTGCTCCATCAGCCGCAGAAAGCGGTAGGCGGCGTCCAGGGAGGCGGCGTCGGCGCGGCCCACGTAGCCGCCGGCGGCGAGTTCGGCGAGCGCGGTCAAGGTGGTGCCGCTGCGGAGCGAGGGGTCGGTGCGGCCGTGCACCAGTTGGAGCAGCTGTACGGCGAACTCGACGTCGCGCAGGCCGCCGGGGCCGAGTTTCAGCTCCCGGTCCACCTGGGCGACCGGGATGTTCTCGATGACGCGGCGGCGCATCTGCTGGACGTCGCCGACGAAGTTCTCCCGCTCGGCGGCCTGCCAGACCATCGGGCGGATGGCGTCCACGTAGGCGGCGCCGAGGTCTTCGTCGCCGGCGACCGGGCGGGCTTTGAGCAGGGCCTGGAACTCCCAGGTCTTGGCCCACCGCTTGTAGTAGGCGATGTGGCTGGACAGGGTGCGGACGAGCGGGCCGTTCTTGCCCTCGGGGCGGAGGTTGGCGTCGACCGGCCAGATGGTGCCCTCGGCGGTGCTGTCGGAACAGATCCGCATCATGCGGGCCGCCAGCCGGGTGG
>NZ_FMCH01000607.1 GCF_900091855.1 Streptomyces sp. DvalAA-14
GGCCGGCTCAGCTCAACCTCACCTGGTCCCCCGCGGCGCGGGAGGCCGGGCTACGGGAAGCTGACGACATTGCTCGGCGTGGTGTTGGACGCGGTGACCGCACCGGTGTCGTTGATGACGTGGGTGATGGTGCCCACGCCGCCCAGCGACACGGTCAGGGCGTCGTGGAACTTCACGCCCGGGGTGTTCGGCACCTCGTAGGCGTGGTAGTTGTTCACCGCCGGATTCACGTTGAAGTAGCAGTAACTGCCCAGGCCCCAGGCCTCATGTGTGGTCACATTGGCCCCCACCTTGTAGGCGGCGTAGCCGTTGACCGAGGCCGAGCTCATCCAGGCCGCCTGGTTGGGCGGGTCGTACGGGTTCTCGTTCTGGAAGAAGATCGTCTTGCCGCCCTGGCCGTTCCACACCACCTCGTACTTCTGGTAGTGCTCGACGAACAGGCCGGTGGCCAGCACGTTGGCGCCGTTGACGGTCAGTCCGGTGTCGGCGGTGTTGGTGGTCCAGCCGACGGTGCCCGCGTTGCCGTGGTCGGCGCGCCAGGCCCAGATGTGGTCGATGATGGTGTTGTTGCTGTTGACGACGAGGCTGTTGGTGGCCTTGCCGACGTGCTCGCCGCCGATCCGGAAGAACACGTCCTGGACGGTGGTCGGGTTGGCCGCGTGGTTCGCGGACGAGCCGGACGGACCGACGGTCAGCAGCGCCGCCGAGTTGGTGGTGCCGGCGTCGAACAGCAGGCCCTTGAGCCGCACGCCGTCCACGTCGGCGACCTGCATGGCGTTGACCCCGTTGTCCGGGACGAACGTCGGGTAGCCGATGCCGAGGATGGTGGTGTTGGCCTTGGTGACGTTGAGCGTCTGGTTCAGGTGGTAGACGCCCGGGGTGACGAACAGGTTGCAGCCCTGGGACAGGGCGTTGTTGATGGTCGCCGCGGTGTCACCGGCCTTGACCACGTAGAACTGGCTCATCGGCACCGAGGTGCCCGGGGTGCTGCCGCTCGCCCAGCTCGGACCGGCCGCGTTGGTGCGCAGCGACGGCAGGAACACCCGGTACTTGCCGGTGCTGTCGATGTACAGGTAGGGCACGTCGCGGGAGACCGGGGTGCTGCTCAGCGTGGTCTCGGGCGGGTTGGGGAAGGTGTTGGCCGGGGCGCCGCTGACGCCGGAGAAGACCATGTTCCACACCCCGCCGGCCCAGCTGCCGAAGCTGCTGTCCCGGCTGTACCACTGCTGCTGCGAGACCGACGAGACCTGGCCGCTGACCTTGGTGTCGGCGATGTAGCCGCCGCTGGCGTAGCCGTTGCTGGCCGGGGCCAGGTTCAGGCCGCCGTGCACGTCGATCCGCCGGAAGGGGGCGGCCTGCGCCACGGCCCAGCGGTCGGAACCGCTGCTGGGGTTGATCGCCAGGTTCTCCGCGGAGCGCCAGAAGTTCTGGGTGGCGTTGCCGGCGTCGGAGGCGTTGAAGGCGTCGACGGTGACGTCGCCGTTGATGGTCACCTGGTCCGGGTTCTGGCCCAGGCCCGCCACCGAGGTGTAGAAGCCGACGTTGTCCTCGACGGCGTAGGTGCCGGGCTTGTAGAGGTCAGCCACCCGGTTCTCGCTGAACTGGGCCGAGTTGGTGTCCTTCATCTGGTTGAACTGGGTGTCGAGCTGCGCCTGGATGGCGGCGTTGCCCATCGACGGGTCGAAGATGTGCACGTTCGGACCGAAGTTGGGGGTGTCCGACTGCGCCGGGCAGCCGGTCGAGCCGCCGGTGCCGATGGTGAAGCTGGCGGTGGCCACCGCCGAGTTGGTCGAACCCGACTTGGTGGCGATCGCCTCGACGGTGGTGGTCGCCGAGATGGTGAGCGCGGCGGAGTAGGTGGGCGAACTCGCTGTCGGCGTGGAGCCGTCGAGGGTGTAGTGGATGGCCGCGCCGGAGGTCGCGTCGGCGATCGTGACGGTCTGCGCGGTGGTGAAGGTGCCGCCGGCCGGGCTGAAGGTCGGTGTGGCGACCGCGCCCGGCGGCGGGGTGGTGGTGCCGCCGCCACCGCCCTGGGTGTACGTGAAGTGCGGCGTGTCGTACTGCGGGCCGCCCTTCTCGTAGGTGAACCAGTACTCCAGCACCGAGCCGGTGGTCAGCGAACCGACCGTCCAGGTCCAGGTGTTGCCGGAGACGGTCATCCGGACGTTCTGCTGGTTCGCCCCGTTCACCAGGTAGTGCGCGTCCACGTACGCGGCGGTCGTGGTGGGGGTGAAGGTGATCTTCGCCTGGGTGGTGCTCAGCTGGCTGACGCTCTGGGTGTAGTCGGAGGCGTCGGCCGCGGCGGAGCCGATGGTCTGGGTCAGGCCCAGCAGCCCGACCAGCGCGAGAAGCAGTGCCCCGAGCAGGGCGACGACCCGCTTGCGAGGCCGTGGTTCAGGCCCGCTACGGCCCTCGGAGATGGTGCGGCGCATAAGTGTGGGTCCTTTCACCTGGCTTCGTGAAGTGAACGCCAGGTCAGCGCGGAAATTGTGGGGGTGGTTCGCGCTCTGCACTATGTATTCAGGGCCGCAGTCCCGTTACGGCCCTTCGATTCAGCCTGTTGAAAACGCTCTCACTCTGCGGATTCGGGGAAACCCCGATCCGTAAGGCAGTCTCAAGTGGCCACGGCGAGCCGTCAAGACGATGCGCGCGATTCACGCTGTGAACGGTGCCCGCGTGCCGGACGGCGAGCGGAACGGCGGCTTCCGCGGCGGGGGTTGCCTTGGAGTGCACTCCAGTTCGTAGCGTGGCCGTATGACGACGACAGCTCAGCAGAGCATCGACTCAGGGTTCGGAGCCCGCAGCACCGCCGCCGAGGTCCTCAAGGGCATCGACCTGTCCGGGAAGCTGGTGGTGATGACCGGCGGCTACTCCGGCATCGGCCTGGAGGCCACCCGGGCACTGACCGCCGCCGGCGCCCACGTGGTGGTGCCGGCCCGGCGCCCGGACACCGCCCGCGAGGCGCTGGCCGGCATCGACGGGGTGGAGGTGGACGAGCTGGACCTGGCCGACCAGGCCGGGATCGCCGCCTTCAGCGACCGCTTCCTCGCCTCCGGCCGCGACATCCACCTCACGATCAACTGCGCGGCGGTCATGGCGAGCCCGTACGCCACCGTGGGCCCCGGCTGGGAGTCCCAGTTCGGCATCAACCACCTCGGGCACTACGCCCTGGTCAACCGGCTGTGGCCGGCCATCGCCCGCGGTCGCGGCCGGGTGGTGGCGGTCTCCTCCGGCGGCCACCGCCGCTCCCCCATCCGCTGGGACGACGTGGACTTCACCGGGGGCTACGACAAGTGGCAGGCGTACGGGCAGGCAAAGACGGCGAACGCGCTGTTCGCCCGGCACCTGGACACGCTGGGCCGGCCGGCCGGGGTGCGGGCCTTCTCGGTCCACCCCGGCGGCATCCTCACCCCGCTGCAGCGGCACCTGAGCCGGCAGGAAATGGTCGACTTCGGCTGGATCGACGCCGACGGCAACCAGGTGAA
>NZ_FMCH01000439.1 GCF_900091855.1 Streptomyces sp. DvalAA-14
CGGGCGCGGGGGTGCCGGGTGCGCGGCGGCCTCCGGCGGGACCACGCCCAGGGCGGCGAGCAGGGTGTCGCGGTACACCTGGAACCGCGGGTCGCGGCGGCTTCGCGGGGTCGGCAGCCCGATGGCCAGGTCCACCGCGATCCGCCCCTCCTCCAGGACCAGTACGCGGTCGGCGAGTTCCACGGCCTCGTCCACGTCGTGGGTGACCAGCAGCACCGCCGGACGGTGCCGCTCGTACAGCTCGCGCAGCAGGCCGTGCATCTTGATCCGGGTCAGCGCGTCCAGCGCGCCGAACGGCTCGTCGGCCAGCAGGAGTTCGGGGTCGCGCACCAGGGCGCGGGCGAGTGCGGCGCGCTGCTGCTCGCCGCCGGACAGCTCGTGCGGCCAGGAGCGCTCCCGCCCGGCCAGGCCCACCTCGGCCAGCGCGGTCCCGCCGCGCTCCCGGGCCAGGGGTCCTCGCACGCCGAGCACCACGTTGTCCAGCACCCGCAGCCACGGCAGCAGCCGGGAGTCCTGGAAGGACAGCGACACCCGGTCGGGGACCCGGAGGCCGCCGGAGCCGGCCACCCCGTGGTCCCAGCCGGGCGATGGCCCGCAGCAGGGTGGATTTCCCGGAGCCGCTGCGGCCGAGCAGCGCGGTGAACTCGCCGCGCTGCACGGTCAGGTCGAGTTCCCGGAGCACCGTGCGGCCGCCGAAACGGCGCACCAGGCGGGTGGTGCGGACGGCGGGGCCGGTACCGTCGCGGACCGGGGTGCCGGTCCCGGGGGCCGGGCCGTCGCCGCGGCCGGGCCTGGTCGCGGTCAGCCCGCCAAGGTGCGTCGCCATGACAGCACCCTCCTCTCGACCGCGCGGACCGTGGCGTCGGAGACGAAGCCGAAGATGCCGTAGGCCACCAGGCCGACGATGATCACATCGGACTGGGCGTACTGCTGGGCCTGGAACATCATGTAGCCGAGGCCGCTGGTGGCGTTGATCTGCTCGACCACGATCAGGCCGAGCCAGGAGGCGGTGACGCCGAGCCGCAGCCCGACGAAGAATCCGGGCAGCGAGCCGGGGGCGACGACCTTGCGCAGGAACTGCCACCGGCTCAGGTCGAGGCTCTCGGCGAGTTCCACATAGCGGCTGTCCAGGCCGGTCAGCGAGGCGTAGGTGTTGATGTAGACGGTCACGGCCACGCCGAGCGCGATCACGGTGACCTTCATCTGCTCGCCGATGCCCAGCCACAAGATCAGCAGCGGCAGCATGGCCAGCGCCGGGATGGCCCGCTTGACCTGAAGGGTGCCGTCGACCAGGTACTCGCCGAGGCGGCTGAGACCGGCCACCACCGCGAGCGCGGCCCCGATGGCCACCCCGAACAGCAGGCCCAGCCCGGCGCGTTGCAGCGAGACCAGCGCGTTGTCCTGGAGCCGGCCGCTCCTGATCAGGTCCAGCGCGGTGGCGGCGACGGTGCCGGGCCCCGACAGGATGCGCGGGTCGAGGTAGTGCAGCGCGGAGGCCGACCACCAGACGCCCACCAGCAGCGCCGGTCCGAGC
>NZ_FMCH01000204.1 GCF_900091855.1 Streptomyces sp. DvalAA-14
CCAGCCCGCAGGTGTCGCAGAACAGCTCGCCGCCGCCCATGTCCTCCACGGTCCCGGCACAGCCGGGCCGCCTGCATCTGCTCACGGTCTCCCCCTCAGCCTTTCCCTGACGTCTCGTCCTGCGTCGGCGCGCCGCCCGGCGCCCGCCCCGCGCCGCCGACCGGACCCGCGGCGGTCGTCCCCGCGGTCGTCCCCGCGGTCGTCCCCGCCGTCGTCCCGGCCGTCATCCCGGCCCCCGCCGGTCGGTCGGGGTGCGCGGCGCGGCGATGTCCGCGACGGCCTGCTGGTAGCGCTGCACGGTGCGCTCGGCGGCGGCCAGGTCGCAGGGCGCGCTCCACAGCAGCCGGCGTGCCTGGTCGTAGCGCTCCATCAGCAGCGAGTCCTCGGCCATGCCGAGCCGGGCGACCTTCGCCCGGTAGGCGTCCAGCCGGCCGCGCAGTTCGGCGCGCACCGCGAGCGGCGCCGTCACCGCGGTCAACGATTCGCGGGCGCGCAGCAGTTCGTCGTCCGCGCGCTCCTCCAGGCTGTCCAGCAGCGGGGACAGCCGGTGCCACTGCGCGGTGCGCATGAACTCCTCAGCGGTGTCCAGCTGTTCGTGCAGCGCCCCGGCCGGGCCGCTGACCGCGGGCACATCGGAGGCCAGGATCTTGGACAGCACCTCGACCCGGGCGCTGCGCGCCTCGGTCAGGGTGCGGTCGGCGCGCGACACCACGTCGCGCAGCCGCTTGAGCCGGTGTTCGGCGTCGTCCCGCACGTGCAGGACCGCCTCCACCTCGCGGCGGATCTCCTCCAGGCGGCGGCCGGCCTGCTCGTACTGCGAGGTGTCGGGGCGGCCGGGGGCGGGCAGCGGCTGCCAGAATCCCAGCGGGTCGGACACCGTACGACCGCGCAGCTCGGTCAGCTCGCCGGTCAGGGCCTCCAGTTCGTCCCCGGCCGGGTGGGCGCCGGGCCGCACGCCGACCGAGGCGGCCAGCGACCGTACCCGCTGGGTCTCGGCTGCCAGCAGGTCTATCCGGGCGGGCAGCGCCGACCACACGGAGTCGGCGGCGGCCACCGTCTCCATCGCCTGGTCGTACCAGGCGTTCATCCGGGCCAGCAGCTGTTCCAGGCTGAGCTGTTCGGTGAGCCGGGCCGGGCCGGTCAGTGCACGGGCGTGGTCGGGAACGGCCGCGCCGGTGACGGTGATGCCCTCGCCGCGCAACAGCTCGGTGAGCTGGGACAGTTCGGTCTGGGTGGGCCAGCGGCGGCGGGCCCGCAGTTCACGGGCGGCGGTCAGCGCGTCGGCGTACGCCTCGAAGTGCGTCCACAGCGCGGTGATCGCCGCGTCGGTCTCGGCCCAGCGCTGCCGGGTGACGCCGGTGAGTTCGGCGCCCTCCAGCAGTCTGCGGCCCGAGTGGTCCTGGAGGGCCAGCAGTGAGGACTCGACGGCTTCGTGTTCGGCGCCGAGCCGCGCCAGCGCGCGGTCCACGTCCTCCCGGCCCATGACCGGTCCGGATGCTCCCACGACCGCCATCACACCCTCTTCCTGTGCGTCTGCCCTGCCCTCGGCCGGAATGTCCCTGTCGCGGCTGCCCGCCCGCCCTACTGCTCCTTCTTGTACGTCGGTGGCGGCGGCCCGGTGATGCCGGGCAGGTCGGCGGACAGCCAGTGCCGGTAGGACCGCGACCACTGGCTGCCGGGCCCACCCGCCTCGTAGGCGGCCAGAACCTGATTGACCCTGCGTACCAGATCGGGCTGCCCCTGCTTCATGGCCACACCGTACGGCTCCTGAGTGACCGGTTCACCCACCAGATGCATCGAAGGATCCTGGGCGGCCTGCCCGGCGGCCAGCGCGTTGTCGGTGAAGACCGCGTCGGCGAGGCCGAGTTGCACTCTGACCAGGCAGTCCAACTGGTTGTCGACGGTCAGCACCTTGATGCCGAAGCGCTGGGCGTCGGCCTGCTTGGTGCCGTTCGCGGTGTCGGTGAGCTTGGCCAGCCCGGTCGAACCGGACGCGGTGCACACCGTCTTGCCCTTGAGGCTGGAGTTGTAGCCGGTGACGGGGGAGCTCTTGGGGACGAGCAGCTGCTGTCCGGCGGTGAAGTAGGCGGTGGAGAAGTCGACTTCGCCGATGCGGTCGCAGGTGATGCTCATGGTGCGCACCACCATGTCCACGGTTCCGTTCTGGATCAGCTTGACGCGCTGCGCGGTGGGCACGGTCAGATACTGCACCTTGGCGGAGTCACCGAGGATGTTCTTGGCTATCGCCTTGACGATGTCGATGTCGAAACCGTCGAGTTGACCCGTCGCGGGATTGCGGAATCCCCACAGGTAGCTGTTCTGGTCGATGCCCACCCGCAGCCGGCCGCGCCGCACGATGGCCTGCACGGCCTTTCCGTCCGTGCTGCCCAGGGCCGGGTCGAGACTGGCTTCCGGGTGGGCGCAGTCCTGGGCGGAGGTGTACTGGGCCTGGACGACCGAGCCCGGCGGGCGGATCACCGCCCGCGCTCCGCCGAGGCCGTGCAGCGGCGCCAGCGCCGAGGTCAGGGCCAGGGCGCAGGCCGCCGCCATCGCGGCCACGCCGCCCCACCCGCGCCAACTGCCCTTCACCGTCTGCCCCGTTCCCCTGCCTCGAAGGCCCCGGACGCCCCGGACACCCTGGATACCCCGGTCG
This sequence comes from Streptomyces sp. DvalAA-14, assembly GCF_900091855.1. Taxonomy (GTDB): domain Bacteria; phylum Actinomycetota; class Actinomycetes; order Streptomycetales; family Streptomycetaceae; genus Actinacidiphila. The sequence continues at coordinate 2,654 of NZ_FMCH01000204.1, forward strand.
CCCCGCGTGTCCTTGCTGCCGCGCGCCCGCCCCGCCACGCCGCTCACCGGTACTCCGACAGCCGGCGCCCGATGCCGAGCGCCGCGCCCGCGGCGGCCAGCACCGCGAGCAGCGCCGCCCCGGCCGGCAGCAGGGACAGCGCGCCGCGCCCCTGGTCGGCGGCCTGCCGGAACTCGCGCTGCTCCTGGGCGACCGCCCGGTCCAGGTCGGCGTCCACCTTGTCGAAGCACTGGCCGGTGGTCGCGGTGACCGCCTTGCCGCTGCTGTCCTTGCCGCCGATCACCTGGGCGACGGCCGTGGTGTAGTCGCCGCCGTTGTCGCTGGCCCGGGCCGCGGTGTGCCGGCCGCGCCAGATCTGCACGCTCTTGACCGCGGCGTTCACCGGGTCGCGGCCCGCGGAATCGTCGGCCAGCGCGAGGGCCTGGGCCAGTTGGCCGCCCACGCCCGCGGGGTCCGCGCCGGCCAGCCTGCGCATGTCGGCGGTGAAGCCCACGTCGTAGGCGTCGCCGGAGCCGCGGGCCACCAGGGTCAGATTCTCATTGCCGCGGGCCTGGAGCATCGCGATCCGGGCGTTGTTGAGCACCTGCATCGACTCGGCGCCGTGGGCGTAGGAGTCGGACAGCCGCGCCCGGGCCACCGTGTGGCCGGCGACCAGCCATACCAGCACCACCGCGCAGGCCGCGCTCGCCGCCAGCATGCCGTGGTTGAACACCCGGTTGGTGCGCCGGTAGTGGCGGCGCTGCGCCCACACCAGGGCGGCCAGCGCCGCGGCGCCCAGGACCCAGGCGGCCCAGGGCAGCGCCTCGGCGTCGGCGTAGTCGCGGTTCAGCCGGTCGGTCTCGATCCGGTAGAGCTCGTCGGCCGCTGCCAGCAGGCCGCCCTTCATCTGCATCCGCTGGTCGGCGTAGCTCAGATACGCGCCGCCCAGCGGAAGCCCCTGCCGGTTGTCGCTCTGCGCGGTCGCCACCTGCTGCACGTAGTAGGGCAGTTGCTGGTTCAGCGAGGCGAGCTGCGCGCCGGCCGCGCCGGAGCCGTCGCTGCTCGCCGCGGCCTGGGTGATCAGCCGGGCCGCGGTGGAGATGTCCCGCTGGTAGCGGTCGGAGACGGCTTGCGGCTCGTCGCCGCCGAGCAGGAAACCGCCCGCCACGGTCGCGTCGGCGTCGGCCAGCGAGCGGTAGATCTCGGCCGCGTCCGCGCTCAACGGCGCGCTGTGGTGGACCACATGGTCGGCGGCGGTGGCCCGGGCGGTGATCTGCCAGGCGGTGACGGCGCCGAACGCGACGACGAGGACGGCCAGCGAGGCCCCGATCAGGCGCAGCCGGCCGGGTTCGGTGGTCGCCGACAGCCGCATCCGGTGGGCGCCTTCCGCCCAGGCCCGGCGCCGGGGTGCGGGGATCCGCCGCGCCGCGGGCACCGGAGGCGGGCCTGTCGGTTGCGGCCCTCGCGTCGGCGTGTACGTCACATGTCCTCCCCCAGCGGACCCGCTCTGCGCGGGGTCAACCAGCAGTATGGCTGCCGCACCCGCACGGTTCCAGCGCCCCCGGCGGGGATCTCCCCCGGCCCCCACCAGGTCACACGCATCCGGGCAGACGTTCGGTTCCCGGCGGCGGTCCGGCCGGGACCCCTGGGAGGGGTCCCGGCCGAAGTCCCCGCCGCTGACGGGCCCGACGTGGCGTCGGCGGTCCCGCCGCGGTCCCGCCGGCGGGCCGTCAGGAGTAGTGCGCCCGCAAGGTCGCGCGGGCCTGCGGCGGGGCCGACACGTGGTCCAGTCCGAGCAGGCCCGCGCCCAGCACGGGCGGAGCCGTCACCACGTGGGCGCGGGCCTTGGGCGCCCGGGCGGTGAGCCGCTCGGTGAGCTCGTCCATCAGATACGGATTGCGCGCCGCCATGATGCCCCCGCCGAGCACGACGTCGGCCTCCTCGTCCAGCAGGCCGAGCCGGCCCAGCGCGACCGCGGCCAGTGCCACGATCTCCTCGGCCTGGCGGCCGACGATGGACCGGGCCACCGGGTCGCCCGCGTCCGAGGTCGCGAAGAGCACCGGGGTCAACTCGTAGCGCCGCACCGGCGGAATCGTCTCCAGGTGCAGCGCCTCGATGAGCGCGTACATCGAGCCGAGCCCGAAGTGCGCGGGCAGGGTGCGGGCCAGTTCGGTGGGCCCGCCGCGGCCGTCCTCGGCGCGGGCGGCGTGGAAGAGGGCCTCCTCCGCGAGGCCCGATCCGCCGCCCCAGTCCCCGGATATCTTGCCGATCGCCGGGAATCGCGCGGTGCGCCCGTCCGGCAGCATGCCGACGCAGTTGATGCCGGCGCCGCACACCACCGCGACCCCGCGCGGTTCATCCACGCCGGCCCGCAGGATCGCGAAGGTGTCGTTGCGTACCTCGGTGCTGCGCGCCCAGCCCCGGGCGTGCACCGCGGCTGCCAACTGCCGTTCCTCGACCGGCAGGTCGGCGTTGGCCAGGCAGGCTGACGTGTGTTCGGCGAGCGGTGTCCCGTCGCTCGCCGCGGTCCCGGTGCCGGGCAGCGGCAGGCCGGCGTCGGCCGCCGCGCGCTCCACGATGCGCGCGAGGGCCGACACGGCCGCCTCGACCCCGACGACCGGCGGCTGGAAGCCGCCGCCGCGGGCGGCGCCGAGCACCGTCCCGTCGGCGGCGACCAGCGCCACGTCGGTCTTGCTGTTGCCCGCGTCGATGGCGAGGACGCCACCGGGGACGAGCGGCTCCACGGTCAGGCCCACGCCAAGTGCTCCCGGTTGTGGGCGATCAGACGGTCGGTCAGCGCCTCCGCGTACTCGTACTGGCCGATCAGCGGGTGCGACAGCAGGGCGGTGAACACCCGGTCCCGGCCGCCGCGCAGCGCCGCCTCCAGCGCCAGGTCCTCGTAGGCGGTGACGTTGGCGACCAGGCCCGCGTAGAGCGGCTCCAGCGGGGCCACCGGCAGCGGCCTGGCGCCGTCCGCGTCGACCACGGCGGGCACCTCGATCACCGCGTCGTCGGCGAGGAACGGCAGCGTGCCGTTGTTGTAGGTGTTGACGACCTGGACGTCGCCGGTGCCCCGCAGCAGCGAGGACGCCAGGGCGACGGCCGCCTCCGAGTAGTAGGCGCCGCCGCGCTGGGCCAGCAGCTCCGGCTTCTCGTCCAGCTGCGGGTCGCCGTACATCTCCAGCAGCCGCTTCTCCATCGCCGCGACCTGCGAGGCCCGCGACGGGGTGGTGCGCAGCTCGCGCACCACCTCGTCGTGCGCGTAGAAGTAGCGCAGGTAGTACGACGGCACCACGCCGAGCCGGTCCAGGATCTCCCGGGGCAGGTGCAGATCGGCGGCGATCTCGTCGGTGTGCTCGGCCAGCAGCTTGGGCAGCAGGTCCTCGCCGCCGGGGCCGCCGAGCCGCACTCCCCGCTCCCAGGTGAGGTGGTTCAGGCCCACATGGTCCAGGTGCACCTGGTCGGGGGTCACCTCGAGCATCGCGGCGAACTTCCGCTGGAAGCCGATGGCGACATTGCACAGCCCGACGGCCTTGTGGCCGGCCTGCAGCAGCGCCCGGGTGACGATGCCGACCGGGTTGGTGAAGTCGATGATCCACGCGTCGGGCGCGGCCCGGCGCACCCGCTCGGCGATGTCGAGCACCACCGGCACCGTACGCAGCGCCTTGGCCAGACCCCCGGCGCCGGTGGTCTCCTGGCCGACGCAGCCGCACTCCAGCGGCCAGGTCTCGTCCTCGTTGCGGGCCGCCTGTCCGCCGATCCGCAACTGGAGCAGGACCGCGTCGGCGCCCGCCACCCCCGCTTCCAGGTCGGCGGTGGTGGTGATGGTGCCGGGGTGCCCCTGCTTGGCGAAGATCCGCCGCGCCAGCCCCCCGACGAGTTCCAGGCGGTCCGCGGCCGGGTCGACCAGCACCAGTTCCTCGACCGGCAGGGTGTCGCGCAACCGCGCGAACCCGTCGATCAATTCGGGTGTGTAGGTGGACCCGCCGCCCACGACTGCCAGTTTCATCCCTTGACTCCCGTCAGGGTCACGCCTTCGATGAAGGCCTTTTGCGCGAAGAAGAAGACCACGATCACCGGGGCCATCACGAGAACGGTGGCCGCCATGGTCAGATTCCAGTTGGTGTGGTGAGCGCCCTTGAAGGACTCCAATCCGTAACTGAGGGTCCACGCCGCCGGGTTGGAACTGGCGTAGATCTGCGGCCCGAAGTAGTCGTTCCAGCAGTAGAAGAACTGGAACAGCGCGACCGCGGCGATGGCCGGCCTGATCATCGGCACGATCACCGTGAGCAGGGTGCGCAGTTCACCGCAGCCGTCGACCTTGGCGGCCTCGGTGTACTCCTTGGGGATGGTCAGCAGGAACTGCCGCAGCAGGAAGATGGTGAACGCGTCGCCGAAGGCCAGCGGGATGATCAGCGGCCACAAGGTGCCGTCCATGCCCATCTGCTTGGTCCAGAACAGGTACATCGGGATGATCACCACCTGCGGCGGCAGCATCATCGTCGAGATCACCAGCACCATGATCAGATTCCGGCCGCGGAAGCGGAACTTGGCGAGCGCGTACGCCACCGGCAGCGAGGACACCACGGTCAGCACGGTGCCGGACACCGCGTAGACCAGGGTGTTGCGCCACCAGGTGAGGAAGCCCGGGGTGTCCCACACGGTACGGAAGTTGGACCATTGCCAGGTGTGCGGCCACAGGTCGCGGGTGAGCGCCTGGTTGTCGGTCATCACCGCGGTGAGGAAGACGAACACGAACGGCAGGATGAAGAAGGCCGCCGCCGCCAGGCCGAGCGAGTGCACGGCGATCCAGTGCAGGGTCTTCCTGCGCTGGGCGGTGCGCTTGGCCCGGGTGTCGAGTCCGCGGCCGGCGCTCGGCGCCGGCGTGGTGGTCAGGGTCGCTTGGGTCATCTCGGATCAGTCCTCCGCCGACAGGAAGCCGTTGCGCCGGCGCATCAGCAGCGCGGTGAACGCCATCGCCAGCACGAACAGCACCAGCGCGATCACACAGGCGGAGCCGTAGTCGAAGCGCTGGAAGCCGCGTTCGTAGACGAGCTGGGGCAGGGTCAGGGTCGACTTGTCGGGGTAGCCGGGCTCGAACTGCTGGCCCGAGTTGCCGATGATCCCGGAGGCGACCTTCCCCGCGACCAGCGGCTGCGTGTAGTACTGCATGGTCTGGATGACCCCGGTGACCACCGCGAACATCACGATCGGCGAGATGTTCGGCAGGGTCACGTAGCGGAAGCGGTGCCAGGGCCCGGCGCCGTCCAGCTCAGCGGCCTCGTACTGCTCCTTCGGCACGTCGAGCAGTGCGGCCATGAAGATCACCATCAGGTCGCCGATGCCCCAGACCGCCAGCACGGTCAGGGCCGGCTTGGACCAGTCCGGGTCGGTGAACCAGCCGGGCGTCGGGATGCCGATGTTGCCCAGGATGTGGTTCACCGGCCCGGTACCGGGGTTGAGCAGGAAGACGAACGCCATGGTGGCGGCGACCGGCGGCGCCAGGTAGGGCAGGTAGAAAGCGGTACGGAACAGGCCGGCGCCGGTCTTGATCTTGGTGATCAGCAGCCCGATGCCCAGGCCGAAGACCACCCGCAGCGTCACCATCACGACGACCAGCCACAAGGTGTTGCGCAGCGCCGGCCAGAACAGGGGGTACTGCGTGAAGACGTAGGTCCAGTTCTTCGTGCCGGTCCACGTCGGCGCGTTGATGCCGTCGTAGTGCATGAAGGAGAAGTAGACGGTGGACACCAGCGGGTAGACGAAGAAGGCGCTGAACCCGATGATCCAGGGCGACAGGAAGGCCAGCGTGCGCAGCGTCGCCTTGCGGCGCTTGACCTTCAGCAGGGGGTGGACGGCGGCGCTCATCACTGGGCCTGCGCGATGTCCTTGTCGACCTGCTTGTCGACACCCTGCAGACCGGCGGTGAGGTTCTTCGACTTGCCCGACTCGTAGGCGTAGGCGAAGTCCTGGAGCGTCACCTGGTAGGCGCCGCCGTTGACGCTCGGCGGGGTGGTGGTGCTGTTCGGGTTCTGCGCGATGTCGATGAAGGTCTTGAAGCCGGGGTCCTGGTCCAGCTTCGGCGACTTCAGCGCGGCCAGCGTGGAGGGCACGTTGTGGATCGCGTTGGCGAAGGAGACGACCGCGTCGGTGTCGGTGGTCATGAACTTCACCAGCTCCCAGGCGGCGTTCTTCTTCGTCGACTGGTTGGAGATGCCGATGATGGTGCCGGACAGATAGCCCTTGCCGTAGGTGCTCGCCTGGTCGTCGGGGACCGGGAACGGCGCCACCCCGAGGTCGGTCATCCCGGCGTCCTTGGCCATGCCCAGCCGCCACTCGCCGTCGATGCCCATCGCGACCTGCCCGGTGTGCAGCGGGTTCTTGGCGCCGAACTCGTCACCGAAGGTGTTGCGGTACTTCTCCAGCTTGGTGAAACCGCCCAGCGACTTCACCATGTCCTGCTGCCAGGCGAACATCGAGGCGAAGCCGGGGTCGGTGGCGATCTGCGACTTGCCGTTGGCGTCGAAGTACTTCACCCCCCACTGCGCGGCCAGGTGACCGGGCGTCGACTCGTAGCCGTGGAAGTCCGGCATGAAGCCGAGCTGGCTGTAGGAGTCGCCCTTGGACTTGGTCAGCTTGAGCGCGTCGGCCTTGAACTCGCTGAGGGTCTTGGGCGGGTTGGCGATCCCGGCCGCCGCGAACTCCTTCTTGTTGTAGTACAGCCCGTACGCGTCGCCGAGCAGCGGCAGGGTGCAGCGCTTCCCGTTGAACTGGGTGTACTCCAGCATCGGCTTGGGGAAGGTGGCGTCCGGGTTGATGCCGTCCTTCGACAAGAAGGGGGCCAGGTCCGCCATCGCGCCCGAGGAGCAGAACTGGCCGACGTTGTCGGTGGTGAAGGAGGACACCACGTCGGGAGCCTTGTCGCCGCCGGTGCGCAGCGCCTGGTTGATCTTGTCGTCGGTGATGTTGCTCTGCACCTTGACGTGGATGTTGGGGTGCGCCTTCTCGAACCGGGCGACGTTGTCGTTGATCGCCTTCAACTCGTTGGGCGCGGACCAGCCGTGCCAGAAGTTGATGGTGACGGGCTTGCTGGCGTCGTCGTTCGCGGTACTCGAACTCTGGCCGGTACACGCGCTCGCGAGCAGGGATATCGCGGCCGTTGCCGCGACGAGGGCGGCTGCTTTGGTCAGACGGGACACTGCTCTTTACCTCCGGGAAAGGGCTGACGAGGGTGTGCGGTACGGAGTGCGGGTGGTCGGGGGTGTGCGGTGCCGACGGAACGGCGGGCACGGGATGCCGTTCCGCTCGGGGGAGCGGGATCTGCGGGCGATTGCTGAACGCGGGCTGGCGGAGCGGGGGTTCGGGTCGGCGGGCGGTCGGGGGACGGGGTGGTCAGCGTGAGGTGTCGAACACCTCGTCGCGGGTGGTGGCGAGCGCGCTCTCCAGCGCCCCGCTCAGCACGGGGTGCGTCTGTACCGTGCCGAGCACCAACCGGGGCCGGGGGACGGCCAGTTCGGCCAGTTCGGACTGGATCGTCGCCCGCAGGGGTTCCCCGCCGGCGACGATCACATTGCCGGACAGGACGATCAGTTCGGGGTCGAGCACCGCGACCAGCGACGCGAGGCCGACCGCGGTGCCGGTGGCGCAGCGGGCCAGCAGTTCGGTGTACGGGTCCGCGGCGTCCGGCCCGGCTTCGCCGGCCGCCTCGTGCCGGGCCGCGGCGGCGGCCAGCAGTGCGGCGGCGGCGTCCGGCTGGGCGCCGCCCGGGAGTTCCAGGCCCAGCTCGCGGGCGATCCGCAGCACCGCGTTGCAGCCGGCCAGTTCCTGGAAGCCGCCGTTGTTGGCCTTGGTGACGTTCCGCACCAGCGGCGTGCCCGGCACCGGCAGGAAGCCGACCTCGCCGGCGCCACCGGTCCAGCCGCGGTGCAGCCGGCCGCCGATCACGATGGCGGCGCCGATGCCCTCCTCGTTCCACAGCAGCACGAAGTCGTCGTGCTCACGGGCCGCGCCGATCCGCTGTTCGGCGACCGCGGCCAGATTCACGTCGTTGTCGTACTCCAGCGGCATCGGCAGCTCGGCGGCCAGTTCGTCCAGCAGCGCGGGGTAGTGCCAGCCGGGCAGATGGCTGGCGTAGCGCAACCGCCCGGTGCTCGGGTCGAAGGCGCCGGGGGTGCCGACCACGACCCGGTGCAGGTCCGAGCGGCTGAGCCCGGCCGCCTTCACCGCGCCGTCCAGGGCCCGCACCACCTGCTCGACCGCGGTGCCGGCCCGGCGCTGCGGGGTGGGCAGCTTGAAGGTGCCGACGGTACGGCCGGTGATGTCGGCGACCGCCGCCCTGATCCGCTCGGGGTTGACGTCCAGGCCGGCCACGTGGGCGGCGGCCGGGTTGACCGAGTAGAGCTGGGCGTTCGGGCCCGGGCGGCCGGCGGTGGTGCCGGTGGCCAGGACCAGGCCGGCCGCCTCCAGCCGGGCCAGCAGCTGGGACGCGGTGGGCTTGGACAGACCGGTCAGTTTGCCGATCCGGGTCCGCGAGAGCGTGCCGTGCTCCAGAAGGAGGTCGAGCGCGGCGCGGTCGTTCATGGCGCGCAGGACGCGCGGCGTTCCAGGGGTTCCTGCCATGCGCGCCATCCTCCCTCAGTTCACTGTTAGGAAACTTTCCTATTGGCAAAACGAAAGGTAGGCCCGCCGTAAGCAGGGCGTCAAGGGGGCTCGGCAGGCCGTCGGCCAAGTCGTTACCAACCGACGCCCGGCACGACCAGCACGGCCCCCGGCACGCGTCCAGCGTGACAGGGGCCGTACGG
>NZ_FMCH01000152.1 GCF_900091855.1 Streptomyces sp. DvalAA-14
GTCCTCGGTAGCGGCACTGGCGCATTCCGTATCTGTGGGCGAACTCTTTGATCGTGCACGCTGGCGGGTGGGGTTGCCCGGCAGCGGTCCGGTGACGGTGATCCGGTGTTCGCGGGCGGCTTGTTCCAGGTGGACCAGGAAGGTGCAGCCGCCGTCGACCAGGTGCTCGGCGGGCAGCAGCCCGCGACGGGCCAGGCGGGTGTGGATGCCGGGCAGGGCCAGGCCGTCGTTGGTGGCGGCCGACGGGGTGGCCACGTCCGCGATCACGTTGGCGCTGTCGGAGGTGCATGTTTCGGTGAGATGGGCGGCGAACCCCTTCCAGCGGATGATGTGCCCATGGCGGGCGTTACGGGCTGTGGCGAACTGCTCGCGCGGGCACGCCGCTGGAAGGACGCCGCGCCCTGACCACCGTCCGCCGGTCGACCTCACCGGGGCCGGCCGGAGTCCTTTGCCGCCCGGGCCCGGTAGGCCGCTACCGTCGTCCGGCTCGCGCACGCGTTGGAGCAGAAACGGCGCGTCCGGTTCCGTGACTGGTCCGCGAAGTAGTTCCCGCACCCGGCCGCGGCGCATCGTCCCAGCGTCACCGCCGGGTCCCCGGCCGCGACCAGGGCGAGCTTGGCGGCGACCACCTGGCCGACCCAGCGTTTGGCCGGGGTGCCGTTGCGGCTGAAGTGGATGTGCCAGCCGTCGAGTCCGTCGTGGTCGGACAGATGCATCTCCGGCGGATAGTCGCGCAGCAGGCGGTGCACTGCTTCGGGGGCGGCGCCGTCGACCGACTGCGCCAGGGCCGTGCGCACGAGGTCCGGCAGCTCGCCGTAGTCACCGTCCGGCGGCGGAGTGACCTCGTGCTCCGCGAAGAACGCGGCGACCAGTTCGCCGTGCCGGTCGAGCGTCCCGGTATTGGCCAGTTCGACGGCCAACCGCGTCACGTTCCCAATGTAGTCACCGTATTGCACTTGACCACCTACATCGCCGCTTCTTATTGTAGGCACCATGATACCCGATGACACCTACATAGCCCGCCGCCTGCAGCTGCTCGGCGAGTGGGACGCCGCGCTCGCCGTCCTGGGCCCGGGCACCGAGCCCGAGTTGCGCGCGGAGATCGCCGTCGACCGCTGGTTCTTCCGGATCGAGGGTCACGAGGAGGCCGAGAAGGCGGTCGCGGCGCTCGAACCCGTATCGCCGACCGCGCACCTGCTCACGGCGCGACTGGCCTACAGCCGCCTGCTGTTCCAGCGCGACCCCCGCGCCGACGACCGCGCCGCGGCCGAGGCCGGCTATCGCGCGGCCGCCGGGAGCGGCGATGAGAAGCAGCGCGGTTGGGCCGAGTACCACTGGGCCGTCCTGCTGGACAACATCGACGAGGACCCGGCCGGCGCCCTGTCCCACTACGAGACTGCGCTCGAGATCGCGACGAACTCCGGCGACGGCTACTTCGAGTCCTACATCATCCGGCACCTCGCACCCCACAAGGAACCCGCCGAGCGGATCGCGATGCTGCGCCGATCGCTCCACCTGCGCGCCGCCCTCGGCGCCCGGCCCCAGACAATCGCCGCGCAGGCCACCCTCGCCGACTACCTCCCGGCAAACGACCCCGAGCGCGCCGAACTCCTGCGGACGTCTCGCCCGGGCGCGGAAGAACTGCACATCGGCTGGCTCCTGTCCGAGGACTGATCCGCCGAGGGACCGGACCGCCGACCGGGTCGTCCCACACCGGCGTTCAGACCCCGCCGAGACCTCGTCATCCCGCGGTCGCCCTCAGGCACTGACGGTCCACCGGGGTTGAGCCTGGCGGGCCTGCCGGCGGATCCGTCCGTTGAGGGAGCCAAGGGGGCTCTGCGCAAAACGCTGGATCCGCTCCCGGCTCGCGATGCAGGCGAATAATCGGCGCGTGGCCAAGCACCGTGTTCTTGTCACTTACCCGGCGGGTCGGCACGCCGCCCCGCCAGCGACAGCTTCCACGGACGGCCCCGGCCCGGGGATCCGACACCCTCACGACGCAGCGCAGTCACCAACGTGCCGAGGCCGGACGCTCATGACGGAGTGAACGACGGCCACATCGCCCTGGCCTTCTGGGACATGGGTGCCGGGTGGCTCAGGTCAGTGCCGTCGGTGGTTGAGCACCCCGATGAGGGTGGCGAGGTCGGCGGCGCCGGCCGGGTCGTCGGCGTAGCGGGTGATCGGGAGAGGGCCGACCTCGGGAAGGACGATGTCCTCCCGGGCCAAGAGGTACACCAGGGTCAGCAGGGCGGCGCGGGCGTTGCCGTCGGTGAAGGGGTGGAAGAACGCGACGTCGAGGTAGGCGCGGGCCGCGCGGGCCGCCAGCGGGATGTCCGGGTCGGTCGTGTCGCGCAGGCAGGAATCGAAGTCGGCCCGGGTGCGCGCGGTCAGTCCGTAGCGTTCGCGGCCGGCCTTCGCACAGGCGTCACTCGTGCGGAACGGTGCCTCGGCCACGCCCAGGACCTCGCGCTGCCAGCCGGCCAGCAGGGCGAAGTCCAGCGGGGTGCGGCGGCCGGCGTCGGCCCGGGCCAGGGTGTGGGCGGCGAGCAGACGTTCGGCGCGTACGGGGTCGCGCCGGCGGACCGGTCCTTCGCACCAGGCCCGGAAACCGTCGCGAGCGGCCGGATCCCGCCGCAGGACCGGTGCCTGACGCCAGTCGGCTTCACGGCGCACGCGCAGCCAGGCCGAGAGGCTGTCAGTCGTGGCCATGGAGATCCCCCGGAGCCTGCCTGTCCCGGTCGTCCCGGTAGGGGGCCCGGCCGGTGACGCCGGCGGCGAGGTCTTTTCCGACGGATGCGATCAGCTTCCGTTGCGGGACGGTCCAGCTCTCGAACCGGCCGCCGATCGCGCCGTCCACCGCTCGCACGGCTTCGGCCCGGTCCATGCCGGTGGTGATGAGATACCAGCACAGCACCATCGAGGCCTTCCCGTACCAGCCGCCCTCCGAACCCGTGCCCAGCGCGAAGGTGACAAGCCGGGCGCAAGCCCGCTCCAGGTGCCGGCCGCGGTCCTCGGGTGCGGCGTCCGGCGGCGGCGCCAGTTCGGCGAAGCGCCGAGCCGCCCGCTCCAGCCACTGCCGCCACTCCAGCAGCGCCGCTACGACGCGTGCCGCGGTTGCGTCGGGGGTCGTCACCGACTTCGCTCCGACCCAGCTGCCGATGGGCCCGCCGTCGTGGTGGGACCAGCTCCATCCCCAGGCCCAGGCGCCGTACCGCTCCCGGATGACCCCGTCCACCTGCCTCTCGCACCAGCGTTCCCCCTCCCACCAGCCGGCCCTACCGGAAGGCACCGGCGGCACCCACGCGCCGACCAGCAAGCGGAGCCGCGCCTCCTCGGCCCCGTCCCAGGCGAACGGATGGCGGGCGGGGTCCAGTTCGTCCCAGTCCCGCATGCCCTCGGAAGTGAGGCGGGGCACCCGGTTCTCCGGGAAGGGCAGGGTGTCACGGTTGTACATCAGCGCCTGCCACCCCTCTCTGTCCGATGCGATCGACCCGCCAGTCTCCGGTTCGAAGACCTCCGGGCGCGAATGATTTTCCGAAACCGCACCTCGGCGCGGCCGCGCGTGCGGTGCGGAAGCTCTGCGGTCGAGTGCGCGACCGAGCACTCCGCTACGGAAGATGTCCACCCAGCAGCCCGCCCGGCACCGGCAATCCCTCCCCAGGCCGTAATCTCTTCCTGATCCAGAACTCCATGGCGGGGTCCGGCCCGGCGGCCCCGAGGAGGTGCCCAGAGGTCGATGCCAAGTCGCGGCACTGCCCCGCACGGTCCGGTTCCAACCGGTGTGAACAGAGCTCGAGGGGAGACCATGAAACAGAGCCTGACCTGCACAAAAGCCGATCGGAGGAGTATGCCCCCCGGCACCGTCGAGGCCGTCCGGTGCACCGGCCAGCGGGCCTGCGCGCTCCGCGACGGCCGCCTCGGCCGGGTGGCCGCGGTCAGCCACGGCTGCCGGTCGGCGCTGTTCCGGGGCGTCAGCATTCTCAACACCACGCAGGAGGCGGGGCGATGAGCACGGGGACGAAGCCGCACGAGATCGTCGAGCGGGCGCTGGAGCTGTCCCGGGCGGACGGCTGCGTGGTGATCGCCGACGAGGAGTCCGGCGCGAATCTGCGCTGGGCGGGGAACACGCTGACCACCAACGGCGTGACCCGGGGCCGGACGCTCACGGTCATCGCCGTGGTGGACGGCGGGCAGGGCGCGGCCACCGGGATGGTGTCGCGGTCCGCGGTGACCGCGGACGAGCTGGAGCCGCTGGTGCGGGCGGCGGAGGCGGCGGCGCGGGCGGCGGGGCCGGCCGAGGACGCGCAGCCGCTGGTGTCCGGTACGCCGGGATCGGCCGACTTCACCGAGGGGCCGGCCGAGACCGGCTCCGAGGTCTTCGCCTCCTTCGCGCCCGCGCTCGGCGAGGCGTTCGCCACCGCGCGGGCCGGCGGCCGGGAGCTGTACGGATTCGCGTACCACGCGGTGACCTCCACGTATCTGGGCACGTCCACCGGGCTGCGGCTGCGGCACGACCAGCCGACCGGCACCCTGGAGCTCAACGCCAAGTCCCCGGACCGCGCCAAGTCGGCCTGGGCGGGCGCCTCCACCCGGGACTTCACCGATGTGGACCCGCTGGCCCTGGACGCCGAGCTGGCCCGGCGGCTGGAATGGGCCGCGCGCCGGGTGGAGTTGCCCGCCGGGCGGTACGAGACGCTGCTGCCGCCGACCGCGGTCGCGGATCTGCTGATCTACCAACTCTGGGCGTCCGGCGCCCGGGACGCGGCCGAGGGCCGCACGGTGTTCAGCAAGCCCGGGGGCGGTACCCGGATCGGCGAGAAGCTGGCGGCGCTGCCGCTGACACTGCGCAGCGACCCGGCCGAACCAGGCCTGGAGGCGGCCCCGTTCGTGGTCACCTACGCCTCCGGTGACGACGCCTCGGTCTTCGACAACGGGCTGCCGATCCGCCCGGTGGACTGGGTGCGGGACGGCACGCTCAACCAGCTGGTCACCAACCGGCACAGCGCCGCACTCACCGGGCTGCCGGTCGCCGCGGCCGGCGACAATCTGATCCTGGACGGCGGCGGCGAGCGCTCGCTGGCCGAGATGGTGGCCGGCACCGAGCGGGGCCTGCTGCTGACCTGCCTGTGGTACATCCGGGAGGTCGACCCGGCCACGCTGCTGCTCACCGGCCTGACCCGGGACGGGGTCTACCTGGTGGAGAACGGCGAGGTGACCGGCGAGGTCAACAACTTCCGGTTCAACGAGTCGCCGGTCGACCTGCTCGGCCGGGCCACCGAGGCCGGCCGCACCGAGCGGACGCTGCCGCGCGAGTGGAGCGACTGGTTCACCCGGGCCGCGGCGCCGCCGCTGCGGATCCCGGACTTCAATATGAGTTCGGTCAGTCAGGGGGTCTGACAGCGGTGGACGACAAGCGGTTGGTCCGGGTGTCGAAGTACTTGGCGATGGTGCTGCGGCACAAGCCCGAGACGGTCGGCGTGGTGCTCGACGAGGGCGGCTGGGTGGATGTGGACGAGCTGATATCCGCGTGCGCCGCCAAGGGCCGCCGCTTCTCGCGGGCCGAGCTGGACCATGTGGTGGCGAACAACAACAAGAAGCGGTTCGCCTTTTCCGAGGACGGGCGGCGGATCCGGGCCAGCCAGGGGCACTCGGTGGCGGTGGAGCTGGGCCTGGCAGCCAGCGCGCCGCCGGACGTGCTCTACCACGGGACCGCGGCGGCCACGGTGCCGTTCATCCTGCGGGACGGGCTGAAGCCGATGTCGCGGCAGGACGTGCACCTGTCGGCGGACGTGGAGACGGCCCTGCGGGTGGGGGCTCGGCACGGCCGTCCGGTGGTGCTGGCGGTGGACGCGGCGGGGCTGGCGGCGGCCGGCCACGAGTTCCGGGTCAGCGCCAACGGGGTGTGGCTCACCGACGCGGTGCCGGCCGAGCGGCTGCGGCAGCTGCCGGCCTGACGCCGGACGGCTGGGCCATTTCCCGTACGGCGGGCCGGAGTCCGTAACCGGGCCGTGCCCGGTTGCCCTGCGCGAGCGCGGGTCGGCGTACGGTGGTGCCTGGCCGGGACGGGGCGCGGGACCGGTGATCAGCACGGTCCGGCGAATCGAGCGGGTGGTGGACGGCATGCGGAAGCGGCAGGAGTCGGAGGTCTTCCGGATCTCGGGGGCGCGGGCCGGGCTCACCGAGGATGTGCGCGGCCGGCAGCGCCGCTACATCATCTCGATGTCGATCCGGACCGTTTCGGTGATCTTGACCGTGGTGCTGTGGAACGTGGAGCGCCCGGTGGCCTGGGTGATGCTGGTGGCCGGCGTGGGACTGCCCTATGTGGCCGTGGTCATCGCCAACGCCGGGCGGGAGAACACCCCGGTGGCCCCGGCGGCGTACATCCCGCAACCGGTAAGACCGGTGCTTGAGGCAACGAAAGTGGAATCCTCGGCGGATCGCGGGGGCGAGCACCCGGCAGAGCCGTCCGCCGAGCCCGATGCCGGTGGGGCCGAGGCGGCCCGCTGAAGCGGGCGGTCTGGACCTTTGAAACCGGATGTGAAACCTCAAGAAAAGCTCAGATCAATCGTGCGGATACCTCTCCACGACGGGCTGAGCGCGTGACATACTTCGTACGCGCTCCGCATCCCCCGTCGGAGCGACGGACCGACGCCGGGCGGCTCCCCCCGTGGCTGCCCGGCGTCGCCATGTTCGGGGCGGACTCGGGCGGCCCTTTCCGCGGGCGTTTCCGAGGGCTTTTCCAAGGGCGTTTACTGGACCTTGTGAACGACGAGACGCCGATCTGTTCGGCCAAGGACTGCCGCGCCGCCGCGGTGTGGGTACTGGCCTGGAACAACCCGAAGCTGCACACGCCGGAGCGGCGCAAGACCTGGCTGGCCTGCGACGAACACCGTGAGCACCTGGCCGCGTTCCTCGGGATGCGAAGTTTCCTCAAGGACGTGGTGACGCTGGCGGACTGGGAGCGGGCCGCCGCCGAGGCGCAGCCGGCCGCCGGGGATTCAGCCGCCGATCGCTGACATCGGCCGGGCGGGCTGCAGGAACGCCGGGTCGTCCAGCCCCGAGCCGGCCTTCTTGCCCCACATCGCTGCCCGCCAGTGGTCCGCCATCTCCGCGTCGGAGGCCCCCGAGCGCAGCGCCCCCCGCAGATCGGACTCCTCCCGGGCGAACAGGCAGTTGCGCACCTGGCCGTCGGCCGTCAGCCGGGTGCGGTCGCAGGCGTGGCAGAAGGGGCGGGTGACCGAGCCGATCACGCCGACCCGGGCCGGGCCGCCGTCCACCAGCCAGCGCTCGGCGGGCGCCGAACCGCGGGCCGTGCCGCCCTCCGGCGTCAGCTGGAAGCGGGTACGCAGGCGGGCCAGGATCTCCTGCGCGGTGACCATGCCGGTGCGCTCCCAGCCGTGCTGGGCGTCCAGCGGCATCTGCTCGATGAAGCGCAATTCGTAGCCGTGCTCCACCGCCCAGGCCAGCAGGTCGGGGGCCTCTTCGTCGTTGATTCCGCGCATCAGCACGGTGTTGACCTTGACCGGGGCCAGCCCGGCCGCGACGGCGGCCTCCAGACCGGCCAGCACGTCGTGGTGGCGGTCGCGCCGGGTCAGGGTGTGGAAGACGTCGGGGCGCAGGGTGTCCAGCGAGACATTGACGCGGTCGAGGCCGGCCTCGCGCAGGGCGGCGGCCGTCCGGCTCAGTCCCAGGCCGTTGGTGGTGACCGAGAGCCGCGGCCGCGGTTCCAGGGCGGCGCAGGCACGGACGATGCCGACCAGACCGGGCCGGATCAGCGGCTCGCCGCCGGTGAAGCGCACCTCGGTCACGCCGAGGCCGGTGACCGCGATCCGCACCATCCGGACGATCTCGTCGTCGGTGAGCAGATCGGGCTTGGCGAGCCACTGCAGGCCCGCTTCGGGCATGCAGTAGGTACAGCGCAGATTGCACCGGTCGGTCAGTGAGACCCGCAGGTCAGTGGCCACCCGGCCATAGGTGTCGAGGAGCAACGGCCTGGCCTCCCTTCGGGCGCTAGCGGACGGGCTGTCCCGTCCAGCGTAGGCCGTGTCCGACGCATCCGGTCCGCGCCGTGGTGTCCGCGACCGCGAAGCGGCCGCGGCAGCGCGGTGAACGGGCTGGTGGCAGGGGGTGCCGGCGGCCCGTTCGACCGGTGCCGGGAGCGGCCGGGGCCGTTCGTCCGGACGCGGGCGGGCGGCAACTCGCGGCCAGGCGGGGGCGGATCGGGGACCGGCAGGAAGGGGAGCCGTGGACAGCGGTGTCGGTGGCGGCCCTTATCCTCGGTGACCATGCTGGACAATCTGACCGAGCTCGCGTCCCCGACCCCGTGGCCGACCGGCTACCCCGAGGGCTACGCGGTGGTCGACGTGGAGACCACCGGGCTCGGCAGGCAGGACCGGATCGTCTCCGCGGCCGTCTACCGGCTGGACGCGCGCGGTGAGGTCGAGGATCACTGGTACTCGCCGGTCAACCCGCAACGCGACCCGGGCCCGGTGTGGATCCACGGACTGACCGGGGCGATGCTGGCGGACGCCCCGCTCTTCCCGGAGATCGCCGCCGAGCTGGCCGAGCGGCTGGCCGGGCGGGTGCTGGTGGCGCACAACGCGGTCTTCGACTGGTCGATGCTCGCCCGCGAGTACGCCCGGGCGCAGTCGCAGGCACCGGTGGAGCACCGGCTGTGCACCATCGTGCTGGCCAAGGAGCTGCGGCTGCCGCTGGCCAATCACAAGCTGGAGTCGCTGGCCGCGCACTACGGGGTGGTCCAGCGCCGGGCCCACCACGCGCTGGACGACGCGCGGGTGCTGGCCGAGGCGTTCCGGCCGAGCCTGCATCTGGCGGCGGCGGCCGAACTGCCCCTGCCGCTGCACGCCTGCCGGCCGCTGACCGAGTGGGCGGATTCCGCCGCGCCGTCCGCCGCGTCCACCGCGTCCGCCCCGGGTCCCGGCCCGGCGCAGGTCCCGGAGCCCCGCTACGGGCGGCTGTACGGATCCGGCTACCGCACCTGGCGGCCGGCCCGCAAACGGCCGGCCTGCCCGTATCGCAACCCGGGCCGGCTGGCGCCCGGCGGACCGCTGATCCAGGGCATGCGGGTGGCTTTCTCCGGGGACACCGGGACGGACCGCGAGCTGCTGGAGGACCGGGCCACCGAGGCGGGCCTGCATGTCGCCACCTCGGTCAGCCGGCTCACCAGTGTCCTGGTCACCAACGACCCCGACGCCGTGACCACGAAGGTGGTCAAGTCCCGCGAGTTCGGCACGCCGGTGATCGACGAGCGCGCCTTCGCCGAGCTCCTCAAGGCCGTCCGGCCGGCCGAGGACGTCCACGGCTGACCTCCCCGGACCCCAGGGCCCGCCCGGCCCGTCCCGGCCCCCGTCCCGGCCGCCCGCGTTGCCCTCCGTTCGGGTGATGCGGCGGACCGGACCCGCGCGCTGCGTTGACCCGCGGCCGACCGGATCGCAGCCTGTGCCTCATGGCCCGATGCGAAGTATGCGGAAACGACTATGCGATGAGCTTCGAAGTGCATGCCCAGGGGGCGGTGCACGTCTTCGACAGCTTCGAGTGCGCGATCCACCGGATGGCGCCGAGCTGTGAGCACTGCCGGGTGCGGATCATCGGCCACGGCGTGGACGTGGACGGCCACTGGTACTGCGGCGGCCACTGCGCCCGGGCGGAGGGCGCGGCCGGCATCGTGGACAAGGTCGGCTCCGTCACCCAGGCCTGACCAGCGGCGCGCGGCCGGCTCGCCGGGGAGCCGCTCCGGCGACCCGACGGGCCGGCCGCCGGCGCCCGGGCGGTACGGTCGCGGGGTGTACCGGTTCCTGCTCACCCGCTCGTGGGTGTCCCTGGCCCTGATCGGTCTGGCGGCCATCCCCGCCCTGGTCGAGCTCGGGTTCTGGCAGCTGCACCGCCATGAGCGGCGGGTGGCCGACAACCGGCTCATCTCCGCGAGCCTCGCGGCCGCGCCGGTCCCGGTCCGGTCGGTGACCCGCTCCGGCGCCGCTGTGCCGCGCCGGGAGCTGTACCGCCCGGTGACCGCCGAGGGGCGCTACGACCCCGCGCACGAACTCGTCGCCCGGCAGCGTACGGACGCCGGCGGCGGCCGGGTCGGCTACCACGTGATCACCCCGCTGGTGCTGAGCGACGGCCGGTCGGTGCTGGTCAACCGCGGCTGGGTGCCGGCCGGCGACGACCTCACGGCGGCGCCGGCGATCCCGCGTCCCCCGTCCGGCCGGGTCGCCGTCACCGGCCGGCTCCGCCCGGACGAGACCAGCGCCGCCACCGGCATCCGCGAGCGCCACGGGCTGCCGCCCCGTCAGATCTCGCTGATCAGCGCCGCCCTGGTCGCCCGGCAGGTGCCCGGCGAACTGCTCGGCGGCTACCTGGAGCTCGTCGGCACCTCCCCGCGCCCCACGGGCGCCCAGCCGGAGCTGATCGCGGCGCCCGACCCCACCGGCACCGGCCCGCACCTGGCGTACGCGGCGCAGTGGTGGCTGTTCGCCGCCATGGTCCCGGTGGGCTGGGTCGTCCTGGTGCGCCGGCAGCGCGCCGAGATCCTGGCCGCCCGGGCGCGGGACGCGGCCCGCGACCAGGACCGGGACGAGGACGGGGACCAGGACCGGGACGAGGACGGGGACCAGGACCGGGACGGAGACGGGGGACCAGGGCGGCTACAGTGCGGCACTGGCGCTCTGATCCCTCGCCGGGCAGGCTGGAACGCCGGGAAACGACCCCTACCCGGCTCCCTATGAAGGCGGCGAGGCGGAACGTGCCAGGACCCATAGAGGACTACGCGATCATCGGTGATCTGCAGACGGCGGCCCTGGTGGGCCTGGACGGCTCCATCGACTGGCTGTGCCTGCCGCGCTTCGACTCGGCCGCCTGCTTCGCGGCCCTGCTCGGCGACAGCGACAACGGCCGGTGGAAGCTGGCTCCGCGCGACGCCGGCCCGTGCGCCCACCGCAGTTATCGCGGCGACACCCTCGTCCTCGACACGTTCTGGGAGACCCCGACCGGCACCGTCAAGGTCACCGACTTCATGCCGCAGCGCGACCGGGCACCCGATGTGATCCGGATCGTCGAGGGCCTGACCGGTGAGGTCGCGATGCGCGGCGAGCTGGCCCTGCGGTTCGACTACGGCAGCGTGGTGCCGTGGATGCGCCGTACCGACGGCCAACGGGTGGCGATCGCCGGACCGGACTCGGTATGGCTGCGCAGTGTCCCCGCGGTGCCGATGCACGGCCGGGACATGCGTACCTACGCCGACTTCACGGTCGCCGCGGGCGAGCAGCTGGCCTTCGTGCTGACCTGGCACCCCTCGCACGAGAAGCAGCCGGCCCGGGTGGACCCGTACCAGGCGCTGGAGCACAGCCTGGAGGACTGGGACGCCTGGTCGGCGCAGTGCGCGTACGAGGGCCCCTGGCGGCCCGCGGTGGTGCGTTCGATGATCACCCTCAAGGCGCTGACCTACGCGCCCAGCGGCGGGATCGCGGCCGCCGCGACGACGTCGCTGCCGGAGGAGATCGGCGGGGTGCGCAACTGGGACTACCGCTACTGCTGGCTGCGGGACGCCGCGCTCACCTTGAACGCGCTGATCTCCGGCGGCTTCCTGGACGAGGCGAACGCCTGGCGGAACTGGCTGCTGCGGGCGGTGGCCGGCGATCCGGCGGATCTGCAGATCATGTACGGCATCGCGGGTGAGCGCCGGCTGCCCGAGTACGAGGTGCCCTGGCTCAAGGGCTACCAGGGCTCCGCGCCGGTCCGGGTCGGCAACGCCGCCGCCGGCCAGTTGCAGCTGGACGTCTACGGCGAGGTGCTGGACTCGCTCTACCTGGCGCGCGAGCGCGGTCTGGACGACGAGT
Source organism: Streptomyces sp. DvalAA-14 (assembly GCF_900091855.1). Lineage (GTDB taxonomy): Bacteria > Actinomycetota > Actinomycetes > Streptomycetales > Streptomycetaceae > Actinacidiphila. Next base: position 11,856 of record NZ_FMCH01000152.1, read on the forward strand.
CGCACGCCTGGAACCTGCAGCGCAAGCTGATGGACTTCCTGGAGTCCAAGTGGCGCGAGCCGGACGAGGGCCTGTGGGAGGTGCGCGGCGGGCGCAAGCACTTCGTGCACTCCAAAGTGATGGCCTGGGTGGCCGCCGACCGGGCGGTGCGCACCGTCGAGACGCACCCCAAGCTCAAGGGCGACCTGGACCGCTGGCGCTCGATGCGGGCGCAGGTGCACGCGGAGGTGTGCGAGAAGGGCTACGACCCGGTACGCAACACCTTCACCCAGTCCTACGGCTCCACCGAGCTGGACGCGGCGACCCTGCTGATCCCGCAGGTGGGTTTCCTGCCGGCCGACGACCCCCGGGTGACGGGCACCGTCGAGGCGGTGCGCCGCGAGCTGGACCACGGCGGCTTCGTCCGGCGCTACACCGCCCAGGGCGGCTCGGTAGACGGCCTGCCGGGCGACGAGGGTACCTTCCTGGCCTGCTCGTTCTGGATGGCGGACGCGCTGTACGCCACCGGCCGGCGGGACGAGGCGGTGGAGCTCTTCGAGCGGCTGCTGGCGGTACGCAACGACGTGGGGCTGCTCGCCGAGGAGTGGGACCCGGTGGCCGGCCGCCAGCTCGGCAA
>NZ_FMCH01000073.1 GCF_900091855.1 Streptomyces sp. DvalAA-14
CAGATACGCGTGCACGGCCGGAGTGTGCGGAGCCAGCACCTCCAGCCACACCGCGCTCAGCGACGCTATGGTGAACGCCCAGTCGAGCGTGAGCGCGGTGGCCTCGGCCGCGTAACCGAGGCCGCGGTGCTCCGGGGCTATCACCAGGGTGAATTCGGCGTTGTTGACCGATTGGTCCACGCTGAGGGACGTCGTTCCGACCGGAACCCCGTCCGCGGCGGTGATCACTTCGAAGAGCTGGTAGTGCGACGAGGTGTGGATGCTGTGGAAGCGGGCCTGGAACACTTCCCAGGACACCGGCCAGCGGGCACCGAAGCCGACGACGGTCGCCGGGTCGGTCTCCCACCGGTGGTAGTCCTGCATCATCTCTTCCCTCGCCAGGGCCAGTGCCAACCGCTCGCCGCGGCGCAGCGGTACGGGTGCGGTCGCGTGGGGGGTGGTCATCACGCTGTTCTCTCCTACGTGTGCCCGGGTGGGGGTCGTTGCAGCCGTCCATAAAGCGTCAATCCGCCAGCCGCGGGGACGGGTCGGATCGGGCATATTGCCACCCGGCGTCCGGCGATGTGCTTAGGCCGGGCGGCGCCGGGCCGGTCCCCGGCCCTTGCCGCGCCGCCCCAGGGGCCGCTCGGGTGGTCTGCCGTCCCATCGGGCCTGGCCGACCGCCGGCCCGGCGGTGGACGATGCCGATGACGGCGGCGCAGCGATCGTGGCCGAATACCGAACCGGCGGCGAAGGAGCCCGGCCGGCCCGCGGATGCGCTCAAGCAGTGAACCCACTCATCCGATCTTTGAGGTCGGCGCAGACGGTCCGACGACTATACTCACTGCCTTAAATCATCTCATACAGGACAAAAGATCCAGTTGGTCCGGACCCTTGACGGGATGTTTGTTTCAGCAGTTGAATCCCTGCAGACCTCAAACCGCTTATGCAGAAGTGCTCAGCGTGGCGCCTGCCGTGACCCGGCGGTCGCCTCCCCACCGCAAGCCTGCGCAGATCAAGCGGAACATCTGGCATGCCGTTGTCGACCACGCATGGCCCGCCGCCGGGACGCTGAGTTCAGCTGTTGAACATCGGAGTTCTCCATGGGTGTGTCACGTCGTACGTTCCTGGGCACCGCGGCCGGCGGATCGGCCGCGGCCGGGCTGGCCGCGCTCGGTATGGCCCGGACCGCCTCCGCCGCCGGCGCCGCGCCGGCCGCGAGCGGTCCCGGTGATGTGGTCGGCAAGGTCACCGTCGGCTACCAGGGCTGGTTCGCCTGTATCGGCGACGGTGCCCCGATCAATTCCTGGTGGCACTACAGCGCCAACGGGGGTCAGCCGCCGTCCCCGTCCAACACCACGATCGTGGCCTGGCCGGACGTCCGGGAGTTCACCAAGACGTATCACTCGGGATACGCGAACCTCGGCAACGGCCAGCCCGCCAACCTGTTCTCGTCCTACGACCAGCAGACGGTCGACACCCACTTCTCGTGGCTGCAGCAGAACAACATCGACACCGCCGCGCTGCAGCGCTTCAACCCCAACGGCAGCGAGGGCCCGACCCGCGACGCGATGGCCGCCAAGGTGCGCAGCTCGGCCGAGACGCACGGCCGGAAGTTCTACATCATGTACGACGTGTCCGGCTGGACGAACATGCAGTCCGAGATCAAGACCGACTGGACCAGTAAGATGAAGGCGCACACCGCCTCATCGGCCTACGCGACCCAGAACGGCAAGCCCGTCGTCTGCATCTGGGGCTTCGGCTTCGCCGACGACCAGCGCCCCTTCGACGCGGCGTCCTGCCTGGACGTCGTCAACTGGTTCAAGGACCAGGGCTGCTACGTCATCGGCGGCGTGCCGACCTGGTGGCGCCTGGGCAACCAGGACTCGCGCCCCGGCTTCCTCGACGTTTACCACGCCTTCAACATGCTCTCGCCCTGGATGGTCGGCCGGATCGGGAACGTCGCCGACGCCGACAACTTCTACAACGTCGCCACCGTCCCGGACCTGGCCGACTGCGCCGCGCACGGCATCGACTACCAGCCCTGCGTGCTGCCCGGGGCCGTCACCTTGCGCCAGCGCGCGCACGGCGACTTCATGTGGCGCCAGTTCTACAACATGAAACGCGCCGGGGTGCAGGGCATCTACATCTCGATGTTCGACGAGTTCAACGAGGGCAACCAGATCGCCAAGACCGCCGAATCCTCGGCCTGGCTGCCCACCAACTCCGGCATGCTCGCCCTCGACGAGGACGGCACCGCCTGCTCCTCCGACTACTACCTGCGGCTGACCGGCGACGGCGGCAAGATGCTCAAGGGCCAGATCGCCCTGACCGCCACCCGCCCCACCCAGCCCGTGGCCACCGGCGGAACCAGCCCCGGCACCGGCACCGTGATCAGCCTGCGGGCTCTCGCCAACAGCGAGTACGTCACCGCCGACAACGCCGGGGCGTCCCCGCTGATCGCCAACCGCGCCACCGCCCAGGCCTGGGAGCAGTTCGACCTGCTGGACGCCGGCGGCGGCAACGTCGCGCTGCGCGCGCACGCCAACAACCTCATCGTCACCGCCGACAACGCCGGCGCCTCGCCGCTCATCGCCAACCGGACCTCGATCGGCCCGTGGGAGAGCTTCCAGCTGATCCACAACCCGAGCGGTACCGTCAGCCTGAAGTCGCTGGCCAACAATCTGTACGTCACGGCCGAGAACGCCGGCGCCTCGCCGCTGGTCGCCAACCGGACCGCCATCGGAACCTGGGAGCAGTTCGATCTGATCACCTCGTAACAGCACGATCACCCGGTCACAAAGATCCGGCCGTCTCGACGTGATATGCCTTCCGGAACGGGGAAGGCGAGGAGAGCATGCGACGGTCGGACGACGGGTCGAGGGATGGTGAGGGCGCGGTGAAGGTGGGGTTGCTGACCCGGGAGTATCCGCCGGATGTCTACGGCGGGGCCGGGGTCCACGTGGAGTTCCTCGCCCGCGAGCTGCGCGCCCTGGTGGATCTGGAAGTGCACAGCTGGGGAGAGGGCGCCGAGCGCGGGGTGATCCGGCACCGCGCCCCCGCCTCCCTGGACGGCGCCAACGACGCGCTGCGCACCTTCGCCGTGGACCTGTCGATGGCCGCCGCGCTGGACGGCCGCGAACTGCTGCACTCCCACACCTGGTACGCCAACCTGGCCGGCCACATCGGCAAGCTGCTCTACGGCATACCGCACGTCCTGACCGCGCACTCCCTGGAGCCCCTGCGGCCCTGGAAGGCGGAGCAACTGGGCGGCGGCTACGCGCTGTCCAGCTGGGCCGAGCGCACCGCGATGGAGTCCGCCGACGCCGTGGTCGCCGTCTCGGACGGCATGCGCCGGGACATCCTGGCCAGCTATCCGGCGCTCGACCCCGAACGGGTCCACGTGATCCGCAACGGCATCGACACCGCCACCTACCGCCCCGACCCGCGCACCGAGGTCCTGGAGCGGATCGGCATCGACCCCGACCGCCCCTACGTGCTGTTCGTCGGCCGGATCACCCGGCAGAAGGGCGTACCGCACCTGCTGCGCGCCGCCCGCCGGATCGACCCCGCCGCCCAGCTGGTGCTCTGTGCCGGCGCCCCCGACACCCCCGCCCTGGACCGCGAGTTCCGGGCGCTGTTCGACGAACTGAGCGCGGTACGCGACGGGGTGCACTGGATCCCGGCCATGCTGCCCCGCCCCGCCGTTGTCCAACTCCTCACCCACGCCGCGCTGTTCGTCTGCCCGTCGGTGTACGAGCCGCTGGGCATCGTCAACCTGGAGGCGATGGCGTGCGGCACCGCCGTGGTGGCCTCCGCCGTCGGCGGCATCCCGGAGGTGGTCGACGACGGCCGCACCGGGCTGCTGGTGCCCTACCGGGAGAGCCAGCCGGAGGCCTTCGAGAACGGCCTGGCCGAGGCGATCGACCGGCTGATCGGCGACCCGGCGACCGCCACCCGGATGGGCGAGGCGGGCCGGGAGCGCGCGGTGACCGAGTTCGGCTGGGACACCGTGGCCGGGCGCACCGCCGATCTCTACCGGACGGTGCTCAAGGACGGCTGATCGGCCGATCGGCAGCGCCCCGGGCCCGACGGCGGGGGCGGGCGGGCCAGCGGGAACCGGGCGGCATCCGCCGGACACCGGGGAGCGGACGATGTGAGGGGGCTTCGATGCGTGGTGGACCTTCGGTGCTGGGCATAGTGCTGGCCGGTGGCGCGGGGAAGCGGCTGATGCCGCTCACCGCCGACCGGGCCAAACCGGCGGTGACCTTCGGCGGCACCTACCGGCTGGTGGACTTCGTCCTGTCCAACCTGGTCAACGGCGACATCCTGCGGATCTGCGTACTGACCCAGTACAAGTCGCACTCCCTGGACCGGCACGTCACCACCACCTGGCGGATGTCGAGCCTGCTGGGCAACTACGTCACCCCGGTGCCGGCCCAGCAGCGGCTCGGCCCGCGCTGGTTCCTCGGCAGCGCCGACGCGATCCTGCAGTCGCTCAACCTCATCCACGACGAGCAGCCCGACTACGTGGCGGTGTTCGGCGCCGACCATGTGTACCGGATGGACCCGCGGCAGATGCTCGCCCAGCACATCGAGCACGGCGCGGGCGTCACGGTGGCCGGGATCAAGGTGCCCAAGGCGGACGCCGCCGCTTTCGGCGTGATCACCCCGGCCAGCGACGGCATCGAGGTGGAGCGCTTCCTGGAGAAGCCGGCCGACCCGCCCGGACTGCCCGACGACCCGAGCCGGGTCTTCGCCTCCATGGGCAACTACCTGTTCACCACCAAGACCTTGCTGGAAGCGCTGCACGAGGACGCCGAGGACCCGCAGTCCGTGCACGACATGGGCGGCAGCATCCTGCCCCGGCTCACCGCCAAGGGCGTCGCCCAGGTCTACGACTTCGACACCAACCACGTGCCCGGCGAGACCTCCCGCGACCACGGCTACTGGCGGGACGTGGGCACCCTGGACGCCTACTACGACGCCCACATGGACCTGATCTCCGACCAGCCGGCCTTCAGCCTCTACAACCGGCGCTGGCCGATCTACACCAACCAGAACAGCCTGCCGCCGGCCAAGATCGCGGCCGGCGGCATCGTCGGCGAGTCGGTGATCAGCCCGGGCTGCGTGATCCGCGGCCAGGTCACCCGCTCGGTGCTGTCGCCCGGCGTGGTGGTGGACGTCGGCGCCGTCGTGCAGGGCTCGGTGCTGCACGACAACGTACGGGTCGGGCGCGGCGCCATCGTCCGGGGCGCGGTGCTGGACAAGAACGTGGACGTGCCGCCCGGGGCCACCATCGGCGTCAACCCGGACCGCGACGGCCAGCTGTACACCGTCTCGGCGGGCGGGGTGATCGCGCTCGGCAAGGGCCAGCAGGTGCTGTGAGCGGCCGGGCTACGGCTGGACGCGGAGCTGGTCGAGGGTCAGGTCGAGGGCGGCTTCCAGCGAGCCGGAACGGCCGGTGACGATCAGCACGATCGCGCCGCCCTGGACGGCGGCCAGCAGCGCGTCGGCCGCCCGGTCGGCGGCCAGCCCGTGCGTCATCAGCTCGCGGCCCTGCATGTGGCGCACCCCTGCCGCCAGCTTGGCGTGCCAGCGGTCCATCAGCTCGACCTGCACCGCGCGGGCGCCCTTGTCGTCCGGGTCGAGCTGGCCGAGCAGCACCCGCAGCGGGCACCTGCTGCCCTGGCGTTTGTAGCGGGCCACCACGGTGTTCCGCCAGGCGTGCCAGGACCGCCAGGACGTCAGCTCGTCCAGGTACGGCTGCTGGTCGGCGAGGATCTGGTCGGCCTCGTGCGCCGCGGCCGCCAGCACCAGCTGCTCCCGGCCGTCCGGGAAGTAGTGGAAGAGCTGGCTCTTGCTGGTCCTGGTCGCCTCGCGGACATCGTCCAGTGACACCCCCGCGCCCGACTGCCGCATCAGCACCGCGGTGCCCTCGATGATGCGCTGCCGGGTCGCGGCACCTTTGGTCGTCAGCCCCTGCGGCACGCCCGCCCCTTCCCGATGAATGGACTTCCCGGTCCAATGATACGGCGTCGGCCGGGCGCCGACGGGCCGGAACCGGGACGGTGATCACGCGGCGTTGATCACCGCGACGCCCACCCGCCCGCCGTCCACGTCGAGCACCGTGCCGTGCACGAAGGCCGCCTCGTCGCTCGCCAGGTAGACCGCGGCCTGCGCGATCGCGTCCGGCAGGCCGGGCGCCCCGGCCGGGGTGCCCTTCATCATCACATCGCCCGGGTACGACTCGGTCTCGTCCGGCGACACGACGCGCACGACGCCGGGCGATATCGCGTTCACCCGTACCCCGGCGGGTCCGAATTCGGCCGCCCAGGCCCGGGTCAGCGTCTCCATCGCCCCCTTGGTGGAGCTGTACAGCGCGCCGACCGGGATGCCGAGCCGGGCGATCCAGGAGCCGAGGTTGACGATCGCGCCGCCGCCGGCGGCCGCCATGGCCGGTGCGACGGCCGCGGTGAGGAAGAAGGGGGCCTTCACATTGACCGCGTACACCCGGTCGAAGCTGGCCTCGTCGGTGCTCGCGGTGACCGCGCCGGGGTGGATGGCGGCGTTGTTGACCAGGATGTCGATCCGGCCGCCGAGCAGCCCGGTGGCCCGTTCGGCCAGCGCGACGCCGGCCGCCGCGCTGCCGTCCAGATCGGCCGCGACGAAGTCGGCGCGCCCGCCGGCCGCCCTGATCCGGGCCACCACCTCGGCGCCGCGGATCTCGTCGCGGCCGGAGACCACGACGTGCGCGCCCTGCGCGCCGAAGGCGATGGCGATCGCCCGCCCGATGTTGCTGGTCGCTCCGGTGACGAGCGCCGTCCTGTCCTGCAGCCGTGCGGTCATGCGGTTCCGACCTCTTTCACAATGGACTGTGCGGTTCAGAAAAACGGTAGCACGACGTTGGACCGCTGGGTCCAGAGTGGAGCCGCTGCCGACAGCCGTGTGCGCCTACCGCCTCCGCCCGCCGCCTCCGCCCGCCGGGGCGGCCCCCCGGACGGACACCTACCACGGGCGCGGGCGGTCGTCCCTTGCCAACACTTGAACGACGCGCCCGCGTGCGTCCGGGCCGGCCGGGCAGGCGGGCCCCGATGGCGAGGGACCGGACACACCGGACCGGCACATGCGGCGCGGCGCGTACGGCGATGAGCAATCAGCGAGCGGCCAGAAAGGCGGGCACGATGCCCAGAGGATCCAACGCGAAGCGCGAACGGCAGTACGAGCACATCAAGGAGAGCGCGGAGCAGCGCGGCGAGTCCGGCGGCCGCGCCGAGGAGATCGCGGCGCGCACCGTGAACAAGGAGCGGGCCCGCTCCGGCGAGTCCCGGGCCGCCAGCCGGACCTCGACCCGGGACATGTCCTCGTCCCGGCGCGGCGGGCAGCGCTCGCACTCGGGGTCGCAGGGCCCGACGAAGGACCAGCTCTACAACGAGGCCCGGCAGCGCAACATCAAGGGCCGCTCATCCATGTCCAAGGCCGAACTCAGCAAGGCACTGGGTCGCTGACAGCCGCCAGCTCGCCGCACACCGCCGCCGGCCGCCCGCCGCGACCGGCGCCGACGGTGCGCGGGAGGCCCAGGGGAGGGCGTACATGACCACCGCCAGTCACACCGCACCACAAGGCGCGCCCGGTCCCGACCGGACCTCCGCCGCACCCGCGTCCACCGCCCCGCTCGACGTCGCCGCCCTGGAGACCGCTCTGCGGGAGGCGGTCGACGGCGAGGTGCGCTTCGACGCCGGCAGCCGCGGCGCTTACGCCACCGACGGCTCGAACTACCGGCAGGTGCCGATCGGGGTGGTCGTCCCGCGAACCGTCGAGGCCGGCGCCGCGGCCGTGGCGGTCTGCGCCCGCTTCGGCGCCCCGCTGCTGTCCCGAGGCGGCGGCACCAGCCTCGGCGGCCAGTGCACCAACACCGCGGTCGTCCTCGACTGGACCAAGTACTGCAACGCGCTGGTGTCGGTCGACCCCGAGCGGCGCACCTGCGTGGTCGAACCCGGCATCGTCCTGGACGAGCTGAACCGCCGACTCGCCCCGCACGGCCTGATGTTCGGCCCCAAACCGTCCACCCACAGCCACTGCACGCTGGGCGGCATGATCGGCAACAACTCCTGCGGCGCCTCCGCCCAGGCCTACGGCAAGACCGCCGACAACGTCCGCCGGCTGGAGATCCTCAGCTACGACGGCGCGCGGCTGTGGACCGGCGCCACCTCCGCCGACGAGTACGCGGCGATCACCGCCGCCGGCGACCGGCGCGCCGAGCTGTACCGGGGTATGCGGGCCATCGCCGACCGCTACCTGGCCGACATCCGCCACGGCTACCCGGCCATCCCGCGCCGGGTGTCCGGCTACAACCTCGACGACCTGCTGCCCGAGAACGGCTTCCACGTCGCGCGCGCCCTCAGCGGCAGCGAAGGCACCCTGGTCACCGTGCTGCACGCCGAACTGGACCTGGTGCCCGTACCGGCCGCCCAGGCCATCCTCGTCCTCGGCTACCCCGACATCTGCGCCGCCGCCGACGACGTGCCCCGGCTGCTGGAGCACTGCGCGCCGGCCCAGCTCGAAGCTCTCGACGACCGGATGGCGCAGCTCATGCACGAGGAGGACGCCTTCCTGGAGTCCATCGACTCCTTCCCGGAAGGCGGCAGCTGGCTGCTGCTGATGTTCACCGGCGACACCCAGGACGAGGTGGACCGCCAGTCCCGCGAACTGCTGGCGGCCATCGGACGCGCCGAGGACGACCCCAGTGTGTCCTTCTCCGACGACCCGCAGCGCGAGCAGCGGATGCTCCGGGCCCGCGAGGCCGGCCTCGGCGTCACCGCCCGGCCGCCGGACGGCCGCGAGACCTGGGAGGGCTGGGAGGACTCGGCGGTGCCGCCCGAGCGGCTCGGCGACTACCTGCGCGACCTCAAGGCGCTGTTCGCCGAGTTCGGCTACGACCACCCCTCGCTGTACGGGCACTTCGGCCAGGGCTGTGTGCACACCCGTATCCCCTTCGGGCTGCGCACCGCCGAAGGCGTCGCCTCCTTCCGGGAGTTCCTGCACAAGGCCGCCGACCTGGTGGTCTCCTACGGCGGTTCGCTGTCCGGCGAGCACGGCGACGGGCAGGCCAGGGGCGAACTGCTGCCGAGGATGTTCGGCGAGCGGCTGATCGGCGCCTTCGGTGAGCTCAAGGCGCTGTTCGACCCCGACGACCGGATGAACCCCGGCAAAGTCGTGGCCCCGCACCGGGCGGACGACAACCTGCGGCTCGGACCCCTGTGGCGCCCGCGTGACGACCGGGACGCCCGCTTCGGCTACCCCGACGACGACCACTCCTTCAACCAGGCCGTCATGCGCTGCGTGGGCATCGGCAACTGCCGCACCCACGAAGGCGGCGTGATGTGCCCGTCCTACCGCGCCACCGGCGAGGAGGAGCACTCCACCCGCGGCCGGGCCCGGCTGCTGTTCGAGATGATCGGCGGCCACGGCGACTCCCCGATCACCGACGGCTGGCGGTCCACCGAGGTCCGCGACGCCCTGGACCTGTGCCTGGCCTGCAAGGGCTGCAAGTCGGACTGCCCGGTCGGCGTCGACATGGCCACCTACAAGGCCGAGTTCCTCTCCCACCACTACCAGGGGCGGCTGCGCCCCGCCGCGCACTACGCGCTGGGCTGGCTGCCCCTGTGGGCCCGGGCCGCCCGGATCGCCCCCGCCCTGGTCAACACCGCCCTGCGCGCCCCGGGCCTGTCCCGCCTCGGCAAGCTGCTGGCCGGCGTGGCGTCCGAGCGCGAGACGCCGCTGTTCGCCGAGGAGACCTTCGTCGAGTGGTGGCGCGCGCGGACCGAACGGCTCGGCGCCCCCGAGCCGGACCCCGCCGATCCGCGCACCGTCGTGCTGTGGCCGGACACCTTCAGCAGCAACTTCCACCCGTCGGTGGCCACATCGGCGGTGCGGGTGCTGGAGGACGCCGGCTTTCGGGTCACCGTCCCCACCACCGCCGTGTGCTGCGGACTGACCTGGATCTCCACCGGCCAACTCGACATCGCCGAGCGGGTGCTGCGCCGCACCATCGACACGCTGCGGCCCTGGATCGAGGCCGGGACGCACATCGTCGGCCTGGAACCCTCCTGCACCGCCGTCTTCCGCGCCGACGCCCCCGAGCTGTTGCCGGACGACGAGGACGTCAAACGCCTCGCCGGGCAGTTCCTCACCTTCTCCGAACTCCTGCTGCGCCACGCGCCCGACGGTTGGCAGCCGCCGACGCTGACCCGGGCCGCGACCGTGCAGACCCACTGCCACCAGCACGCCGTCACCAAGTTCGACGCCGACCGCGAACTCATGCGCCGGGCCGGCCTGGACGCGCAGGTCCTGGACGAGGGCTGCTGCGGTCTGGCGGGCAACTTCGGCTTCGAGCGCGGCCACCACGACCTGTCGATGAAAATCGGCGAGGCGGGCGTACTCCCCGCGGTACGGCGGACCGCGCCCGGCGCGCTGGTGCTCGCCGACGGCTTCAGCTGCCGCACCCAGATCGAGCAGGGCGACACCGGGCGGCGCGCCCTGCACCTCGCCGAAGCCCTCGCGCTCGGCCTCGACGAGGGCCCGCCGCCCGCCGACCACCCCGAAAAGGCCGTCGCCCGGCCCGTCGCACCTGGGCCGGCCGGCACCCGGCTGGCCACCGCGACCGCCGTCGCCGCGGCCGCTGCCGGCGTCTGGGCGGTGCTGCGCCGCCGCACCTGAAGGCACCTGAACGCACCCCGACCCTCCGCGTCCGTACCCAACCGCACGGTCTGCCGGCCCCCAGGCTCCGCAAGATCGGCAAGAGAGGAACCCCCGTGTCGATCAAGGTGTCCGACCACGTATTGCAGCGGCTGCGCGAATGGGACGTCGAGCATGTCTTCGCCTACGCCGGCGACGGCATCAACGGCCTGCTCGCCGCGTGGGGCCGGGCCGACAACAAACCGGAGTTCATCCAGGCCCGGCACGAGGAGATGGCGGCCTTCGAGGCCGTCGGCTACGCCAAGTTCTCCGGCAAGGTCGGCGTCTGCGCGGCGACCTCCGGCCCCGGCGCCATCCACCTGCTCAACGGCCTGTACGACGCCAAACTCGACCACGTGCCGGTCGTCGCCATCGTCGGCCAGACCAACCGCAGTGCCATGGGCGGCAGTTACCAGCAGGAAGTGGACCTGCTCAGCCTGTTCAAGGATGTCGCCTCCGAATACTGCGAGATGGTGACCGTCCCCGAGCAACTGCCCAACGTCATCGACCGGGCGATCCGCACCGCCTACGCCAAGCGCACCGTCACGGCCGTCATCATCCCCGCCGACGTGCAGGAACTCGACTACACCGCGCCGACGCACGCCTTCAAGATGGTGCCCTCCAGCCTGGGCCTGGCCGACTACGCCCCGGTGCCCGCCGACGACGACATCGCCCGCGCCGCCGACGTCCTCAACTCCGGGGAGAAGGTGGCGATCCTGCTCGGCCAGGGCGCCCGCGGCGCCCGCCCGGAGGTCGAACAGCTCGCCGACCTGCTCGGCGCGGGCGTGGCCAAGGCGCTGCTCGGCAAGGACGTGCTGCCCGACGACCTGCCCTACGTCACCGGATCCATCGGCCTGCTCGGCACCCGGCCCTCCTACGAGATGATGCGCGACTGCGACACCCTGCTCGTGGTCGGATCGAGCTTCCCCTACTCCCAGTTCCTGCCGGAGTTCGACCAGGCCCGCGCGGTGCAGATCGACCACGACCCGTTCATGATCGGACTGCGCTACCCCTTCGAGGTCAATCTGGTCGGCGACGCGGCCGGCACCCTCAAACGGCTGCTGCCGCTGCTGAAGGCGAAGAAGCACGGCGACTGGCGCGCGACCGTGGAGGACAACACCGCCCGCTGGTGGGAGGTCATGCAGCGCCGCGCGGCCGTGGACGCCGACCCCATCAACCCCGAGTACGTCGTGCACGCGCTGGACGAACTCCTGCCGGAGAACGTCATGCTGGCCGCCGACTCCGGTTCGGCCGCCAACTGGTACGCCCGCCACCTGCGGATGCGCGGCGCCATGCGCGGCTCGCTGTCCGGCACGCTGGCCACCATGGGACCCGGCGTCCCGTACGTCATCGGCGCCAAATTCGCCCACCCGGACCGGCCCGCGCTCGCCATCGTCGGCGACGGCGCCATGCAGATGAACGGCATGGCCGAACTCATCACCGCCGCCAAGTACTGGAACCAGTGGGAGGATCCGCGGCTGATCGTCGCCGTCCTCAACAACCAGGACCTCAACCAGGTCACCTGGGAGATGCGGGCCATGGAGGGCGCCCCGCAGTTCGTACCGTCCCAGGGCCTGCCCGACGTGCGGTACGCCGACTTCGCCCGCTCCATCGGACTCGGCGGGGTCCGGGTGGAGGAGCCGGGCGGGGTCCAGGACGCCTGGCGGCAGGCGCTGGCCGCCGACCGGCCCTTCGTCATCGACTTCCGCACCGACCCGGCCGTGCCGCCCATCCCGCCGCACGCCGACCTGGACCAGATCGAGGCCGCCGCCTCGTCCGTCGTGCACGGGGACAGCGACCGCGCCGGCATGATCAAGCAGGGCGTCAAGGCCAAGGTGCAGGAACTGCTGCCCGGTCGCCGCCACCGCGGGGACCGGCCCGGGGCCGGCGACGAGCAGGACGGAAAGTGAGCCGGCTCCGCCCGCCGGCCGGCGGCGGGCGATGCCGGCCCGCAGGCTGATTCGCCGCCTGCCGGGCGGGAAGGCGCACCTCATCCCGCCGGGGGTCGAGCCGACCGACCGACGCATCGACCGCCGCAGCGGCAGCCGAACCGAGAGAAAGGCACCAGCCATCATGAACCGGACCGTCGTCATCACCGGCGCCAGCGCGGGTATCGGCCGGGCCTGCGCCAGGCTCTTCGCCCAAGAGGGCGACCGTGTGGTCCTGCTGGCCCGCGGCCGGGCCGGCCTGGACGCGGCGGCCGCCGAGGTCGAGGCGCTGGGCGGACAGGCGCTCGCCCTGCCGACCGATGTCGCCGACCACCGGCAGGTCGAGGCCGCCGCCGACGCCGCCGAGGAGGCCTTCGGACCCATCGACGTATGGGTCAATGTCGCCTTCACCTCGGTGTTCGCGCCGTTCCCCGAGATCGGCGCGGAGGACTACGAGCGGGTCACCGCCGTCTCCTACCTGGGCTTCGTCAACGGGACCCGGACCGCGCTGAGCCGGATGCGGCCGCGCGACCGCGGCACCGTCGTCCAGGTCGGCTCGGCGCTCGGCTCCCGTTCAATCCCGCTGCAGTCCGCCTACTGCGGTGCCAAGCACGCCGTCAACGGCTTCACCGAGGCGGTGCGCACCGAGCTGATGCACGACCACAGCCAGGTACGGATCACCGTGGTGCAGATGCCGGCCGTCAACACCCCCCAGTTCTCCTGGGTACGGTCCCGGCTGCCGCGCGACCCGCAGCCCGTACCGCCCATCTACCAGCCCGAGGTGGCCGCGCGCGCCGTCGTCTACGCGGCGGCGAACCCGCGGCGCAAGCAGTACTACGTCGGGGCGTCCACCGTGGCGACCATCCTCGGCAACAAGGTCGCCGCCGGTCTGCTGGACCGCTACCTGGCCCGCACCGGCTACGACTCCCAGCAGACCCCGGAGCACGCCGAGGGCGGCCGGCCCGAC
>NZ_FMCH01000097.1 GCF_900091855.1 Streptomyces sp. DvalAA-14
CGGTCCGACTGCGCATCCCGGCCATCGGGGTGGACACCGACGTGATCCCGCTGGGCCTGAACGGGGACGGCACCGTGCAGGTGCCGCCGATCGCGGCGCACGCGCCGGCCGGCTGGTACGACGGCTCGCCCACTCCCGGGCAGACCGGCCCGTCGGTGCTGCTCGGCCATGTGACGGTCGGCTCCTACGGCAACGGGGTGTTCCTGCACCTGGGCCGGATGCGCCGGGGCGACCGGATGACGGTGGGCCGGCGGGACGGCACGGTGGCGACCTTCGCCGTCGACTCGGTGCAGACCGTCCCGAAGTCGCGCTTCCCCACCGCCGCGGTGTACGGGAACGTGGACTACCCGGCGCTGCGTCTCGTCACCTGCGGCGGTACCCGGGTGACCGGGGCCGGCGGCTACCCGGACAATGTGATCGTCTACGCGTCGCTGGTCGCCGAGTCGTGAACCCCGGCGCGTGAACAGGCAGCAGACGGCCGTCCATCAGGCCGCTCCGGGGCGCGGGACCGCGCGCGGCGCGGGCAGGGCGCGCGGCATCGGCACGGCGAGGAGTGAGGAGACAGCGGTCATCCGGTCTCAGGAGAGCGCGGCCTCCGAACTGTTCGAGGCGGTCTACCCCCGGCTGGCGGGCTGGTGCCGCCGGCTGGTGGACGACGACGGGACCGCGCACGAGATCGCCTCGGAGGCGTTCACCCGGTTGTGGGCCCGCTGGACGAAGGTCGAGGAGCCGACCGGCTTCCTCTATGTGACCGCGGCGAACCTGGTCCGCGACCACTGGCGCAAGATGGAGCGCGAGCGGCGGGCCATGCGCCGGGTCAGGACGGAGGAAGCGGTGAAGCGGCAGCCGGAGTCCGCCGACCCGTCGGTGCGGATGCTCGTCCAGTCGCTCCCCGAGCGGCTGCGGGACCCGGCCCTGCTGTACTACTACGCCGATCTGCCGGTACGCGAGGTCGCCGCGCTGCTGGGCCGTAACGAGGGAACGGTCAAGGCCGATCTGCACGCCGCCCGCGAACTACTCCGCGCCAAGCTCGGAGGACGCCATGACCGGATTTCCTGACGACGACCCGAACGGCTTCCCGGCCGTGCCCGGCGCCCCTCGCGACCCGGCCGGCCCCGACTCCCCCCGGGCGCCGCACGGTCCGCGGGCGGACCCGCTGGAGGCGCTGCTGCACTCCCCCGCGCCCTTCTTGTCGGCGCCGCCCGGTGCCTTCGAACGCATCCGCCGCAAAGCCGCGCGCCGCCGCCGGGTCCGGGCGGCGGTGGGCGGTTCGGCCGCGGTGGCGGTGATCGCCGGCGCCCTCTACGTGGCCGGTTCGCTGCACACCGGCGGCGGTGACGAGGTGGTCGGACCGCCCGCGAGCAGTGTCCGCGACACCTCGCCGCCCGCCGCCACGGCCGCGCCGAGCACGCCGCCGCCACGGGCGTCGGCCACCCCCAGCGCACCGGTGACCCGGCAGACCCCGGTCCCGCACCGGACCACTCCGGGCCCCCACGCGACGGAGACCCACCACGACACCGCCACCACGCCGACCACCGGCACCGCGAGCGCGCCGGAGACGACGGCGATGTGCACGGCCGCCCACCTGGAGGCGGCGCTCGGCGGCGGCGACGCCGGCGCCGGGAACCTCTACCGCTACCTGGTGCTGACCAACACCGGTACGACCGCCTGCCATCTCACCGGATTCCCCGGCCTGTCCCTGCTGGACGCGAGCGGCCGGCAGATCGGCGATCCGGCCACCCGTGAGCCGGTCGGCTACGTACCGGTGGTGCTGAAGCCGGGCGGATCCGCCAGCGACACCATCCACACCGTCAACCAGCAGGGCGTCTGCCTGCCGGAGTCGGCGCAGGTGCGGGTGTATCCGCCGGGCAGCAAGGCGTCGCTGACCTTCCCCGGCCAGATCACCAACTGCGACAACCTGCTGGCGATCACCCCGCTGGCGCCGGGCAGCAACGGCAATCCCCTGTGACGGCGGGCGGGTCGCGCGGCGCTCCCGCCGGGCCGGCCGGTCAGGTCGCCGCGCCGCCCGCCCCGGGGAGCAGAGCGGTCAGCGCCTGTTTGTCGGGCTTGCCGCCGGGCGCCACCGGTACCGCGTCGAGCACGGTGACGGTCGCGGGCACGGCCGGTTCGCCGAGTGCGGCCCGCACCGCGGCCCGCAGGGCGTCCGGGTCGGGGACCCGGCCCGCGACCGGGACGACGAAGGCGTGGGCGGCCTCCCCGGTGCGGTCGTCGGGGGCGGCGACCACATAGGCCTGGTCCACGTCGGGGTGGGTGGCCAGCGCCGCCTCGATCGCCCCGGCGTAGTAGAGGATCGCGTTGACGAACACGACGTCCCGGGCCCGGCCGACCAGCCGCAGGAAGCCGTCGGCGCCCAGCGCGCCCAGATCGCGGGTGCGGAACCAGCCGTCCCGGACCACGTCCCGGGTCTGCTCGTCGTCGTACCAGTAGCCGGACGCCTGCCCGGCGGATCTGACCCAGATCTCACCCGCGCCGCCGGCCGGCACCGGCTCGCCCCGCGGGTCGCGGATCTCGATGCCGACGCCCGGCAGCGGGCGGCCCACCGTGTCGAGCACCTGCCCGCGGCGTTCGGCGAGATCGTGCGGGGTCAGCAGGCTGAGCATGCCGGTCTCGGTCAGGCCGTACCCCTGGTGGAGGGCGTGCCCGAGCCGGTCGGCGGCCTCGGCGAGCCGGTGCGCGGGCAGCGGCGAACCCGCGACGAGCAGCACCCGCAGCCGGCTGAGGTCGGGCGCCGGCCCCTGCCGCCCGCGCAGCGTGTCGAGCACCTGGTAGAGCCGGGGGACGGTGCACAGGCAGGCGGTGATCGCGTACCGCTCCCAGACCTGCGGGAAGACCGGGGGTGATTCCGGGATGACCGCGGTGCCGCCGCTCAGCAGGCACAGCGCGAGGTGTTCCAGCATCACCGCGCTGGTCAGGGTGCCGAAGACCAGGTAGCGGCGGTAGCCCGCGGCCAGCCGGTCGGTGACCGGATTGCGCCGGGCGGGCTGCCAGCTCCAGTGGTCGGTCAGCGAACGGTAGGTCTGGGCGGCGCCCTTGGGGCGGCCGGTGCTGCCGCTGGTGAGGGTGATCAGCGCGATGTCGTCGGGGCGGCCCCGGGGGTCGAGTTCGTCACCGGTGAGGGTGGCGGCCGCCAGCAGGTCGCGTTCGGCGTCGAGGATCCGGGCGGCGCCGGCCGCGGCCGCCAGTTCCGGGCCCGCGGTGGTCGCGTCGGCGATCACCGCCTCGACGTCCTCGGCCAGTACGGCGGCGAGTTGGGGCGGGGTGAGCCCCGGCCGCAGGCCGGTGACCCGGCAGCCGAGCAGGTGGGCGGCGATCTGTGCCGCGAATCCGGCCGGGGTGACCGCGGTGGTCACGGCGACCCCGGCGCCCCGGCCCAGGCCGGCCGCCCGCAGGTTCGCCACCGCGCGTCGTACCAGGTCAAGGACCTCGCCGCGCGGCACCGGACGGGACTGGAATTCGAAGGCGGGCAGGTCCGGCTGCCGGGTGAAGTCGTCCACCAATGCCTGCGGGAATACCGATTCGGCCGGATTGGGCACGGCTTCCTCCGATCCGGGACGATCACGGGGTCGATTTCCAGCCGCACGGAATCCCGCCGGATACGCCCGCGCCGTTCGCGGGCGAGCGCGGGGCGAGCACCCGTGCCGCCTGCCGAAGTTATCCGGCGGACTCAATCATGACCTCCCCAGGTCGATGTGATATGGATCACATTCCCAAGTCTGGATACCTCCTTTAACTCTCAACTACGGTGTCGGTGTCATCTTCCGGATCGGGAGGGAACATGTCAGGAGAAGTGCGGGTCGATTATCTCGTCGTGGGCGCGGGACCGGCCGGAATCCAGGCGGCATATTTCCTGGACCGGGCCGGCCGCGATTATCTCGTGGTGGAGGCGGGCGATGCGCCGGGCACTTTCTTCACCAGATTTCCGCGCCATCGGAAGCTGATATCCATCAACAAGGTGCACACCGGCTGGGACGATCCGGAACTCAAGCTCCGCACCGACTGGAACTCCCTGCTGTCGGCGGAGAACGCCCCGCTGTTCACCGCGGTCACCCCGCGCTACTTCCCCGCCGCCGACGACCTCGTCGGCTACCTCGCCGACTTCGCCGAGACCCACAAGCTGAACATCCGCTACCACACCCGCATCACGGGAATCACCCGTCCGCCCGCCGAAGACGGCAGCGGCGCCGGGGACTTCGTGGCCACCGCCCAGGACGGCACGGTTTTCCGGGCCCGCCGGCTGATCGCCGCCACCGGTGTCAGCCGCCCGTACAACGCGCCCATCGAGGGCGCGGAACTGGCCGAGGGCTACGACGAGGTCTCGGTCGACCCGGCGGACTTCACCGGCCAGCGGGTCCTGATCATCGGCCGCGGGAATTCAGCCTTCGAGACCGCCGACAACCTCATCGAAACCGCCTCGGTGATTCACGTGGCCGGCCCCGGACGGCTGCGGCTGGCCTGGCAGACCCACTTCGTGGGACATCTGCGGGCGGTGAACAACAACTTCCTGGACACTTATCAGCTCAAATCACAGAATGCGCTGCTCGACGGCGAGATCGTCCATATTCGCAAGGACGCGGACAACGGCCCCTATCGGGTCGCGGTGAAATTCCTACGGGTGGACGAAGTCATCAAGGAAATACCCTACGACCGGGTGATCCTGGCCACCGGCTTCCGTTTCGACGCCTCCCTTTTCACCCCGGAATGCCGGCCGGAACTCACCATAAAGGACCGTTTTCCGGCCCAGACGGAGGCGTGGGAGTCCACCAACGTCCCCGACCTCTATTTCGCCGGGACCATCACCCAGGTACGGGACTTCAAGAAGTCCACCAGCGGATTCATCCACGGTTTCCGGTACGGCGTGCGGGCCCTGCACCGCATCCTGGAGCAGCGCTACCACGACGAGCCCTGGCCGGGCCGGGAGCCGGCCGCCACCCCCGAGGCGGTCGCCGACGCGGTGATCGAGCGGATCAACCGCACCTCGGCGCTCTGGCAGCTGTTCGGCTTCCTCGCCGACGCGGTGACGGTCCGCCCGGACGGTTCGGTCGGCTACTACGAGGAGGTGCCGCTCGACCATCTGCACCCGGCCGTCGCGGCCGGCTCGTTCGGCGCCGTCGACCGCTACTTCGCGATCACCCTCGAATACGGCGCCGACCACGACCGGGTCAACCCGTTCGACATCACGGTCGGCCGGGTGTCCCAGACCGACACCGGCGGCCTCGACGGCCGCTATCTCCACCCGGTGGTACGGCTGTTCCGGGCCGGCGAACTCCTGGCCGAGCACCACCTCACCGAGAACCTGGAGAACGAGTGGGACCGGGAGGCGGTCCACCGCGTCCCGCTGGTCCGCTTCCTGGCCGAGCACCTGCGGCCGGAAAACGCCGCGTCGAGTGCGTCGTGACCGCCGGAGGCGACCAACCGCCCTGGCTGCTCGGACAGTTGCGGGACAAGGCCGGGAGCCGGCTGGACCCGGTGCACCGGGACTTCTTCGAGGGGGGCGCCGGGCGCGAGACGGCGCTGGCGGAGAACGAGCGGGCCTTCGGCCGTCTCGCGCTGCTCCCCCGGGTGCTGCGCGGTGCGGGCCCGGCCGACACCGCCGTCACCCTGCTCGGCGCGCGGGCCGCACTGCCGGTCGTCGTCTCCCCCACCGCCTTCCACCGGCTGGCCCACCCGGACGGGGAGCTGGCCACCGCGCGCGCCACCGCGGCGGCCGGCACCGTACTGATCAGCTCGATGGCGTCCACCACGGCGGTGGCCGAGGTCGCCGCCGCGGCCCGGGCGGTCCGGGCCGACGCGGCGGTGTGGTTCCAGCTCTACCTCCAGCCCGCGCCCGAGGTGACCGACGCACTGGTCCGGCGGGCCGAACAGGCCGGCTGCGGCGCGCTGGTGGTCACCGTGGACTCACCGGTTCTCGGCCGCCGCGCCCGCGACGAGCGCAACGGCTTCCACGACCTGCCGCCGGGCTTGGCCGCCGAGAACATGCGCGGCCTGCCGGGCGGGCCGCCCGGCGGGGTCCGGGACATCGTCCTGTCTCCGGGCCTGTCCTGGGACGACCTGCGCCGGCTGCGCGACGGCACGGCGCTGCCCGTGGTGCTGAAGGGCGTGCTGCATCCGGACGACGCCCGGCGGGCCGCCGACGAGGGGGTGGCCGCGCTGCTGGTCTCCAACCACGGCGGCCGTCAGCTCGACGCGGCCCCGGCGGCCGTCGAGGCGCTGCCGGCGATCGTCGCGGCGGTCGGCGGCC
>NZ_FMCH01000016.1 GCF_900091855.1 Streptomyces sp. DvalAA-14
GGGATGCCCCACTTCTTGGCCAGGAGGTTCAGGCGGTGCCTGTCGAGGCCGAACTGCTCGGCGATGTCGGGGATGCTCCGGCGTTGGTGAAGGTAGGCATGTTCCAGTTCTGCGCGAGTGATCTGATGGCTCAGGGGCTGGGGACGTGGTGAGGCTGGGATTCCGGCTTCCTCCAGGGCATTTTGAACCGTCGCGGGGCTGCATCCGGCTCTGCGCGCGATCAGGCTCTGGTTGAGGGTTCCGCTGGTGTGGGCGGCCCGGAGGTATTCCGGGTCGAGGAGCCCGCGTCGGGGTGTTCGGCGGCCGAGGCCAGGGACTGCTGGGCCGGGCGGTGGCGCGGTGTTGCCGGTGGCGTCGCAGTAGAGCCGGAGGTGTTCCGCGGTCAGATGCAGTGCGTAGGCGATGTCCTCGACCTGAGTGCCCGCTGCCGCCATGGCGGCGAACCCGGCGTTCGAGACGGCGTCCGGGCTGCTGCCCGGCCAGGCAAGCTCTTGGCACCAGTCGCCAGGCGGTTCCCAGAGGACGGGCTCGTGGATCTTGTGATGGGTGAGGTTGTCGGTGGCCTGGTCGATGAGGAAGGACCGCAACAGCGGTGGCATTTTGAGGCGGAACTCGTCGCGGTCATGCAGGACCATCCCATCGGGAAGGTCCGCGTGCGCTCCCAGTAGCAGGCTCAGTAGTGCCCACCGAAGCCGCTGGACGCGGCCGTTCCCGCCGCGCGACCAGCCTTCGCGTCGGCAGAGCCGGACATAGGCGTCGAGGTCGAGGCTGATCGTGTCGCTGGTGAACAGAGCCCGGCGTCGGGCGTAGTCGATCGGGCAGCCGTTCAGGTCGAGCTGGGTGGCCAGTTGTCCGAGACAGGACGCGATGATGGTCGCGTGGTCCGGCTGGGTGACCACTTTCGGAAAGGCGGCGCGGGAGGGGAGCCGAGGGTCAAGTCCCAGCATGCGGGCGGCCTGGAGGAAGCCGACCTGCGCTCCGGGCAGAAGCAGCATGGCGGCGCATGTGCGCCGGTAGTCGTCCCGGGTCCGGGGGTCCAGAGCCGCAGTGGGCAGCAGCCGAATGCTCCATCCATGCCAGAGCAGCGACGGAACGCTCTTCGCGCGCTGGCGGACGCTGGACTCGCCCAGGTCAGGTTCGGTCGGCTGCCGTGTTGCAGAGCGGTAGCGCAGTCGACGCTGGATCGGCAGATCGCTGTCGGCGTCCCCGAGCACCCTTGCGACCAGCCGCGAGCTGACGCTGCGCCACTGCTGCAGGCGCCGGCCAGGAGAACCATGATCGGCGCGAACGATCCAGGTGAGAAGTTCAGCGGCGGTCTGCGAATGGGAGTTCGTCGACAGCATGCCGAGCGTGCTGCCGATGGCCAGCTGGTCGGTGGTGGGGACGGCTTTGAGGGAGAACCTGTCGGGGTCGTGACCGCATTCGTCCAGCACGGCCCGGACGGCGTCGGGCGCGGGACCACCGAGGTGAAGGGCGCGAAGCGACCGCCAGCCCAGCACGTAGAGGTCGTGCAGCGGGCTCCCGAAGGAGGCGTGTTCAATCTTGGGCAGCTGTTCCAGAAGAGCGGCGACGTGCCGTTGTGCCCCGAGGATGACCCCGTCTCGGGGCAGCGCGGCAGCCGCTGCCAGGGCGAGCGGCTGTCCGCAGGTCCGCAGGTCGCGGCCGGTGTTGATCAGGCGCGTGCAGCGGCCCGGTCGGCGGATCTCCGATGCCCGCGAAGCCGTAATGCGCGGCCGGCCGTGGCACCCAGGGCAGAAGTCAATCAGCAGACACCCGTGCTGCTGGCAGGCGAACGTCCAGGGCAGTCGCCAGGCCAGTGGCCAGCGGTCGCCCTTCTCCTCCAGGCAGTCCGGGCAATAGCGGCTGCCAGTGCGAAGGGGCCGCCAAGCCGCGGTCAACGCCCAGGCATTCGAGGGCAGGAACGCGCGGGGCTGACGTGGGGGTCCAGCGTCATGCCGTGCAAGAGCTCCGCAGAAATCCCGGAGCGTTGGGCGATGATGTCGGGATCCGCTGTGGTGAGCTGTGTCACGAGCGCAGTCGGCACCCGGGTGACCCCCATGTGCCTGAGCAACTCCGGGCCTCTGGTGTGCAGGCGTCTGGCGTAGGCGGTGATCCAGCTGTCCAGGGCCTCGCCCGGCTGCGGGTGCAGAGCGATCGGCAGACGGTCGGTGGTCCAGGTCATGCGGACCGCCGCTTGCGGGCCGGGCCTCCGGGGCGGGTGCTGAGGAGGCCGGCCTCGATCGCCGCTTCGAGTTCGCGTCGGGCGTCTTCGGCGGCGTCGTCGTTCTTCACTTTGTCGATCAGATCCTTGCCGAGTTTCTCTTCGCCAGAGCGGACCGCTCGCAGGCAGGACCGGTTTATCAGCGCCATCAGCGACGCGAAGTGCCCGGTGGTGCGTGCGAAGAGGTAGTCCGCCAGGTCGACGAGCATTCCCGGGCGCTTCTCCGCCAGGACGATCTCCTTCTCGATGGTCTTCAAGAGAACCCGCCACTGCTTCCGCCCCAGGTCGTCGTCGATCTGGAAGGGACGCAGGGTCAGCGGGGTGGTGCGCCGCCCGAACTGCGCGAGGAGGGCCTGCTGCGGTGACAGGCCCTCGCGCAGGATCCCGCGGTCGGCGACGCCGACGCCGACATAGAGCAGAGTGACGGGGAACACGTTGGACAGGAACTTCAGATGGTTGGCCATCCGCACCGCTGAGGACTTCCCTGGTGCGAGGAAGTGGACATCGTCGATGACGAACACCGCTGTCGTCATGCTCAGGACCGCGTCGACCGCGCGCTCGGCGAGGGTATCCGCGTCACCGCCGGTCGGCAGCCCGTAGAAGCGGCAGATCGCCGCGTTCAGACCGCGGATCTGCGTGTTGCCGGTCAGGTTGATGTAGACGACCGGGACCCGTCGGTGGCCGTCTCGGGTGGTCTCCCCGCGCAAGAGGACCTGCTCGCGGTGGAAGTCGCGGGCGAAGTCGCGGATTGCCGTACTCTTCCCGATGCCCGGGTAGGCGTCGAGCAGGGCCGCCGGCTTGGCCTTGTCGCCGTCCTGCCGATTCGAATCGACGATCTCCTTGAGGTCCCTGTGCAGGCCGATCAGTTGCGGGGTTTTGATCGGCCCGAGATTCGCGTGCCAGACGGCCCGGCTGTCGTTGTAGCGCATCAGGTCCAGCCGGGACAGGCCGCTCATCTGCTTCCGCGTCAGCCGGGTCGGCTGGACGCGGTCCGGGCCGTAGACCATCTCCAGCCAGCCCGACAGGCGGGTGAGCGCGTACTGGCGGTCGCCGCCCTCGAACACGCCTCCCGTGTCCTCCAAGCTCACCGGCTCTCCCAGGTGTCCGCGTAGTAGTCATCCTCGTCGATCGCCACGTCCGTCTCGCCCGGGAATGGGGCCTCCAGGTCCTCGTCCTCGTCGTCCTCCCCACTCAGGCCGTCGTCGACGCCGTCCTGCGGTGGTGCGGTCTCCAGGGCCGCGAGCGCCTTGAGCGCGGGCAGTTGCAGGGGATCCTGCAGATCCTCGAGCTCGTCAGTGCCGACCAGACGGAGGCGGTCCTCGGACAGGCGGACGGCCGTCCGGCGCTCGGCCCGGTTTCCGGTGAGACCGGCTCCCCAGCGCTCGAGCAGTTCCACCAAGGCCCGCTTTGTGTCGGGGAAGGATGCGTCTGAAGGGCCAGTTTTCGCGCATAGCGCAGGGCTTCTCGGCTGACCGGCCCGTTCAGGGCGGGCGCATGTTCCCACTCAAGGGCATGCCAGGAGCGGTCCGGCCGTTGGAAGTAGACACACCGGATGTCTCCCGGATCCACGGAGACCGGCCACTTGCCCTGGCTGACCCCGGTGTAGGAGCTAGTCTGGTGCCGCAGCCCGTCCAGCCCGGCACCGTTGTAACGCAAGCCGTGAAGCTCCACCCCGTGGTGGTGGATCGTGCACCAGACCTGCTCGAGGAAGTGCAGGGCGAAGTTCGGCCGAGCCGGAATGCGCAGGTTGCCGGCCCGGGCGACGCCGTGGTCGAACATCTCCAGCGGGCTGAGCTTCAGGCCGGGGATCTCCGGGATGACCAGTCCCTTGTGGTGCCTGCGGTGATAGATCCGGTCGATCCACTGCCTGATGATCGTCTCCAACTCGTCGATGAAGAAGAAGGCGTGGTCTTCAACGGACAGGCCGCGACTGTGGACGTCGGGGCCCTTGTAGCCGGGAAGCGCCGCCAGCAGACCTTGGTTGAGGGTCTTGAACCAGCGCTCGATCGGCGATTTGTCCGTCGGGGTCAACGGCCGGGCCGGCTGGAGCGAGATCTCGAGACGGGTGCAGACGCTGCGAAGGTGATTGGACAGGTAGACCTTCCCGTGGTCGTAGACGATCGTCTCGGCCGCGACCGAAGGCAGCGGCGTGCCCTTCACGTCCACAAGCTTTCGCGCATCCACAACCACCGTGGAAGGAACACCGACGTAGGGCAGTGCCCGTTCCGCAGAGGCATCCCGACGCGGTCGCACCGTCTCGTAGAGCACCGCAGCGACGTCGACCGCCTTCGTCGACACCGGAGTGAGCCGGATCCCCGTGATGCACCGGTCATAGAGGTCCATGGCGGCCGTCAGCTCGCACTGCACCCAGCGGCAGGTCACCGGTTCCATCGCGAATACGTCCAGCCGAGTGGTGTCCAGCAGCACGAACTCCCCCGGCCGGGTTGCTCGCAGGCGACCGTAGACGGTCTGGGGCCGGTTCGCGATTGAGCGCTTGCCCTTGGTGCTGCCCGTGAACGCGTTCGTACCGGCGTCTAACTCGCGCAGCACCTCATAGCCGGCGGACTGAGGAGGGATCTTGACGGTGCCTCGCCCGTACTCGGCGGCGACACGCTCCTCGATCTCCAGCAGCACCAGAGCGCGGACCGGGCGGCTGTCGTCGGTGTAACTGCTCACGACCGTCCGGGCCACGTCCAGCCAGCGGTGATCGACCCTGTCCTGGGCTTTCCTGCGGTGCCGACTCACCCGCAGCAGCCCTGCCGGCCCGGACTTCTTCACCTGGGTGACCCAGAGCCGGATCGTGCTCTCGCCCACCCCCAGCTCCTCGGCCTTGGCCAGGTAGCGGTGCATCATCGAGACGCCCGGAGCGTAGTCCGGCCGTGGCTCCCCCTCCAGGGCCAATTCGACCGACCCCAGCCGGTAGCCGAAGCGAACCTCCTGAACGTGCTGGAACCGTTGTGTTACCGCTTCTTCCTCCGCTTCGTCGAGCAGCCCCAGAGCCACGGCCGCCGATTCCTCCTCGTCCGGCAGCTCGACCAGCAACTGTGTGCTCGGGTCCGCCAGCAGACCCGCCACATCGACCAGCCTCCACCGAGTACCCCCCAGCCCAGACTGCTGAAGCAGGACCTGGCGGCCCTGCACCTCGGACACGGTGAACTGCTCTCCCTGGAAACTCAGCGCGAGCCCCGCCCGCAACGGAACCGTCCAGTTGCTCACATCGCCCTCCGCAGCACAGAGTCACCATCGACCGGCCGCGTCAGATCAACTGACAGCCGCCCTGACCACACCAGGGCGAGCACTGCGGGCCGCACGTCCTCCACCGGGCGGCCCGCCGCCAGGCGCCGCTCGGCGACCGCGAGGGGGTCCCCGTCCCGCACCGTCTCCCAGGCCCGCTGGATCTCCTCGTCCGGAACCACCCCCGCCCACCGGTAAGCGGCCAGGAACCGCACATTCGCCAACAGCACCGGATCCGCACCCGACCAGACCTCGTACTGCCAGCCGTGGCCCTCCACAAGCTCCCCTGGCCAGGCCAGGGCCTCCGCGATCTTCGGATCCAACAGGCGGTCGGCCGGCTTCACATTGACCACGCGCACGTTGCCGTCCGCCAGGACCAGCAGGAAGTCCGGTACATGCAGCCGCCAGCGCCCGCCCACCCGAGCCCGCAGACGGCACGGTTGGGCGTAGATGCCGACCACCTGCGGGTCGAAGTCCGCCAGCAGCAGCCGAGCCAGCTCCAGCCGCCGGCTCTCGTAGACGACCAAGCCACGTGTTGTCGCCGACGCGTACTCCCCGGGATGGTGCCTGTGGCCCTTCGCCGACCTCACCCGACGCCACGGCACGGACCCATCGAAACTGCCTCGGCGCAGCCCGCTGACCTCCACGCAGCACACCGAGTCGTCCTCGTACCGAATCGAAGCCGTCGCGAGCCCCTGACCACCAGCCCAAGCGCCTGTACGCTTTGTAACCATGCACTGACCGTAGGAAGTCGCTCGGTATCCGGGGGCAGATGACCGCGGAGTTCCCCGAGCCGACCACGACCGATCACCGGCAGTGCTAACGAGACCGCAGGATTGCTAACCGGCTGCTAAAGATCGACCGACAGTGCTAACGGAGACCCGGAACCTACAAAGGTGGCGGTAAACGATTTGGTTTCCGTGTCGGCAGCCCGTAGAGTGGTGTTCACCGACGCGGGGTGGAGCAGCTCGGTAGCTCGCTGGGCTCATAACCCAGAGGTCGCAGGTTCAAATCCTGTCCCCGCTACAAAAGGAAGGGCCCGGCGCCGAGCGCCGGGCCCTTCCGCATGCTGCTCACTGCCGCGGGTCAGCGCCGCCGCTTGTGCCGTTCGTGCGGGTCGTACGGCGGGACGTCCCGCCCCGGCTGGTAGCGCGCGCCCTGGCGGAAGCGCCGGATCACCAGCACCGCGTCGACAGCGGCCAGGAAACCGATGAAGGCCAGCAGGGCGGCCCACCCCGGCTCCCCGGCCCAGGCGAATCCGAAGGCGGCGCCGGCCCCCCAGACCACTCCGAACAAGGCGAGTCCGAGCCGCAGCCGCAGCGGGCTGCGGGCCTGGGTGGGTTCTGATCCGCTTCTGCGCATAGGCGTCACCTCCCAGCTTCCAGCGTCCCCCAGGACGGCGCCGGGCGCTAACTCCGCGGACCGCCCCGCCCGGCTCCAGGCCCCGGCAGCCAACGCCGGACCCGGCGGAAAAAAACTCCGGGGCGCGCGGCGGCACGGGCGCGTAGGGTGCCTGGGCGTGGCTCCCTACGTGACCCCGCCGACCGAGCACGACCTCGCCTGGTCCGCCGGCAGCTGGCTCAATCCGCCCGCCGCGGTCGCCGAGGACGGCGCCGACCTGCTGGTCACCACCCGCGAGGGCAGTGATTTCTGGCGCACCACGGGCTACGGCTTCGTCCGCGACGACGGCCACGCCCTGCTCGTCCCCTTCCCGGCGGGCAGCGCCCTGGAGGTCGGCTTCATCGCCGACTTCGACGAGCTGTACGACCAGGCCGGCGCCCTGGTCCGGGTCGACGCCGAGACCTGGGTCAAAGCGGGCGTCGAGGTGTCCGACGGCGAGCCGCAGCTGGGCGCGGTCGTCACCCGCGGCACCTCGGACTGGTCACTGGCCCCGGTGCCGCAGTGGGCGGGCCGCGAGGTCACCGTGCGGGTCAGCCGGGCGGGCGACGCCGTGACGGTGCGGGCCCGGTGCGCGGACGGGCCCTGGCGGACCGTCCGGCTGGCCTGGCTCGCGCCGGAGGCCGCCGCCGTGGCCGGCCTGTTCTGCTGCTCCCCGCAGCGCGCTGACCTGCGAGTCCGCTTCACCCGGCTCGCCACCGGCCCGGCGGACGCCTCCCTGCACTGAGGCGGCAACCCGGCACCGGGGCGGCAACCCCGCGCTGGCACCCCCGCACCGGCCCGGCCCGCCTCAGCCCGCGCCCGGCGGCCCGTACAGCGCCGCGTCCAGGATCTGGGACCAGCGCCGGACGATCCGGGTCCGGCGGGCCGAGTCGTCGGTGAGCAGATTGGCCAGGCCCAGGCCGCGGGCCATGTCCAAGGTCGCCTGCACGGTCTCCCGGACGCCGGGCACCGACTCGTCGGCGCCGAGGAACTCCACCGCCAGCCGGTGGGACTCGCGGCCGATCCGCGACTCCAGGGACCGCACCCGGGGCCGCAGCGCCTCCTCCTCGGCGGCGGTGACCCACAGGTGGAGCGCGGCCCGGAACAGCGGCCCGGTGTGCACGGCCACCAGCATGTCCACGACCGCGTACGTACGGTCGGGCCCCTCGCGGGGCAGGGCGCGGGCCCGGTCGCGTACCGCGGTCAGCCACTGTTCGGCCACATGCGCGATGGCCGCGGTGAAGAGCTCCTCGCGGGTCGGGAAGTGGTGCTGGGCCGCCCCGCGGGAGACACCGGCCCGGGCGCACACCGCCGCGAGGGTGCTGCCGGACCAGCCGTGCTCGGCCAGGCACGCCACGGCGGCCTCCAGCACCCGCAACCGGGTGGCGCGGCTGCGGTCCTGCTTCGGGGCCCGGTCGGTCACGAGGTCCATGACGGCCTGCGCCTGTCCAGGAACGCGCACATGCCCTCGGCCGCCTCGGCGGAGGCGAACAGCCGGGCGCTGACCGCGACCATGTCCGCGCCCCCCTCGTCGAGCGCGGTACGCAGCCGCCGGGTGGTGAGCGCCTTGGACTCGGCGAGTCCTTGCGGGGAGCCGGACCGCAGCCCGTCCAGGATCGCGTCCAGCGCCTCGTCGGGGGCGGTCACCAGTCCCATGCCGACCGCCTCCCCGGGACCGAAGGTCTCGCCGGTGAGGAAGTAGCGGGCGACCGCCCGCGGATCGGCGCGGGCCAGCACCGGCAGCGAGATCACCGCCGGCGCGAGACCGAGCCTGGCCTCGGTGAAGGCGAAAGTCGCCCCGGCGCCGGCCACCGCGAGGTCGCAGGCGGCGATCAGGCCCAGACCGCCGGCCCGGG
>NZ_FMCH01000183.1 GCF_900091855.1 Streptomyces sp. DvalAA-14
TCGGGACCGACCGGCTCGGGACCCTCCGATCCGGGAGTGTCCGGCCCAGGAGTGTCCGGCCCGGGGGCGGGCAGCAACTCGCCGTCGGCGGAGGATTGTTCAGCGGTCGCATCGGCCGCGCCGGTCTCGTCGGCCGGGTCCGCAGCGGCGCCCGGTTCTGCGCCGCCCGCCGGATCCTCGGCATCCCGCCGCTCCGGCGCGGCGATCAGGGGGGCGGTCGGGGTGATCGGCGAGGTCGGGGCGACGGGGACGGTCGGGGCGATCCGCTGCACCGCGTCGCCGGATTCCGCCGGCACCACTTCCGACCCGGTCGGTTCATGCGCGGCGCCGGCCTTCGTCCCCGCCGGTATCTCCTCGGCCGCCGGGACGGCCCCGGCGAATGCGGCATCGTCGCGAATTTCCCTGACCTCGCGGTCTTCGGGATCTTCGGGGCCTTCGGGGTCCGTGCGGTCTTCAGGGTCCACGCGGTCCGCACCGCTGCGTCGATCCGCCGCACCCGGGTCCGGCGCCCGGTGCGGCGTCTCGGTCCCGGCGACCGGCGGCGAGGCGCCCTCCGCACGGCCCGACCGCCGCGCCGCCCTGGCCCGCGCGATGGCTCCCCGCGGATCTATGTCCGGGGCGTACGCACCGCACCCGGGGCACACCAGGGCCCCGTTCAAGGTCCGACGGCAGGTGAAGCAGTAGTCCATTCGCGGTCTTTCTGTGCCGGCTGCGCCACGGGATACAGCGGAAGTCGTGCTCACGTTCGCCCGCGACCGGGCAGCGCGAAACGCTAACAGCCGCTTCGGGAGAGGTTGCGTGCGACCTGTGATGCTCTTGCAAAGACCGCCACCGGCGCCGGCCGCCCGCCGCCCTAGAGACCGAACCCGCTCTCCACCGTGTAGGCGCACTCCGTGTAGACATAGCCGTACTGGAGCGTGGCGGTGTCCTCCCCCGGTGTGTCGCCGGACGAACTGCTGGGCTTGTGCAGGAAGTACGTGGTGCCGGGCGGGAGGCTGAGGGTCTTCCGGGGATAGTGCTTGCCGCTGTCCCCGCAGGCGGTGCGCGACGCCTGGGACTGGCTGGAGTAGGTGGAGCAGGCCCCGCAGCCCTTGAGAGTGAACCGTCCGGTGACGGGGCCGGTGTAGAGGACCTCGACCTCGTCGGGGCTGTCATTGCTGACCGTCACCGAGATGCCGCCGCCCGAGGCCGTCGTCGGCAGGTGTTGGCCGGCGGCGGGCTCGTGCCGGGCGATCTCCGCGGCGGTGGCTATCTTGCCGGCCAGCGGCCCGTTCCGGTCGTGCGGGTACGCCTTGACGAAGCCGTTCATCGTGTCGAGCGCGCGGCCGAAGTCACCGGACCGGTACTGGTGCACGCCGCAGGCGTACGTCCCGGTGCGCACATAGCCGTCCGCCGTGCGGACATCGGCTTTCAGCCCGCCGGCCGCGACCGTGTCCCGGGCGCCGAGCCCGGAGGCGCGCCGGCCGAGCGTGCGGAGCCGGTCGGTCGCGGCGCACGGGTCCTTGCCCTTCAGCGCCCCGGCGGCCTCGGCGATGGTCGACCTGACGGCCGGTTCGACCCTGGCGGCCTGCGGCGACTTCGGGAAGGTGGCGAGCAGTTCACCGAGGTCGTCCGCCGCCGCCGGGCCCGCGCTTCCCGCGTCGTGCAGATCCGCCGAGCCGCAGGCGTAGAGCGAAGTGGCCAGCCGGTCGTCGGGCCAGCCGGCCAGCGCCCCGAGGTCCTTCGTGCCGAAGCTGGCGGGCAGCGTGCGCAGATACCTCAGCGGGGCGGTCGCCGCGCAGAACTTCCCTTGCGCGTACGGCGCCGCGACCGCCGCGTAGTACGTCCTGAGCCGTGCGGGAACGGCCCGGGCGGCCCTGGAGTCCGGGTGGTCGTCGCGCAGTTCGCGGTAGGCGGCCAGCGCGCTGCGGTACTCGCCCTGCGCCGCGCTGAAGGGCTTGCTCCTGGCGGTCACGACGAGGTGATCGGCCCGGGCGAGCCGGTCCAGCAGCATCCGCTGGGTGGCCTGGTCGCGAGCGCCGTTGTAGAGGACCGCGCCGCCGGCCGGGGCGGCCAGCAGCACCAGGCCGAGGACGACGGCGACCGCCGACCGCGGGGGCCAGGCCAGCGGGGTGCGCAGGCCGCGTATGCCGCCGTGCACGGCGGCGACCGCCAGGAAGAGCAGATAGCCGAGGACCGCCCCGCCCGGGACGCCGTCGGGTTCGGCGGGCAGGGCCACGAACAGCAGCAGGCCGGTCGCGAGCCAGCACGCGGCCATGCCGGGCCAGCGCCGCAGGAGCGCGTAACCCAGCCCGAGCCCGCTGAGGTTGAGCAGGGCCACGGCGACGGCCCGCGGGACGTCCGGCGGCCGGGGCGGCGCCGGCGGCGGTGGTAAGGGCGGCGGATACGCCGGTGGCAGCGGCGGCGGGGGAAATCCCCCGGCGCCGCCGCCTGCTCCCGCACCGCCCTGCTGGTCCCAGGCCACCGCGACTCCCCCTCAAGCCGTAGGACACGACGCCCCTTTCGAGGGGTCGCTCTCTGTGCCCGGCAGCCTACAGCCGGGGTCCGACAGGCCGGGTCGCGTCCGGGCTAGCCGATGGGCAGATGGTCCCGCACGCCGTCGGTGACGCTGTCCAGGTGGTCCTTCACGCTGTCGGTGACGCTCTCGGCGCCCGCGTACAGGCCGTCCCACGCGGCCTGGACGCGATCGGTGGCCGTGTCCGCGGCGTGCCGGGTGCCGCGCCGGGTGCGGTAGGCCAGCGACGGCTTGCCGTGGGTGTCGGCGGCGGCGAGCAGCAGTCCGCCCAGCATCGAGAGGTTCTTGAAGAAGTGGACGCGCTGCCGGGCCCGCTCGTCGGGGTCCTCGATCGTCCAGTAGGGGTGTCCGGCCAGCGTGGTCGGCACCAGCGTGGCGGCGAGGGCGAGGGCGGCTCCCCGGGGGAAGCGGCCGAGGGCCAGCAGGGTGCCGGCCCCGAGCTGGACGGCGCTGTTGATCCTGACCAGTTGCCGGGGGTCGTCGGGCAGCGCCTTGATCCGCGCGGCGATGGGCAGCGCGACCGGCTTCGCGGCCGGTTCGACCGCCTCGGGGTGCCGGAGCGTCGCGTAGCCGCCGCTGATGAACATGGAGGCGAGCAGGGGGCGGGCGAATTTCCTGAGAACGGCCATGCCGTGCGCGTGCCCCTGTCCGGCCCGCGCACACGTCGGCCGGCCCGCGGGCGACGAACGGTCAGGCGCCGGCTGTCTCCGGTCGGCTGTCAGCCGCCCGAGATGGAGGTGAGGATCTCCAGCCGGTCGTCGGGGCCCACGGGGGTGTCGAGTTCGGCGGGGCCGAGCAGGCTGTCGTGCAGGATGAGGCGATGGGAGGGCCGCAGCTCTCCCCCGGGGGTGAGCAGGAGCGGTGCCAGCACCGGGTGCTGCTCGGTGAGCGCGGTGAGGGCCTCCCGGACGGTGCCGGCCGGGTAGCGCAGTTGGCGCTGGTACTGGACGTAGCGCAGCAGGGAGCCGGCGCAGACGATCACCATGGCGGTCCTCCTGGTGCGGCGGTCCCCAGCGGCTCCGGGCTCTGCCGGCTCTCCGGGACCCGCGGGGGCGGTGGAAGCGCGGCCGACGGCCGCAGGGTCTCCAGGGCGAGGGCGTGCGGATCCCCGCGGGGCGAGGTGATGCGGTGCACGAAGGCGGGCCCGGTGTCGTCCTGGTAGGCGGTGGTGGTCAGGTGGGCGCTGTCCAGCAGGCCGAGCGGCTGGTGCAGGTCGAAGGTGAGCCGCCGGTGCCCCAGGGCCAGGGTGCCGAACAGCTCGGGGGCGGTGGCCTCCTCGGCGAGCAGCAGCGCTTCCCGGGCTTCGGCGAGCAGGTCGGGGACGGGCACGAAGGTCCACTGGTCGCCCGGTTCGCACAGGTGCCGGTGGGCGGTCACCGTCCGGTGGTGGTCGGCCGTCACGCGTTCGGCGGTGGCTTCGAGTGCGGCGACGCGGTCGGCCAGGGTGGAGTGCCGGCGGTCCGCGCCCCGCTCGTCGGGCCCGAGCCGGGCGAGGAGTTCGGCCGGCAGGGCGCCGAGCACGGCGGCGCACAGGGTGCCGGGGGTGAAGCGGGACACGGTGGCGGTCAGCCGCACCTCGGCGAAGTCCTCGCCGGCCCGGCCGTCCTCGGCGACGCGGCGGAAGACCGTGTCGCAGGTGACGGTGACATCGCGGGGCCGGCGGAAGACGACCGTCGTCTCACGGGTGAAGGCGTTCGCGCTGAGGAAGGTGAACGGCCGCAGGAAGCGGAGGTCGGCGGTGGCCAGCGGGAAACCGGTGCCGTAGCGGCCCATCAGCTCGGGGACGGGCCGCAGATGCTCCTCCAGCCAGGCGGACCAGCCGTCGACGGCGAGGGACAGCAGGGTGCGCGGGTGGATCTCCACTTCGCCGAACTGGGTGGGATTGCTCCTGACCCGCTCGATCACGCTGCGGACCACGGCCGGCTCACCGTCCCCCGGTCGGCGGCGCCTGGGCGAGCAGGCGGTCGCGGGCGGCGCCGCGGCGCCATTTGCCGCTGGTCGTCCTGGGCAGCCAGCGCGGCGGCACGATCCGCACCTCGACCGCGGTCAGGCCGAGGTGCTCGGAGATCCGGCCGGCGATCTCCCGGGCCAGCCGGGCGTGTTCGGCCGGGTCCTCGGCGGCGGACTCGGCGACGAGCATCAGGTGCTCGTCGGGCTCGGTGGGATGCATCGCGAAGGCCACGCATCGCTCCCGGTGGACGCCGGCCACGGTCCGGGCGACGGCTTCCGCGTCCTCCGGGAAGTAGTTGACCCCCCGTACGATGATCATCTCCTTGGAGCGGCCGGCGATGAAGAGGTGGCCGTCGAGCAGGAAGCCGAGGTCCCCGGTGCGCAGCCAGGGCCCGTCGAAGGAGGCGGCGGTCACCGCCTCGTCGTGCAGGTACCCGGTGGTCAGCGAGTCGCCGCGCAGCTGGATCTCGCCGAGGGCGCCCTCCGGGCAGGGCTTGCCGTCGCCGTCGATGACGCGGGTGCGCACGCTGTCGACCGGCCGGCCCGCCGAGACCAGGGCCTTGGCGGCGCGGTCGCCGGCCGGCACGCGTTCGATGCGCCCGGCGGCCAGGTACTCCCGGTGGACGTACGCGATACGCGGCGGGGTACCGGGTACGGACAGCGCCGCCACCAGGGTCGCCTCGGCGAGGCCGTAACCGGGGCAGAGGACGTGCCGGGGGGCGCCGGCGGCTTCGACGGCGCGGGCGAAGCGCTCCAGGGTCTCGGGCTGGACCGGTTCGGCCCCGTTGAGGCAGAGCCGGAGCCGGGACAGGTCCAGGGTGGTGATCCAGTCCGGGTCGGCGACCTCGGCCATCCGCTGGTAGCAGAAGTTGGGACCCGCGAGGCAGGTCCCGCCGCTGGCGGCGACGTACTCCAGGAAGGCGCGGGGGCGGCGGATCAAGGTGAGCGGGCTGAGGACGTGCAGGTCGCCGCCGTGGAAGAGCTGGACGAGATCGGTGACCAGCCCGAAGTCGTGGTAGTGCGGTAGCCAGTTGACCCAGACATCGTCCCGCGTGACCTGGCAGGCCCGGGCCAGCGCCTCGACTCCCCGCACCGCGGCGGCGTGGGTGAGGGTGACACCGCGGGGCGCGCTGGTGCTGCCGGAGGTGAACTGGACGACCGCCAGCGCGGCCGGGTCGCTGTGGTCCGCCCTTTCGACCGTCCCGGCCTGGTCCATCGCGATCAGCCGCAGCGCGGGGCGCAGTTGCCGCAGCTGCTCGGCGCAGGCGGCGAGTTCGGGCGACACGACCAAGTGGCGCATCCGGGTGGTGTCGACGAGCGGGGCGAGCCGTTCGGCCTGGGCCCGGGCGCTGCCCAGCCCGGTCAGCGCGGGCATGGCGGTGGCGGCGGAGCCGTGGCGCAGCACCCCGAAGAAGGCGGTGAAGAACGCGGCCCCGGGCTCCGCGAGCAGGCCCACCACTTCGTCGCGGCCCACCTCGCGGGTGTGCAGCACGTCGGCGAACAGGGCAGAGCGGCGGGCGAGTTCGGCGACGGTACAGCTCTGGCCGGCCTCCGGGAAGACCAGCCGGCGGCTGCCGTCCCGGCGGGCCGCCTCGTCGAGTACGGCGGGGAGCGTGTCGGCCGCCGCGCTCATCGTTCGCTCCGGGCCGCCGTCGCGGGATCGGCGGATTCGGGGGCTACGGCATCGTCGGGGCCCGCGCCGAGCAGCCAGTCCTCGTACGCCTGCAGGTAGTCGTCCGAGGCGAGCGGGCTGCGCAGCACACGGTCGGGGATCGCGAAAGCCTCGGTGAGCAGCGGCA
>NZ_FMCH01000426.1 GCF_900091855.1 Streptomyces sp. DvalAA-14
ACGAACCGGCGCGACGGGGGCGCTGAGGTCGGTCCCGCCGCGGCCGTACCCGTCCCCCACGCGGACGAAGACGCCCCCTCGGACGAGGGGGGCGTCGGCAGCTCCCGGCCGCCGGCCGCCGTCAGCCGATGCCGGGGCTGACCCGGGCGGCGGCGTCGGGCTCCGGCAGCACCGGTCCGGTGGCCGGGTCGGCCCGGGGCGGGCGGCGGACCCCCAGCGCGACCAGGCCGGCCAGCACGCTCACGCCGGCCAGCACGTACCAGCCGTCGCGGTAGGCGTGCACCGCGCCGCGGAGGCTGTGCGGGGTTCCGAGCACGCCGACGAGGACGGCCACACCGAGCACGGCGCCGATCTGCCGGGCCATGGTGATGACGCCCGCGCCGGTGGCGAGGCGCTGGGGCGGCAGGGCGGTGGCGCCGGCCGCGGTGAGGGTGGGCAGGCAGAGCCCGACGCCGACGCCGCCGATCAGGAAGCCCGGCAGCATCGCGCTCGCGTAGTGCGGCGTCGAACCGACCGCGAGCGGCCACCACAGGATGCCGGCCCCGAAGAGCACATTGCCGACCGCCGACACCGGGCCGGGACCGAAGCGCTTGGCCAGCGGGCCGGAGACGACGGCGAGGGCCGGCACCATCAGCGGGCCGGGAGCCAGGGCCAGTCCGGTGCGCAGCGCGGAGTAGTGCCAGACGTCCTGGCACCACAGCGCCGAGGAGAGGGTGACCCCGGCGAAGGCCAGGGTGAACAGCAGCATCGAGGCGCTGGCCGTGCTGAACCGGCTGTTGCGCAGGATGGCCATCTCGACGATCGGCGCCGGGTGCCGCCGGGACTGTGCCAGGAAGCCGGCCAGCAGCAGCAGCGCGACGGCGAAGCTGCCCAGGGTGCGCGGGTCCCCCCAGCCCCACTCATTGCTCTTGACCAGTCCGAGGGAGAGCGCGCCGATGGACAAGGTGACCAGCGCGGCGCCGGCCAGGTCCGGTCCGGCGCCGGAGCGGTCGGAGGCCACCTTCGGCAGCACCCGCGCGCCGACGACCAGCGCCACCACGCCGATCGGCACATTGATGATGAACACCCAGCGCCAGCTGGCCTGCACCAGCACGCCGCCCAGCACCGGCCCGAGCGCCGCGGCCACGCCGCCGACCGCGCTCCACGCCCGGACCATGCCGGCGCGGCGTGCGGGCGCGGTGACCTCCAGCATCAGCGCGAGCGAGGTCGGCAGCAGGGCCGCCGCGCCGACCGCCTGGATGCAGCGGGCCGCGACCAGCCAGCCGACTCCGCCGGCCACCGCGCACATCGCGGATCCGGCGGTGAACAGCGCCAGGCCGAGTTGGAAGCCGGTCCGCTGCCCGTGCCGGTCCGCGAGCCGGCCGGCCACCACGAGCAGGGCGGCGAACACGATGGCGTAGGCGTTGAGGACCCAGGACAGGGCGCCGAGCGATGCGCCGCTGAGATCGCGGCCGATATCCGGAAGCGCCACGTTGACCACAAAGAGGTCAACGTTGGACACAAAGACGGCGACAAATATGGTGGCCAGGACCGCCACCTTGGGAACCGGTCTGACCGGTTTACGATTTCCAGTCTCCACCATGCGGATCAGGCTAGCTCCAAGGTTTTTTCGCCGGTAGTCGCGATCGTGCCCGGATATCGCCGGGGCGCCGATTCAGCAATTTGACGGAAGTCGCCGGACGTTCGGCCACCGGGGCCGGACCGACCGGAATCCACGGGCAATTTCGGAGTAGTCGTCCGGCCGGTGGAACTGCGACGATCAGCAACACAATTGCGCCGGTCGAAAGCCCGGAAGGAGACCATGGTGACCAGTCCCCTGCGTTCGCTCAGGCGTCGCGTTCTGACACCCAATGATTCCGAGACAGAACTCTCCGTGCGCGGCTTCCATGTGAAGGACGCCCCGGCGCGCGAACTCCTGGAGACGGTGGGCCGCACTTTTCTGCGCGGTTACGCCTACGCGGCCGAGGCCCGCGAACCCGTCGAGGCCGAGGAGCGGCTGGAGGAACTGCCGACCCGGTTCCGCGGTTTCGGTTACGAGGGCGCCGCGATGGGGTTCGCGGTGCGCGACGGCCTGCCGTTCGGCCGGCACGACCTGGTCGAGACCTTCCTGCGCGGCCGCGGCAAGGACCACGTCTACATGGTGTACGTGGGCGTCGGCTGGGCGATGGCCCGGCTGCCGCGGTTCCGCTGGCCGGTGGTCAATGTCACCGATCCGCTGCTGCGCTGGCTCGTCCTGGACGGATACGGCTTCCACCAGGCGTACTTCAAGACCGAGAAGTATGTGCACCAGCACTACCGGGAGCCGGCCTTTCCCTGGCCCGCCGAGGGCCCGCGCTGGTACGCCGACCGGGCCATCGACCAGGGCATCGGGCGTGCGCTGTGGTTCATCGGCGGGACCGACCCGGTGGAGGTCGCGCAGCTGATCGACCGCTTCCCCGAGCCCCGGCACGAGGATCTGTACAGCGGCGCGGGGCTGGCCGCGACCTACGCCGGCGGCGTCACCGAGCAGGAGCTGCGGACCTTCCGCGACCGGTCCGGGGCGCATCTGCCGCTGGTCGCGCAGGCCAGCGCGTTCGCCGCCACCGCCCGGTACGAGGCCGGGCTGCTGGTGCCGCACACCGATCTGGCCACGCAGGTGCTGTGCGGTATGTCCGCGGTGGCGGCGCACAAGCTCAGCGCGGCGGCCAGGCCGGTGCCGCCGTTCTCCGGGGAGGTGCCCGCCTACGAGGCGTGGCGGCAGCGGATCGCGATGCGGTTCGTGTCGGTCGGGGAGGCCGGCCGGTGACCGCCGTGGAGACCGGGCCGCCGCTGGGCGGGCTGGAACTGCCCGGGCCGCGCCGCCGGGAGGCGCCGGCCCTGCTGCGCCGGATGGCCAGGAACCGGTTGGAGGTCATGACGCAGGTCGCGGCGCGCTACGGCGACGCGGCCCGGCTGCCGCTCGGACCGAAGACGCTGTACTTCTTCAACAGCCCGGAGCACGCCAAGCACGTACTGGCCGACAATCCGGGCAACTTCCACAAGGGCATCGGTCTGGTGCATGCCCGCCGGGTGCTGGGTGACGGGCTGCTCACCAGCGAGGGTGAGCTGTGGAAGAGCCAGCGCCGCACGATGCAGCCGGTCTTCCAGGCCAAGCGGATCAACCTGCAGCTCAACGCGGTGGCCGACGAGGCCGAGCGGCTCGCTGAGCGGCTGCGCGGGCACATCGGCCACGGCTCGGTGGATGTGCGCAAGATGATGACCGAACTCACGCTGGGGGTGCTCGGCCGTACGCTGCTGGCCACCGACCTGAGCGAGTACGCCTCGATGGGCGACGACTTCGAGGCCGTGCAGAACCAGGCCATGTTCGAGATGATGTCGCTGAACGCGGTGCCCGGCTGGGTGCCGCTGCCCCGCCAGACGAAGTTCCGGCGGGCGCGCCGCAGCCTGGAGGACGTCGTCGCCCGGCTGCGCGCCGAGCGGCTGGAGCATCCCACCGCGGCCGGGGACGACGTGGTGTCCCGGCTGATCCAGGCGACGAACGACGAACCGGACCGGGCGATGGCGATGACCCGGATGCGCGACGAGCTGGTCACCTTGCTGCTGGCCGGCCACGAGACGACCGCGTCCACGCTGAGCTGGGCATTCTACTTGATCGACCGTCATCCGGAGGTGGCGCGGCGGCTGCACGAGGAGGCGGCCGCGGTGCTGGGCGGCGGGCCGCTGTCGCTGGCGGACCTGCACAGCCTCACGTACACCACCCGGGTTCTCGAAGAAGTGATGCGGCTGTACCCGCCGGTGTGGATCCTGCCCCGGCTGGCGCAGGAGGACGACGAGATCGGCGGCTACCGCGTGCCCTCGGGCGCCGACGTGCTGATCTGCCCGTACACCCTGCACCGGCACCCCGGCCACTGGGACCGCCCCGACGACTTCGACCCGGACCGCTTCGAGCCGGCCAGGTCCGCCGGCCGCGCCCGGTACGCGTACATCCCCTTCGGCGCCGGACCGCGGTTCTGCGTCGGCAACAACCTGGGCATGATGGAGGCCACCATCGTGCTGGCCACCGTCGCCCGGGACCTGCGGCTGACCGCGGTCAGCGGCTACCGGGCCCGCCCCGAACCGATGCTGACGCTGCGTATCCGCGGCGGGCTGCCGATGACCGTGCATGCGGCCGGCTGATCTCCGGTCCCGATGAATTTCGCCGCCGACCGGGGTCTTTATTGGTGAGGCACATCAACGAACGAGGAGATGTCCATGTCACTATCCGAGATCGCCGGCTCCACCGTGATCGTCACCGGCGCCAGCCGCGGCTTCGGCCGCGGCACCGCGACGGCGCTGGCCGGAGCCGGCGCCCGCGTCGTCGGACTGGCCCGGGACGGTGACGCCCTGGAGAAACTGGGCGGGGAGTTGGGCGACTCCTTCATCGGGGTGCGCGGTGACGCCACCGACCCCGAACTGGCCGCCGAACTGCTGGTCCGCTACGAGCCGCGCACCGTGGTGCTCAACGCCGGGGCCAACCCGGTCACCCGGCCCATTCAGGAGCAGACCTGGGACACCTTCCGCAACAACTGGGAGGTGGACGTCCAGCAGGTGTTCAACTGGGTCAGGGCCGCGCTGCGCCAGCCGCTCGCCCCGGGCAGCACCGTGGTGTCCTTCTCCAGCGCCGCGGCGCTGCGCGGCTCGCCGCTCAGCGGTGGCTACGCGGGGGCCAAGGCCACCGTCCGGTTCATCTCCGCCTACGCGGCGGCCGAGTCGCAGGACCACAAGCTGGGCATCCGCTTCCTGACGGTGCTGCCGATGCTGTCCCCGGCGACCGATCTGGGCGCGAACGGGGCGGCGGCCTACGCCGCCGCCCAGGGCATCACCACCGAGGCGTTCGTCCGCGGGATGGGGACGATCCTGACGCCCGAGAAGGTCGGTGAGGCGATGGTGGGCCTGGCCGCGGATCCGGGCCTGACCCACCTCGCCTACCTGCTGATGCCGGACGGGCTGAAGCCCGTCCAGTGATCAGGCCGTTGTGGAGGCGTCGCTCCGGACCGAGGCGTCAACCGGTTCCGGAGCGGAGCCGGTGACGGGTGTGCCCCGACCGCGCAGCACCCGCAGCATCACCGCCGGCGTCATCAGCGACTCGGGCGGTGCCACCAGGCCGGCCGTCCGCAGGAACGCGGCGGCGAGTGTGCCGTCGGTGCTCGCGGCGACCTGGAGTCGGGGAATGAACGCGTTGCCCATCCGGACCTTGAGGGTGCGCCTGCCCTCGGTGGTGGGAAATCCGAGGTCGGCGCCGGCCGACATCTCCCAGGGCGCCTTGATGGTGCGGGCCACCGCGCGCAGATAGGCCCGCGGGTCGGGTTCGCCGTCGCGGCTCAGGTGCTCGCGCAGCAGGTGTGCCTCCATCGCCGCCACCGTCATGCCCTGGCCGTAGACCGGGTTGAAGACGCAGGCGGCGTCGCCGATCAGCAGCAGTCCGGCGGGGAAGCGGGGCATCTTCTCGTAGTGGCGCCGTACGCTCTGCGGGAACTGGAAGGTGACCGGGTCGGCGAGGAACTCGGCGTCCCTGACGGCCCGGTAGATCTCCGGGGCCGGCAGCGATTTGACGTAGGCGAGGAACCCGGCCCGGTCGGTGGGCGGGCGCTCGCCGGCGATGCCGGTCAGGGAGACCGAGTGCCGGTCGGGGAGGCGGGCGTAGATGGCGCCGCGCGGTGTGCCGGGGGTGGCGACGGGGATGCTGGCCAGGTCGTCGCCGAGTTCGTCGGCCTCGCGCTCGACCCGGAAGTCGCCGGTGGTGTAGGTCAGACCCATCTTGACCCGCTCCTCCTGTACCGCCGGGTAGCCGAGCTCCTCCAGCCAGCGGGCGGTGCGGGAGCCGCGGCCGGTGGCGTCCACCACCAGGTCGGCTGCCAGCACCTCCGGTTCGGAGCCCTCCTGCTGCCGCTGGACCCGGGCGCCGACGACGCGGGTGCCGCCGGCGTCGACCAGGCCGAGGATGTCGGTGCGCTCCATGAAGGAGACGCCGGGCAGCGCGGTGACCCGGGCCCGCAGCCGGGCCTCGAGCAGCGGACGCCCGGCACCGACGCAGATCAGCCCGGTGGGCACCTGCTTGAGCATGCGGCCGTCGAAATACCAGCGCAGATGCTCGCTGAAGTCGCCCACCGGGGCGCCGTGGTCGGCCAGTTCGTCGGTGAAGCCCGGGAACAGCTCCTCCAGGATCTGCTGCCCGCGGGCGAGCAGCGCGTGGAT
The DNA here is from genome assembly GCF_900091855.1 of Streptomyces sp. DvalAA-14. Classification (GTDB taxonomy): domain Bacteria; phylum Actinomycetota; class Actinomycetes; order Streptomycetales; family Streptomycetaceae; genus Actinacidiphila. Next base: position 6,214 of record NZ_FMCH01000426.1, read on the forward strand.
ATGACCGCTCTGCGGTACGACGCGGCGGGCCCCGGTGACGCCGGCCAGCACGTCCCGGTCCACCACCAGTACCTCGCGGTACGTCTCGCTCAGTGCCCGGGCCGCCAGCAGCCCGGCTATGCTCCCGCCCAGTACGACGGCACGCTCCCTTATCCTGTCGCCCACCGTGGTCTCCTTTGAGGAATGTGCGCCGAATCGAAGTGCGGAAGAAACTCCGCAATTCATCGTAATGTTCAGGCCACGGTGGCCATTTCTTCACACGTGCTCGTTTCGGGCATCCGCCGCGATGTCACGCTTCGGCCGGAAACCAGGAAACCGGGAAAATCGAGAAAACCGGGAAACCGAGGAACCGGGAAACAGCGCGGCCCCGGTCCGTGGGACCGGGGCCGCCTCCTGCTCGAGCCGGTCGGGTCAGGCCGACAGGTGGTTGTGGATCGGGACGACGGAGACCTCCGGCAATTCGGTGATCCCGGCCTTGGCCGCGGCGGGGCCGACCACGTCTCGGGTGAACGCCTCGAATTGATCGGGCGATTCCCAGATCTCAGTGATCCGGATTCCGCCGTCGATGGCGGTGGCGAAGTGGAAGAGTTCACCGGGGGCCGCCGCGCCGCCCGGAGTGAAACCCATGTCGGCGAGCGCCTGGTCGTACTGGTCCAGTGTGGCGCCCTGGAAAGTCATCACTGCTGCTATGGGCATAGGTGATCCCGCCTTTCGGGGTCGGATTCCGTCGCGCGACGGGCCCGCCGTGACACACCATCACGCCGCGCCGCTACGTGGCCTAGAGCATGCGGGAGCGGTCCGCCCGGCGGCTTCTCCGGTCGTGCTGTCCCGGGCGCCGCCCGGCGCGCGATGAGTTTCCCGGTCCGGCGAGGTCTTTATTCCTGAGGGTCGCGTCCGCCGCACGCCCGCTGCGAGCGGGTGGCGTGCGGGGCGTCGACCTGTTCAGCACAGATGTGTGCGGGTCGGCCGGCGGCCGAACGCATCGGCGCCGGGGGCCTGGTTGCTGCCTCGGCCGAACTGGAGGGTTCCAGATGTCAACAAGCACGGAGGCGTCCGCTCCTCCCACAGGGGTGGTGGCGACGCTGATTCTCGCCTCGCTCGGTGCTTTCCTCACCTCGCTCGACGTGGTGGTCGTATCGACGGCGCTGCCGACGCTGCAGACCCACCTGCACGCGAGCCTGTCGGACCTCGAATGGACGATCAACGGTTACAACCTGGCCTTCGCCTGTCTGATGCTCACCGGCGCCGCGCTCGGGGACCGGTTCGGCAAGCGGAACATGTACGTGCTCGGCGTCGGCGTGTTCACGCTGTCGTCGATCGCGTGCGCGCTGTCCGACTCCTCGGGTTCGCTGATCGCGGCCCGGGTCGTGCAGGGCGCGGGCGCGGCCGTCGTCCTGCCGCTGACGCTGTCCTTGATCAGCGACGCGTTCCCGCTCGAGAAGCGCGGCGCGGCGATCGGCATCTGGGGCGGGATCACCGGCCTGGGTGTGGCGGCCGGCCCGGTGCTGGGCGGTCTGATCATCCAGGACATCGCCTGGCAGTGGATCTTCTGGATCAATGTGCCGGTCGGTGCGGCGGTCATCGTGCTGTCCCTGCTGATGCTCAAGGACACCCGCGGCGGGCGGCCGCAGCTGGACCTGGTGGGCGTGGGTCTGATCTGCGCCGCGTTGTTCGCCCTGGTGTGGGCGCCGGTCCGGGCGCCGTCGATCGGCTGGGGCGACCCCGAGGTGATCATCGCACTGGTCGTCGGCGCGATCTTGATGACGGCCTTCCTGTCCTGGCAGCGGCGAGCACGCCATCCGATGCTGCCGCTGGCGTACTTCTCCAGCCGCGGCTTCTCCACGGCCAACGGAGTCGCTTTCTTCCTGTCGTTCTCGCTCATCGGCTCGCTGTTCATGATTACCCAGATGTTCCAGATCGGGCTGGGCTACAACCCGTTGCAGGCGGGCCTGCGCATCCTGGTGTGGACCGCCATGCCGATGCTCATCGCCCCGCTGGCCGGCGGCCTGTCCGACAAGATCGGCAACAAGCCCTTCATGATGTTCGGTCTGCTGCTCCAGGGCGGCGGGCTGCTGTGGCTCGCGCTGGCCTCCAAGCCGGATGTCAGCTACGGGACGCTGGTGGGCCCGCTGATCGTGGCGGGCATCGGCATCGCGATGGTGTTCCCGACCGTGGCCAACGCCGTGGTGGGTTCGGTGCCGATCATCGATTCCGGCGTGGCGGCCGGCACCAACAACACGGTGCGTGAGGGCGGCGGCGTCTTCGGAGTCGCCGTGCTGGCCGCGGTGTTCGCGGCCCAGGGCGGCTACAGCTCCCCGGCGTCCTTCATGCACGGCTTCCGGGCCGCCGAGATCGTCGCCGCGGTGGTGGCGATCGCCGGAGCCGGGGTCGCGGCGCTGGCGCCCAACAAGCAGCAGGCGGACGCGGCGAACCCGAACGCGGTGGCCGCCGCGCCCACCCTTCAG
>NZ_FMCH01000017.1 GCF_900091855.1 Streptomyces sp. DvalAA-14
CCCCGGCCAGCGGCCCGTACGCCGCCCCGCCCAGGATCAGTGCCGCCCCGGCGATCACCGCGAAGACCAGCCACTTCAGCGGCCCCTGCGACGGAAGTCCGCCGCCGGTGGCGGGGCCGGTGCCGCCCGCGCCCGGCACCGCCTCGAACGCCGAGGTGCGCGGCAGCATGCCGGCCCGGCCCAGCGGCCACACGGTGGCGGCCACCCGGGCCTTGACGTCGCTGGCCGGGACCGCGCCCTGCTGCGCGTCCTCGAGGTGGACCCGGGAGTCGAGCGAGACATCGCGGTTGTCGCCCAGCAGGAACAGCTCGTCCTTCGGCACCTTGGCGGTGAACGTCTCCAGCGAGGCGGACGCCCCGCCGGGCAGGTAGCTCTCGTCCAGCGGTACGCCGTTCACCGTGAGGCGGCCCTGCTTGCCGCAGCAGGCCACCACGTCGCCGCCCACCCCGACGACCCGTTTGACCATGGGCTCCTCGCCCCAGAGCTTGTCCTTGAAGACCACCACGTCGCCCCGGTGCACCTGCGCCCCGGTCACCCGCTGGGCCAGCACCTTCGCCCCCGGGTTCACCGTGGGCTTCATCGAGTCGGTGGGCACCGTGTAAGGGCGGTAGACCACCGCGGCCCAGGCGAACCCGCTGAGGAACAGCACACAGCCGAGAGCGACGGCCAGGCCGGACACCCTGTGTCCGACCCGGCCGCCGCCCGTGTCGCCGTCCTTGCGTATCGCACCGCCGACGGTGCTCGTGGAGCTGCTCATGGACCCGAACCCTACCCGGCGGTACCCCCGCGGTCAGCCCGCGCGCCGAGCCTCACGCAACGCAACCGGCTCAGGCGTCGCCGCCCGTCGGACCGCCGCCCGTCGGACCGCCGGCCGCCACGCTCCTGCCGCCCGTGCTCGCGTCCTTGCGCAGCAGGCGCCGCCTGCGCAGCAGCACCAGCGGCGCCGCCCCGGCCAGACCGGCCGCCGCGGGGACCGCGGCGCCCGCCGCGTTGATCCCGGGCTGCGAGAAGGTGGACGGGATGGACAGCGCGTCCCAGCGGTTGATCGGCCAGGCCACCACGACGGCCCGGCCCACCACGTCGTCGTCGGAGACGGTGCCGCCGCCGGGCAGCTGCATGTGGTAGCGGGAGTCCAGCGAGTCCTGGCGGTGGTCGCCCATCACCCAGATCCGGCCCTTGGGCACGGTCACCTTGAACGGCGCGTCCGGGGTGCAGGCGGTGTTGCCCGCGAAGACATACGGCTCGTTCAGCGCCTTGCCGTTGACCGTGACGGGTCCGGTGCCCTTGCACTGCACGGTGTCGCCGCCGACCCCGATGACCCGCTTGATCAGGTCCTTCTCATCGGCGGACGGCATCAGACCGATGAAGCTGAGGCCCTTTTGCACGCCCCGGACCAGCGGATTGCTGCTGGCCGGCGGGTTCTCCGGCAGCCAGCCGCCGGGGTCGTGGAACACCACGACCTCGCCGCGGCTCGGCTTGGAGCCGAACCACGGGGTGAGCTTGTCGACCAGCACCCGGTCGCCGCGCTGCAAGGTGTTCTGCATCGAGTCCGACGGGATGGAGAACGCCTGGACGAGGAAGGTCTTGATGATCAGGGCCAGCACCAGGGCGATGACGACGAGCAGCGGGAGTTCCTTCCAGAAGGAACGCGGCTTGCTGCCCCGGTCGGGGTCGGGCTCGTCGTCGCCGTCCCCGCCGTCGTCAACGGGGCCGTTCGGACCGCCCGGGTCCGTCCGCTCCCCGTGCCGGGGCCCGTCGGCGTACGCGGCGGACGCAGGACCCGCCGCGCCGGCCGGTGTGCCGTCCACCGGGGAGCCGGGGAAGGCCGAGGAGGCCGCCGGTGCCGGTGCGGCTGGCGAACCCTGGGGGTCGGGCGCGGCCGGAGTAGTCGGGGACGCCTGGGCGAATGCGGGCGGCACCGGGGATGTCTGCGGCGCCGAAGGCACCTCGGCCTTCCCCTTTTCGGGCTCGCCGGATCCAGACCGTGCGCCCACCACGAGGTCCCCCACATCCACTCCTCACTCCAGACCGCCGCTTACCCCGTTTCCGGCGCAAGCCCACCACTCCCACAACGAAGGGGAGTTCCGCAGGAGTCGGTAGCTGGTTCGTCCTGTCACCGTTGTTGGCGGTGCCCACCCTAGTGGGCCCGGCTGTGCCCGCCGCGCTCGCCGCCGGTGGGTCGGGCACCGACGAGAAGGTGCCCGGCTCCTTCAGCCGGGTCCAGTGGCCGACCGGCCAGGCGATGACGAAAGCCCGTCCGACCACCAGGTTTTCCGGAATCGTGCCGCCACCGGGCTGATCGGTGTGATAGCGCGAGTCCGCCGAATCCGAGCGGTGGTCGCCCATCACCCACAGTCGTCCCTGCGGTACATGGACGGTGAATTTCATCATTGAGGGTGGATTGCCCGGATAGACGTAGGGCTCGGTGAGCGGCTTGCCGTTGACCAGGATCCGGCCCTGCTTGTCGCAGCACTGGACGGTGTCGCCGCCGACCCCGATCACCCGCTTGATCAGGTCCTGCTCGCCGGAGGCCGGCAGCAGCCCGATGAAGGTGAAGAACTGCTTGATCTGCTTGACGACCACCGGGTCCGGCTTGGACTGGGGCTCGCCGGCCAGCCAGCCGCCGGGGTCCTGGAAGACCACCACGTCCCCGCGCTGCGGCTTGGTGCCGAACCAGGGGGTGAGCTTGTCGACCAGCACCCGGTCGCCGATCTGGATGGTCTGCTCCATCGATCCGGAGGGGATCACGAACGCCTGCAGCAGGAAGGTCTTGAGCACCAGGGCGATCACCAGCGCCACCACGATCAGCAGCGGCACCTCGGTGATGAGCGAGCGGCGTCGTTTGCGCTTGACCTTGCGGGCGAGTTTGCGGCGCTCGATCCGGCTGGTGCCGGTCAGCAGCGGCGGCTCGGACGTACCGGGCTCCCCGTCCCCATGGACGGATCCGGATCCGGTCCCGGATCTGTCCGCCGCGGCGCGGTCGGCGCCGGGACCCGCGTTCGGCTGTCCGGAACGCGGTTTGCCGCGGTTACCCATGCCGGCCGGCCGGGGGCGAGGGCACCGCGGCGAAGGTGGCCGGGCGGCCCAGCGTGCGCCAGTGGCCGGTGGGCCAGGCGATCCATTCGGCGCGGCCGATCACCCGGCCCACCGGTACGGTGCCGCCGCCCGGGTCGCCGAGGTGTTCGCGGGAGTCGGCGGAGTCGTCGCGGTGGTCGCCCATGACCCAGAGCCTTCCCCCGGGCACCACGATGTCGAACGGAACCTGGGAGGGAACATCACCGGGATCGATATAGGTCTCGTCCAGCGCCCGGCCGTTGACGGTGATCCGTCCTTGGTTGTCGCAGCAGGTGACGCGGTCGCCGCCGACGCCGATCACCCGCTTCACGTAGTCGGTGCCGCCGGTCTGCTGGAAGGAGCCGTCGCCGTCGAACACGATCACGTCCCCTCGCTGGGGCGTGCCGCCGAAGCGGTACGCCAGCTTGTTGACCAGGACCCGGTCACCGACCCGCAGCGTCCCCTCCATGGAGGCGCTCGGCACCTGGAAGGGCTCCACCACGAAGTGGCCGACCAGCAGCAGGGCGGCCACGCAACCGGCCGCCAGCAGCAGGGTCCGCCGCCACTCCGCCCACCAACCGGCCCACCGGTCCGCCCACCCGGTCCATCCGGCCCGCCGGACGGCGGAACGCGACCGTTCCCCCGCCGCCGATGAGGCGGAACCGGGGGAACGGTCGCGTTCCGGAACGACTGCTTCGCTGTCCATCGAGGCCAGAGCTTATCCGCCCGCCCTGAGAAGTGGACGGGCGATCACCGGTCGCGTTCCTAGTCGCGCTTCTCCTTGATCTTCGCGGCCTTGCCGCGGAGCTCACGGAGGTAGTACAGCTTGGCGCGGCGGACGTCGCCGCGGGTGACGACCTCGATCTTCTCCACGATCGGGGTGTGCACCGGGAAGGTGCGCTCGACGCCGACGGAGAAGCTGACCTTGCGGACCGTGAAGGTCTCGCTGATGCCCGCGCCCTGGCGGCGGATGACGACGCCCTTGAACTGCTGCACGCGGGAGCGGTTGCCTTCGATGACGCGTACGTGCACGTTGACGGTGTCGCCGGGGCGGAACGGCGGGACGTCGTCGCGCAGGGAGGCGCTGTTGAGGCCCTCGATGAGGTTGGTCATGGTGTGTCTGTCTGCTTCCTCGCCGATGCCACAGGTCATCGGCGGAACGTCGTCATGGGGTCTGGCGGGTCTTTGGGGTGGCGGCCGGTCCCGGACGGCGTCGTTCCCCCTGTGGCAGGGGCGCGCGTCGGACGGGCAGCAGCCGCTTATTCTTCCATGGCATCCGGGTTGCGCCCAAATCGGCCGTCCGGGCCCGCTTGCCAGCCGAGGATGCTGAGCATCTCGCGGTCCTTCTTGTCGAAGGCGGCCGGGTCGGCCTGTTCGATCAGATCGGGCCGGTGCTCGACGGTTCGGCGGAAGGCTTCGTCGCGGCGCCAGCGGGCGATCTTGCCGTGGTGGCCGCTGAGCAGCACGTCGGGGATGCCGCGGCCCCGCCAGGCGGGCGGCTTGGTGTAGACGGGCCCTTCCAGCAGGCTCGCCATCGGGCCGGGCGCGAAGGAGTCGTCGGCGTGCGACTGGGCGTTGCCGAGCACGCCGGGCAGCAGCCGGGCCACCGCTTCGGTGATGACCAGCACCGCGGCCTCGCCGCCGGCCAGGACGTAGTCGCCGATGGAGACCTCGTGGACCGGCATGCGGGTGGCGTATTCGGCGGTGACGCGGGTGTCGATGCCCTCGTAGCGGGCCGGGGTGAAGATCAGCCAGGGGCGGGCGGACAGTTCGGCGGCCACGGCCTGGGTGAAGGGGCGTCCGCTGGGGGTGGGGACGACCAGGACCGGTTGGCGCGCGCCGGCCTCGTAGCCGTCGGCGAGGGTCTGGTCCAGGGCTTCGCCCCAGGGGCCGGTCATCATGACCATGCCGGGGCCGCCGCCGTACGGGGTGTCGTCGACGGTGTTGTGCCGGTCGTGGGCCCAGCCGCGCAGGTCGTGCACCCGGACGTCGAGGCGGCCGGCCGCGCGGGCCTTGCCGACCAGCGAGACGTTCAGCGGTTCGAGGTACTCGGGGAAGATCGTGACGACGTCGATCCGCATCTCAGCGGCCGTCCCGGCCGGCTCCGGAGCCGCGCTCGACGTCTCCTGCCGCCGGCCGGTCACCGTCCCGTGCAACGTCCCCGTCGCCGTCGCCGGCTTCGGCTTCGGCCAGTTCCTCCAGCAGCCCGGGCGGCGGGTCGATCACCGCCCGCTGCTCCTCCAGGTCGATCTCCGGCACGATCTCGCTGACGAACGGGATCAGCACCTCGCCGCCGTCCGGCCGGGCCACCACCAGCAGGTCCTGGTAGGGCAGGTGGGAGATCTCGGTGATCCGTCCGACCTCGCGGCCGTCGAGGGTGACCACGTCCAGGTCGATCAGCTGGTGGTCGTAGAACTCCTCGGGGTCCTCCGGCGTCTCCTCCGGATCGACCTCGGCGATCAGCAGGGTGTTGCGCAGTGCCTCGGCGCCGGTGCGGTCGGTGACGCCCTCGAAGCGCAGCATCAGCTTGCCGCTGTGCACCCGGCCGGTGGCGATGGTGAGCGGGCCGGTCGACGCGGGGTCGGTGGCGAGTACGGCGCCGGGGGCGAGCCGCGACTCCGGCTCGTCGGTGCGTACTTCGACGCTGACCTCGCCCTTGATGCCGTGGGCGCGGCCGATCCTGCCGACTACCAGCTGCATGGGGCGCGTGCACCTTTCCAGGACGTGTTCGGGCAGAAGCGCGGCGCGGGCCGGGAGCGATGAACCACCGCTCCCGGCCCGCGCCGGGTGTTCACAGGACCTGACCGCCTCAGCGCACCTGGTCGACGTCGACCAGGTCGACGCGGACACCGCGTCCGCCGAGCGCGCCCACCACGGTTCGCAGCGCACGGGCGGTACGGCCGTTGCGGCCGATCACCTTGCCGAGGTCCTCGGGGTGGACCCGGACCTCCAGTACGCTGCCACGACCCCGGGTGCGCAGGTCGACCTGCACGTCGTCGGGGTTGTCGACGATGCCCTTCACGAGGTGCTCAAGAGCCTCCTCGAGCATCCTCAGGCCTCGGTGGACTCGGCCGGGGCGGCTGCCTCGGCATCATCGGCCTTCTTGTCGGACTTCTTCGCCCTGGGGGTGATGGCCTCACCCTTCGACTCGTCGGCGGTGTCCTTGGCCGCGGCCTCGAACAGGACGCGCTTGTCGGCCTTGGGCTCGGGGACGAGCAGCGGCGCCGGGGCGGGCTCGCCCTTGTACTTCTGCCAGTCGCCGGTCAGCTTGAGGATGGCGAGCACGGGCTCGGTCGGCTGGGCGCCGACGGAGAGCCAGTACTGCGCGCGGTCCGAGTCGACCTCGATGCGCGAGGGGTTCTGCACCGGGTGGTACAGGCCGATCTCCTCGATGGCCCGGCCGTCACGGCGGGTACGGGAGTCGGCGACGACGATGCGGTAGTGAGGCGAACGGATCTTGCCCAGACGCTTCAGCTTGATCTTGACTGCCACGGGAGCGGGTTCTCCTGGAATTGACGTGTTTGGGCACAGCGGACAGCCACGTGGGGTTGTGGGAGTCATGCGCCCGATGGACGCGTCAGCCGAAGGAGAGAGGGTTCCTGCACGGCTGTCGAGTACTCAGCTGAACATTCTGCCACACTCGGCGAACACGACGAACCAGACCGCTCCCCCCGGCCCGGGCCGCCGCCTCAGCCGACCCCGACGACCTCCGGGATGCGGAACGGCTGCCCGCACGCGCCGCACATGATCGGCGCCTGCGCCAGGACGGACGGCACCACGCGGACATTGCGGCCGCAGTCGCACACCGCCTTGACCCGGACGCCGCCGCCCGAGGAGCCGTGCCGTGCGGCCGGCCCGCGGAAGGAGCGGGCGGTGTCCGCGGTGGTGGCCACGGTGTGCGCCTTCAGGGCGCGCTGGAGCCGGTCGATGGTGGCCCGGTAACGCTTGCGGGTGTCCGGGCGCATCACCACCAGCGAGAAGCCGCTGCTGGGATGGGGCTCCTCGGCGTGGTCGAGGCCCAGTTCGTCGGCGATCGCGAGGAATCGGCGGTTGTGGTAGCGGCCGGCACGCGAGGTGTCACGGATGCCGCGGGAGGCGGCGATGCCGTGGACGGCCTCGTGCAGCAGCCTTTCGAAGGAGAGCTCGTTGCCGCAGGCGGACGAGGACTCACCGATGAGGGACTCGGGCGCGGCCAGATCGGGCAGTTCGGGATGGTGCCGCTGAATGTCGGCCCATGCCACTGCCAGCTCGGCTGCCAGAACAGGTGGTGTCGTGCTCACGCCGTGACAACGAGCCGGGCGCTCCCGGTGTTCCGATTTGGGGCTAGCCCAATTATTTTGCACTGATCGGTCAGTTCCGGATGATGCGCATGACGACGGGCGGGAGCGGAGTTCCCCGGAGAACAGGGGAGAACCCGCGCACCCGCCCCACGCCAGGACGTTCGGCGTATTCCGTACGCCGCTTTTCGGTCAGCGGACACCCGGGGTGTGCCCGGGCGGCCGACAGCGGTGGATAGCGGTGGATAGCGGTCGGCAGCGGTGGATAACGGTCGGCAGCGGCCGGTCGCGGCCTCAGTAGGCGCGGGCGACCACCGCGACCGTGCCGGGGGCGTCGTCCTCCAGCGGCACGGAACCGTCCTCGGCGACCAGGCAGCGGACCGAAACGCCCTGCTCGGCGAGCTTCGCCTCGCCTTCCGCGCCCAGGTCGGCCCACGGGATGCGGGCCCAGCCGGTGGCCGCGGCCTCGGCCGCCTCGCCGATGGTGGCGACGTCCACGGTTCGGGACGTGCGGCGCTCGCGGGACTCCCGCAGCAGCCGTGCCTGGTCCTCCTCCAGCACGGTGGGCAGCAAGGACTCCAGACGGTCGATGGCGACCGGCTCCTTGCCCCCCGGGATGCGGCGGGCCAGCATCGCGGTGCCGGCCTCCAGGTCGCGCGGCCCGATCTCGACCCGTACCGGCACGCCCTTGAGCTCCCAGTCGACCGCGCGGCGGCCGAACGGGGTGTCGGTGCGGTCGTCCACGACGACCTTCAGGCCGGCCGCGCGCAGCCGGTCGCCGATCTCGCGCACCTTGGCGACGACCGCTTCGTCGTCCTTGATGGCCAGGACCACGACCTGGACCTGCGCCAGCCGCGGCGGGACCCGCAGGCCGTTGTCGTCGCCGTGCATCATCACCAGGGCGCCGATCATCCGGGTGGTGCTGCCCCAGGAGGTCTGCCAGACCAGCTCCTGGGTGCCTTCCCTGGACAGGTACTGGGTGTTGAACGCCTTGGCGAAGTTCTGTCCCAGCTCGTGGCTGGTGCCCAGCTGCAGAGCCTTGCCGTCGCCCATCATCCCTTCCAGGGTGAGGGTGTTGATGGCGCCGGCGAACCGCTCCCTGGGCGTCTTGCGGCCCAGCACCACGTCCATCGCCAGGACGTTCTCCATGAAGTCGGCGTAGACGTCCCGCTGGATCCGGGCGGCGAAGATCCGCGCGTCCTCCCGGGTGGCGTGCGCGGTGTGCCCCTCCTGCCACAGGAATTCGGTGGTGCGCAGGAACAGCCGCGGCCGCAGCTCCCAGCGGACCACGTTGGCCCACTGGTTGATGAGCAGGGGCAGGTCCCGGTAGCTCTGGATCCACTTGGAGAAGTACTCGTTGATGATCGTCTCGGAGGTCGGCCGGACGACGATCGGCTCCTCCAGCTCCTTGCCGCCGCCGTGCGTGACCACCGCGAGCTCGGGCGCGAAGCCCTCCACGTGCTCGGCTTCCCGGGTCAGGTAGGACTGCGGGATGAACAGCGGGAAGTACGCGTTCTGTGCGCCCACCGACTTGATCCGCGCGTCCATGTCCTGCTGCATCCGCTCCCACAGGCCGTAGCCGTACGGCCGGATGACCATGGTGCCGCGCACCGGGCCGTTGTCGGCCAGTTCGGCCTTGCTGATCAGGTCCTGGTACCAGCGCGGGAAGTCGTCCGCCTGGGGCGTGAGAACGGGAGCCTTTGCCATGCAGGCGATGGTACGGCTCCCCGCGCGCGGAGCGTGAATCGGTATCGGGTGGGGGCCGGGCCGGTGTCCGGTGGGCGGCCGGGCACCAAAATTACCAAGAACGGTACTTCTGGGGCCTGGACGGCGGCTGGATTCAGCAGTTCGCTGTTTTGTGGGCCAGTGCGAGCAGGCAAGGGGCCAACGGGGGGCAAAGCGTACCGACGCTGCTGATTGGGGCTTCCATGGCACCTACGCTCTATCGCGGAACCAGGCCCGGTGCGGAGGGCAGGGCGAGGGACTGGGCGGAGATCCAGGAGCGGATGCTCGTTCCGCTCTACGAGACCGTGTACGACCGGCTGGAAGTCGGCGCGTACACCCGTTTACTGGGGCTGGGCTGCGGTACCGGTCTGGCCCTGCTGCTGGCGGCCCGTCGCGGGGCGGTCGTCACCGGCTGCGACACCGACGCGTCCAGGCTGGCGGTGGCCCGTGACCGGCTGCTGCCCGATCCGGCCTGGGGGCCCCGCGACAACGCCCGGGAGACAGGCGGGGACACCGGTCGCGAGCCGGGTCGCGAGCCGGGCGTCGCGTCGGGCCGTGGCGCCGAGCGGGAAAACCCCCGGGGTCTGCGGTCCCGCCCGCCCCGGCTGCTGTTCGGCGGGCCGCGGGACAACGCCCTCGGTGACGAGTTCGATGTGGTGACCGCCTTCGATCCGGCGACGCCGGCCGCCGAACTGCGGCCCGCGCTGGCCGCCGTGGCCGGCGCCGCCTCCCCCGGTGTCACGGTGGTGCTGGCCGGCTGGGGGCCGCCGGAGCGGTGCGCCACCTCGCGGGTGCTGCGGATGGCGGCGCGGCTGGCCGAGCCGCGCGGGCCGGGCCGGCGTGACGTCCGCCTCAGCGGCCGCGACGACTTGGAGGACCTGGCCCGGGGCGCCGGGCTGCGGCCGGACGGCTCGGGCCGGGTGTCCTGTCCCTTCGGCTATCCCGACCTGCCCAGTGCCGTCCGAGGCCTGCTGTCCACCGGCCTGTTCGACGCGGCGGTCGAGGCCACCGACCGCCAGCAGGTGGACAAGGAGATCGCCGAGGCACTGCATCCCTATCGCCGCCGCAACGGCACGATCCGGATGGACAACGTCTTCCGCTACCTCATCGCCCGGGCGTGAGCCGGCCCGGCCCACCTGTCGCCGGTCCGCCCGCGCGGGTGGGTCCGCCGGGCGCCAACCCGGTTGTCGCCGGTCCGCCGGGCGGCGCCGAAATCCGGTGGCGCCCGCGCCGGCCCTCCGCGAGGGTGACGCCATGCCCACCGTCACCCGGGCCGCGGTGGTCGCCGCCGACGGCCTGACGGTGGAGGATCTGGATCTCGACCTGTGGCGGTCGGCGGACGGCGGCGAGGTGCTGCGGCTGGACGAGGACGAGTTCGCGGCCGGCGGGCTGGCCGGGCGCGATCCCGGGGCCGCCGGGCAGGCGCTGCTGGCGCTGGACGCGTTGGAGGCGCTGGCCCGCGGGGACGGCTTCGGCGGTCTGCTGGCCTGACGCACCCCGGCCCGCGCCTGCCGGCGGACCGGGCGGCCGACGCCCGCGGCGCACGACCCGGCCGGTCAGTCAGCCGGCCCGGTCAGTCCTTCAGGCCGGGCCACTCCTCGGCGGTGAGCGCGAAGCGCTCGTGGTCGCGCCAGGCGTCGTTGATGAACAGCATCCGCGGTGAGAAGCCCTCGTGCCGGAAGCCGAGCCGGCGCGCCATCGCCACCGAACGGGTGTTGTCCGGCTGGACGTTGATCTCCAGCCGGTGCAGGCCGAGTCCGTCCGGGTAGTCGGTGAAGCAGTGGTCCACGATCAGCCGCAGGCCCTCGCTCATCCGGCCGGTGCCGTTGTACGGCAGATAGCTGTCGTAGCCCAGCGTGGCGTTGCGGAAGCGGGCGCGGATGATGTTGGCGACATTGCACTTGCCGACGATGCCGCCGTCCTCGTCGTTGATGACCAGGAAGGTCCGCAGCCCCGGGCCCTGCCGGCGCAGCAGTTCGTTGAAGCCGTCCGGATCGACCGGGTTCCACGGGCTGAGGTGAGCCACTGACCGCAGGACGGCCTCGCGGTGCGCCCTCGCGTCGGCCGGCCGCGGCGCTCGGATCGAGACCCGCATCAGCCCATGAACTTCTTGAAGTCGTCGGGCAGTTCGAAGTCCTGGCCGCCTCCGCCGCCGCCTGGCAGGCCGAACGGGTTGTTGCCCTGCTCGGGGGACGGGTTCTGGCTCTGCTGCTCGCGCCGGGCGGCCGCTGCGGCGGCCTCCTCCTTGCGCTTCATCGGGTTGCCGCTCTGGCGCTTGCCCTTGGCCTGCTTCTGCTGCTTCTTCTGCCGGCCGGGGCCGCCACCCATGCCCGGCATGCCCGGCATCCCGGGCATCCCGCCGCCCTGGGCCATCCGGGACATCATCTTGCGGGCGTCGAAGAACCGCTCGACCAGGCCCTTGACCGCGCTGACCTCGACGCCGGAGCCGCGGGCGATGCGGGCCCGGCGCGAGCCGTTGATCAGGTGCGGGTCGGCCCGCTCGCCCGGCGTCATCGACTTGATGATCGCCGCGGTGCGGTCGACGTCCTTCTCGTCCAGGTTGTTGATCTGCTCCTTGAGCTGGCCCATGCCGGGGAGCATCCCGAGCAGCTTGGAGATCGAGCCCATCTTGCGGACCTGCTCCATCTGCTCCAGGAAGTCGTCGAGGGTGAATTCCTTGGGGCCCTTCGCCAGCTTGGCCGCCATCTTCTCGGCCTCGGCCTGGCTGAAGGTCTGCTCGGCCTTCTCGATCAGCGACAGCACGTCGCCCATGCCGAGAATGCGGGACGCCATCCGGTCGGGGTGGAAGGCGTCGAACTCGTCGAGCTTCTCGCCGTTGGAGGCGAACATGATCTGCTTGCCGGTGACGTGCGCGATGGACAGCGCGGCGCCGCCGCGGGCGTCGCCGTCGAGCTTGGACAGCACCACGCCGTCGAAGCCGACGCCGTCGCGGAAGGCCTCGGCGGTGTTCACCGCGTCCTGGCCGATCATCGCGTCGACCACGAAGAGGATCTCATCGGGGCGCACGGCGTCGCGGATGTCCGCGGCCTGCTGCATCATCTCCTGGTCGACGCCCAGGCGGCCCGCGGTGTCGACGATCACGACGTCGTACTGCTGGGTGCGGGCGAAGCCGATGGAGTCCTTGGCGACCTTCACCGGGTCGCCGACGCCGTTGCCCGGCTCGGGGGCGAAGACCGCGACGCCGGCCCGCTCGGCGACGACCGACAGCTGGGTCACCGCGTTGGGGCGCTGGAGGTCGCAGGCGACCAGCAGCGGGGTGTGGCCCTGCTTGTGCAGCCACTGGGCGAGCTTGCCGGCCAGGGTGGTCTTTCCGGCGCCCTGCAGGCCCGCGAGCATGATCACGGTGGGCGGCTGCTTGGCGAAGCGCAGCCGGCGGGTCTCGCCGCCGAGGATCGTCACGAGTTCCTCGTTGACGATCTTGATGACCTGCTGCGCCGGGTTCAGTGCCTGCGACACCTCGGCGCCCAGCGCCCGCTGCTTGACGTTCGCGACGAAGGCCCGGACCACGGGCAGCGCGACGTCCGCCTCCAGCAGGGCGACGCGGATGTCGCGGGCGGTGGCGTCGATGTCCGCCTCGGACAGACGGCCGCGCCCCCGGAGGGTCTTGAAGGTATTCGCGAGGCGATCAGACAGAGTGTCGAACACGGTGGTCGCAGATCCTCGGGTCGGGGGCGGGGGCAGTCGCCTTCCAGGATATCCGCCTCGGCGGCCGAGCAGTCCGCGCCGGCCGGAACCGGCGGGCGCGGACCGTGCTCCGGCTACCGCAGCGCGGCCTCCACCTGCCGGGCGACTTCGGCCGCGCGCGGCTCGGGAAGCGGGTTTCCGTCCTTGCCGAGGACGTAGAAGGCGTCGACCGCGTTCGCGCCCAGCGTGGAGATCCGGGCCGAGCGGATGGTGACGGCGGCCGCGGTGAGGGCCAGGCCGATGCGGTGCAGCAGGCCGGGGGCGTCGTGCGCGCGGACCTCCAGCACGGTGGCGGTCTGCGAGGTGGCGCCCGGGGCGACGGTGACCCGGGGCGGGGGCGGGGTGATGCCGCGGCGGCGCGGGTAGGCCGCCTCGCGCTCGGCCAGGCGGGACTCGATGTCCAGGGTGCCGTCGAAGGCGCGGGCCAGGTCGGTGCGCAGCCGGGCGGCCTCGGGCAGGGCGCCGTATTCGGCGGAGACCCGCCAGCTCAGCAGGGCGACCTGGCCCTCGCCGATGGGGTCGAAGGACCGCAGGTCGGCGGCGCGGACGGTGAGCCGGTGCAGGGCGAGGACCCCGGCGGCCTCGGCGATCAGCCCGGGGCGGTCGGGGGCGGCCAGCAGCAGTTCGACGCCGAGTGCCTCCTCGCGGGCCTCGCCCTCGCCCTCCGGCTCGGTCTCGGCGTGCAGGGCCAGCACCGGGCCGCCGGTGCGGGCGGCCTCGATGGCCAGGCGCTCCTCCTCGGCGGTCGGGGCGCTGTCGCCGCTGTCGGGCAGGGCGCCGGTGTCGAGGGCGCCGGCCACCTTGGCCACCAGGTCGGCCAGCAGCGAGGCGCGCCAGGTGCTCCAGGCGGCGGGTCCGGTGGCCAGCGCGTCGGCCTCGGTGAGCGCGGCCAGCAGTTCCAGCGTGGAGGTGTCGCGGACGGTGGCGGCGACCGCGCGGATCGTCTCGGGGTCGTCCAGGTCGCGGCGGGTGGCGGTGTCGATGAGCAGCAGGTGCCGGCGGACCAGCAGGGTGAGGGTGTCGACGTCGGCGGGGCCGAAGCCGATCCGGGTGGCGACGTCGCGGGCGATGGTCGCGCCGCCCTCGCTGTGGTCGCCGGGCCAGCCCTTGCCGATGTCGTGCAGCAGGGCCGCGGTCAGCAGCAGGTCGGGGCGGCCGACGCGGCGGGTGAGCCCGGCGGCCTGGACGGCGGTCTCGACCAGGTGGCGGTCCACGGTGAAGCGGTGCACGGCGTTGCGCTGCGGGCGGCAGCGCACCCGCTCCCAGTCCGGGACGAGCCGGGTGATCAGCCCTTCGGCCTCCAGCGCCTCCCAGACCGGGACGGTGGACTCGCCGGCGCCGAGCAGGGTGACGAGCTGTTCGCGGGCCTCGGCGGGCCACGGCACGGGCAGCGGCCGGGTGGCGGCGGCCAGGCGGCGGACCGCGTGGATGGACAGCGGCAGTCCGGCCTGGGCGGCGGCAGCGGCGGCGCGCAGCGGCAGCACCGGGTCGCGTTCGGGCTTGGCGGCCAGCGCCAGCACGGCCTCGCCTTCGAGTTCCACCACGCCCTCGGCCAGCGGTACCCGCTCGGGGGTGGCCTCGGGCAGGTTGCGGCCGCGGCCGAGCAGGCCGCGGCGGCGGGGGCGGGCGTCACGGGCGCGCAGCACCCGGCCGACCTCCCGCCAGGTGACGTCGCTGGCGTAGGAGATCCGGCGGGCGGCCTCGTAGACCTGCCGCAGCAGGGCGTCGGCGTCGAGCAGGCCGAGGGCGTCGGCGACCTGGTCCTGCTCCTGGAGGGCGAGGCGGTCGGTGGCACGGCCGGTGACCAGGTGGAGGGCGTCGCGGGCGTCCAGCAGGCGGGTGCGGGCCTCCTCGAGGCCCTCACGGGGGGCGTCGGCGAGCCAGGAGGCGGCGACCGCGCGCAGGGCGGTGGCGTCCCGCAGGCCGCCGCGGGCCTCCTTGAGGTCGGGTTCGAGCAGGTAGGACAGCTCGCCCTGGCGTTCGGCGCGCTCCTGGCACATCTCGTGCAGGGCCGGCAGCCGCTTGGGGGCCTGGTTGCGCCAGTCGGCGAGGACGGCGCTGCGCAGCTGGGAGGTGAGGGCCGGGTCGCCGGCGAGGTGCCGGGCGTCGAGCAGGCCGAGCTGGACCTTGAGGTCGTCGGCGGCGGCCTTGCGGGCCTCGGCGGGGGTGCGTACCGAGTGGTCGAGGGCGACGCCGAGGTCCCACACCGGATACCACAGCCGGTCGGCGAAGGCGGCGACGGATGCCGCGGCGCCCCGGTCGGGGTCGTGCAGCAGGACGAGGTCGAGGTCGCTGCGGGGGGAGAGCTCGCCGCGGCCGTAGCCGCCGACGGCGAGCAGGGCGTAGCCGCCGACGCCGGTGGCGTCGGCGGCCGCGGTGGCGAGCGAGGCCAGCCACTGGTCGGTGAGGGCGGACAGGGCGGCGCGGCGCGGCGGCCCGGACTGCGCCTCCTGGGTGAGGAGGCGCAGCCGGGCCGCCGCGTAACTGCCGTCCTGCGCTTCGACGCTTTCGGTCACTCGTGCTCCAGCGCTGGGGTGGTGAGTGGTCAGAGCGCGTCGGGCCCGCGCTCGCCGGTACGGACCCGGACGGCCGTGTCGACCGGGAGGCTCCACACCTTGCCGTCACCGATCTTGCCGGTTCGGGCGGCCTTGACGATCACTTCGATGAGCTGATCCGCGTCCGCGTCCTCGGTGAGGACCTCGATACGGATCTTCGGCACCAGGTCGACGGTGTACTCCGCGCCCCGGTAGACCTCGGTGTGGCCGCGCTGCCGACCGTAGCCGCTGGCCTCGGTGACGGTGAGGCCGTGTACCCCGAAGGCCTGCAGGGCTTCCTTGATCTCGTCGAGCCGGTGCGGCTTGACGACGGCAATGATGAGCTTCACGCGTCCACCTTCTTGCTGGGAGAGGCGTCCGCCTCACTGGCGCTGTCGAGGCCGGTCCCGACGCTGCGGGAGCCGACGCCGGCGAAGTCGTAGGCGGTCTCGGCGTGCAGGATCTGGTCGACGCCGGTGACCTCCTCGTCCTCGGTGACCCGGAAGCCCATCGTCATGTCGATGAGCTTGGCGAGGATCGTGGCGCACACCAGGGAGTAGCCGAGGACCGCGCCGACACCGATGAACTGCTTCCACAGCTGGGTGAAGCCGCCGCCGTAGAAGACGCCCTGGGCGGTCTGGCCGACGCCGCCGGTGGCGAAGAAGCCGATGAGCAGCGAGCCGATGATGCCGCCGACCATGTGGACGCCGACCACGTCGAGCGAGTCGTCGTAGTTGAAGCGGTACTTCAGGCCGACCGCCGCGGCGCAGGCCACGCCGGCGATGACACCGACGGCGATGGCGCCGAGCGGCGAGACCGAGCCGCAGGCGGGGGTGATGGCGACCAGGCCGGAGACCGCGCCGGAGGCCGCGCCCAGGGTGGTGAAGGAGCCGTGGCGCAGCCGCTCGTAGATGAGCCAGCCGAGCATGGCGGAGGCGGTGGCGACCTGGGTGTTGGTGAAGGCCACCGCGGCCACGCCGTCGGAGCCGAGCCAGGAGCCGGCGTTGAAGCCGAACCAGCCGAACCACAGCAGGCCGCAGCCGAGCATGACCAGCGGCAGGTTGTGCGGGCGCATGGGGTCGCGCTTGAAGCCCTTGCGCTTGCCGATGACCAGGATCACACCGAGGGCCGCGGCGCCGGCGTTGATGTGCACCGCGGTACCACCGGCGAAGTCGATGACGCCCTTCTTGAACAGCCAGCCGTCCGAGGACCACACCCAGTGCGCGACCGGGAAGTAGACGATCGTCGCCCACAGCGTGATGAACAGCGACCAGGCGGTGAACTTCACCCGGTCGGCGAGGGCGCCGCTGATCAGCGCCGGGGTGATGATCGCGAACATCAGCTGGAAAACGGCGAATACGTAGATAGGAATGCCGGTGTTCGGCCAGATCTCGTTGATCCCTATGTGGCGCATCCCGATCCACGAGGTACCGCCCATGAATCCGTTGCCGGAGCCGAAGGCGAAGCTGAATCCGTAGATCGTCCACAGAATGGTGATGATGCCCAGGCTGATGAAGCTCATCATCAGCATGTTCAAGGCGCTCTTGACCCGCACCATACCGCCGTAGAAGAAGGCGAGACCGGGGGTCATCACCATCACCAGGGCGGCGCTGATCAGCATGAACGCCGTACTTCCGGTATCGAGCTTGGGCGCATCAGCGGCCAGCGTCATGATGGCTGGTGCCATCGGCGTCTCCTCGTCATCCGAACGGCCCGTGCGGGCGGTGCAAAGGGTGGGCCGGTTTTCGCCATGAGATTGGCTGAGCCGGGTTTCCGTCGATGCCGTACGGTGTAACGCCGTCGTGACGAAGAAGTCGCGCGTGTTACGCGAAGATGAACCGTCTCGTGGTGTGGTGAAGGATGTATACGAGTTACGGGTGGGGCGGGGACCGGCGGTCGCCGGAGCGCGGCGGGGCGGGCGCGTCCGGGCCCGCGCCCGGTCAGGCCGACTCGGCGACTTCCGGGAGTTCCTCGGCGAGCCGGTCGGCGAGGCTCACCACGGCCGGTACGTCACCGAAGTCGCGGACCGCCGTGTGGGTGGTGGTGCGGATACGGGTGTTGACGCGTTCGGAGCGGACCTGCTTGGCGACGACGATGGCGCGCTCGGTGAAGTCCGCGGCCTCTTCCGGCTCGCGCAGCAGCAGGTGCACGGTGCCCATGCCGACCAGGTTGAGGGCGTAGGCCCGCTGGTGCACCGCGTCGTCGCGGAAACCGTCGACGGCCATGGCCATCTCGGGATGGGCGAGGGTGGCGTACGTGGGGCTGCGGCCGGCGACGTAGGCGAGGTCGCGGTAGGAGTGGGCGTTCTCCGCGTGCAGCTCGGACTCGTTGAAGAAGCTGATCCAGCCGGGGTCCTCGCCGGGGCGGCTGTCGGCGAAGGTGTCCTCGGCCATCCGGACCGCGCGGTGGCACTTGTTGACCTGGCCCATGTTGGCGTACGCGCGGGCCTCCAGCGCGTACAGCATGGCCTGGGTGGTGGCGCTGGCCGAATCGCGGCTGCCGTACTGGGCCAGGTGCAGGAGCTCCAGCGCGTCGTCGGGGCGGTCCAGGTGGATCATCTGGCGGCTCATCGAGGACAGGATGAAGGCGCCCAGCGGCCGGTCGCCGGCCTCCCTGGCCGCGTGCAGCGCGAGCACCAGGTATTTCTGGGCGGTGGGCTGCAGGCCGACGTCGTAGCTCATCCAGCCGGCCAGCGCGGCGAGGTCGGCGGTGAGCCGGTACAGCCTGCGGGTGACGGAGTCCGGATGCGCGTCCTGGAGCAGGTCGGTGACCTCGTGCAGCTGGCCGACGACGGCTTTGCGGCGCAGGCCGCCGCCGCACTGGTTGTCCCAGTCGCGGAACATCTGTGCGGTGGACTCCAGCAGTTGGAGCTCCTGCTCGGACAGCCGGGACGGGCGTCCGCCGGCGTCGCGGGCGGCCAAGACCACCGGGCCGGCCGGGGCGGCCGGGGTGTTGGGCACCAGCCAGCGCTGCATCGGCTCCAGCAGGGCGGGGCCGGCCGACAGTGCCAGCGAGGTGCCGAGGAAGCCGCGGCGGCCCAGCATCAGGTCGCTGCGGGAGAACTCGTTGATCAGCTGGACGGTCTGCGGGCCGGCCCACGGCAGGTCGACGGCGCCGCCGGCCGACGACTGGTGCGCGGCGCGCAGGCCGAGGTCCTCGACCGGCACCACGCAGCCGAAGCGCTCGGAGAACAGCTCGGACAAGATGCGCGGGATCGGCTCGCGCGGCTGCTCGCCGTCGAGCCAGCGACGCACCCGTGAGGTGTCGGTACTGACGTGATGGGCACCCATCTGGCGCGCCCGGCGGTTGACCTGGCGTGCCAATTCACCCTTGGACCAGCCACTGCGCATGAACCATGAGTTCAGCTGCGCATTGGGCTGTTTCTCCGCTGTGGCGCCCACGGCCAAGCCCCCATCCCGCTTCTGTCGGACCCCTGGATACCAGGGTCCGTCGAGTCCTGTCGCGCGTATCCCCGGGATCGGCGGTGACCGATCGTGCGGGCTGCGCATGCCTCCGGCATATACCGGACTGCATACGGAGTTCCGCTCGGGACTCATCAACTCAACGTAGTCCCACGATCACCCATCGGGCGACCGCTGTTGGGGAAACGCCACCATTCGCCACCCCTTCGAATGAACCCGACTCCCCCTGCACACGATTCACTTGACACCTGCGGATCGGGTGAGGTCAGACGGGTGCGTAACCATCGGCGGCGGGCATCCGTTGGAGGTGTCATGGTGTTCACGATCGGGAGCATGCGAGAGATCCGGGAGATCCGGCAGCAGCGGACCGGCGTGCGAAACGCCGCGCGGATGGGGGCGCTCATCGGCGCACGTACCGGCGCGTGGCGCAGAGCGCACGCGCAGGTTCGCCTCAATGTCGCCGAGTACGCCGGTCTGTGCGGCTGGGCGGTGGTGCCGGGTGCGCGGGCGGCCCGGGGCGGCGGGGCCTGCTCGTGCGGGGACGCCGACTGCGCGGAGCCCGGGGCGCATCCGCTGGCGTTCGCCGGCGAGATCCCGGCCGGGGCCTCGCCGCAGGAGGCGGTCGAGGGATGGGCGCGGGTGCCGGGGGCGGCGGTGCTGCTGCCGGTGGGCCGGTCCTTCGACGTCATCGAGGTGGCCGAGGTGCCGGGGCGCCGGGCGCTGGTCCGGCTGGAGCGGATGGGGCTGCGGCTGGGCCCGGTGCTGCTCACGCCGACCGGGCGGGCCCAGTTCTTCGTCGCCCCGGGCGCCGCCGCCGAACTCCCCCACCTGCTGTACCGGATGGGCTGGGACGACGCCCAGCTGGATCTGCGCTGCCTGGGCCGCGGCGACCACGTCACCGCTCCCCCCTCCGACCTGGGCGGCCTCGGCCCGGTCCGCTGGCTCCGTGAGCCCCGCCTCGACGCCGTCCCCCAGCCCCCGGAGGCCCGGCTGCTGCTGGGCACGCTCGCCTACGTCAGCCACCGCGACGGGGCGTACGCGTAGGGCGTGCGGGCACAGGTAAGGGGCGCCCACCGAGGGTGGGCGCCCCTTACTTGTGCGCGCAGCGGCCGGTCGGGCCGGCGCCGCCGCGCCGGACCCCGTCCGGCTACTCGCCGATCAGCGCGTCCACGAATGCCTCCGGCTCGAAGGGAGCCAGATCGTCCGCTCCCTCGCCCAGGCCCACCAGCTTGACCGGGACGCCCAGCTCGCGCTGCACGGCGACGACGATGCCGCCCTTGGCGGTCCCGTCGAGCTTGGTGAGCACGATGCCGGTGATCGCGACCACCTCGGCGAAGACGCGGGCCTGGACCAGGCCGTTCTGGCCGGTGGTCGCGTCCAGGACCAGCAGCACCTCGTCGACCGGGCCGTGCTTTTCCACCACCCGCTTGACCTTGCCCAGCTCGTCCATCAGGCCGGTCTTGGTGTGGAGGCGGCCCGCGGTGTCGATGAGCACCGTGTCGGCGCCGGCCGCGATCCCCTCCTTGACCGCGTCGAAGGCCACCGACGCGGGGTCGCCGCCCTCGGGGCCGCGTACCGTACGGGCTCCCACCCGCTCCCCCCACGTCTGGAGCTGGTCGGCGGCGGCGGCACGGAAGGTGTCGGCGGCGCCGAGCACGACGCTGCGGCCGTCGGCGACCAGGACCCGGGCGAGCTTGCCGGTGGTGGTGGTCTTGCCGGTGCCGTTGACGCCGACGACCAGCACGACCGCGGGGCTGTCCCGGTCGCTCTCGGTGCGCAGGCTCCGGTCGAAGGTCGGGTCGACCAGCGTGATGAGCTCTTCCCTGAGCAGCGTGCGCAGTTCGTCCGGGGTCCGGGTGCCCAGCACCTTGACCCGGGTGCGCAGCCGCCCGACGAGTTCCTGGGTGGGGGTCACGCCGACATCGGCGGTGATGAGGGTGTCCTCGATCTCCTCCCAGGTCTGTTCGTCCAGCCGCTCCCGGGACAGCAGGACGAGCAGTCCCTTGCCCAGTGAGTTCTGCGACCGGGACAGCCGGGACCGCAGCCGGATCAGCCGGCCCGCGGACGGCTCCGGCTGGTCGATGACGACCGGCTCCGGCGCCTGCGGCGCCTTCTCCAGGGTGTCGGGGGCGGCGGTCGCGCCGGGCAGCGGGACTTCTTCGATGGTCCGGCGGGGCTCTGCCCGCGGGGTTTCTGCCTCGTCCCCGACGTGCGGTTCGGCGGGAGGCTTGGTGATCGTCGGGGCGCTCGGCGGCGGGGGCGGCAGCTGCTGCTTGTTCTTGCGGCGACTGCCGATCACCAGCCCGCCGGCCCCGAGGATCACGACCACGGCGATAACGACGACAAGGATCACAATTTCCATAACCACCCCAGTATCAACGACAGCCGCCGGGCATCATCGCACCCGACGGCCGTCGTGTTCATGACCTTCCGCACGCGGCACCCTCCCGCCCGGCGGATCGGACCGCCGGGCGGGAGGGTGGCGAAAAGGGGAGTTCAGCCCATCTCTTCGAGGGTCTTCCCCTTGGTCTCCTTGACGAAGCGCAGCACAAACGGGATGGAGACGACCGCGAAGCCGGTGTAGATGACGTACGTCCCCGACAGGTTCCAGCCGGCCAGGCTGGGGAAGCTCGCGGTGATCGCCCAGTTGGCGATCCACTGGGCCGAGGCGGCCACGCCCAGCGCGGCGGCGCGGATCTTGTTCGGGAACATCTCGCCGAGGAAGACCCAGACCACGACACCCCAGGACAGGGCGAAGAAGAGCACGAAGACATGGGCGGCGACCAGCGCCACGGTGCCCTGCAGGTTCGGCAGCGTCGCGCCGTTCTTGTAGGAGAAGGCCCACGCCTCCAGCGCCAGGGCCACCGCCATACCGACCGAGCCGATCAGGGCCAGCGGCCGCCGTCCGATGCGGTCGACGAAGATGATCGCGATCACCGTGCCGATGATGTTCACTATCGACGTGGTGAAGGAGTAGAAGAACGAGCTGCTCGGGTCGATGCCGACCGACTGCCACAGCGTCGAGGAGTAGTAGAAGGCCACATTGATGCCGACGAGCTGCTGGAAGGCGGACAGGCCGACGCCGATCCACACGATGGGCAGGAAGCCGAACCGCCCGCCGAGCAGGTCGCGGAAGCTCGCCTTGTCCTCACGCTTCATCGCCGTGTTGATCTCGGCGACCCGGGCGTCCAGGTCCACCTGCGCGCCCTCGACGGCGGCGAGCACCTCGCGGGCCTCGCGTTCGCGGCCGGCGGTGAGCAGGTAGCGCGGGGATTCGGGGATGGTGAAGGACAGCAGTCCGTAGATCACCGCCGGGACGACCATCACGCCGAGCATGAGCTGCCAGGCCTCGATACCGAGGATGTGGCCGCGCTGGTCGCCGCCGGCGCCGCGCAGTATGCCGTAGTTCACCAGCTGCGAGATGGCGATGCCGAGCACGATGGCGGCCTGCTGGAAGGAGGCCAGCCGGCCGCGGTAGGCGGGCGGGGACACCTCGGCGATGTAGGCGGGGCCGATGACCGAGGCCATGCCGATCGCGAAGCCGCCGATGATGCGCCAGAAGGCCAGCTCCCACAGCGCGAACGGCAGCGCGGAGCCGACCGCACTGATGATGAACAAGGTGGCGGCGATCTTCATGCAGCGGATGCGGCCGATGCGGTCCGCGATGCGTCCGGCGACGGCGGCGCCGATGGCGGAGCCGATCAGGGCGATGGCGACGACCTGGGCCAGCGGGGCGGACCCTATCCCGTACTTGTCGCGGATGGCCTCGACGGCGCCGTTGATGACGGAGCTGTCGTAGCCGAACAGGAAGCCACCCATGGCGGCGGCAGCGGCGATGAATATCACATGGCCGAGGTGCTCGGGCGGCGATGGTTTCGGGCCGGTCGCGGCCGCTGTCTCGGTGGTCGTCAAGGGGTCCTCCTCGGGCTCGGCGGTGAGCCCTCACATGAGGGAAATGGATCTTCGCTGGTCGACCGGATGCCGACCACCACTCGAACGTCTTGGCAGAGTCGCGAAGATTATGCCAACACGTTTCGCATTCACCAGGATCCGCAGCGCCGGAACCGCCAAGGAGAAAAAGGAGCGAAACAGCACAAAACGACGCAGCGGGCGCAGTTGGGCGGGCGCGCCGCGTTCATCTCCTGAAGCCAAGGACGCGCGGGCGTCCGTCAAACGGGCTGCCGCTTGCCGTCCCGCAGCCGCTGGCTGATCACCTTGGACACGCCGTCCCCCTGCATGGAGACGCCGTACAGGGCATCGGCGACCTCCATCGTGCGCTTCTGGTGCGTGATCACGATCAGCTGGGAACTCTCCTGGAGCTCCTCCATGATCCGGATCAGCCGTTGCAGGTTGGTGTCGTCCAGCGCCGCCTCGACCTCGTCCATCACATAGAACGGGCTCGGCCGGGCCTTGAAGATCGACACCAGCATCGCCACCGCGGTCAGCGAGCGCTCACCGCCCGACAGGAGCGACAACCGCTTGACCTTCTTCCCGGGCGGCCGGGCCTCAACCTCGACGCCGGTGGTCAGCATGTTGTCCGGATCGGTGAGCAGCAGGCGGCCCTCCCCGCCGGGGAACAGCCGGGAGAACACCCCCTCGAACTCCCGCGCGGTGTCGTGGAAGGCCGCGCTGAACACCTGCTCGACCCGCTCGTCCACGTCCTTGATCACCTGGAGCAGATCGGCCCGGGTCTTGCGCAGGTCCTCCAGCTGCTCGGTGAGGAACTTGTGCCGCTCCTCCAGGGCGGCGAACTCCTCCAGCGCCAGCGGATTGACCTTGCCCAACTGCGCGTACGCCTTCTCCGCGGCTCGCAGCCGCTTCTCCTGCTCGGCGCGTACATAGGGGACCGGCTGGTTGCGCGCGGCCTGCGGGTCCTCGGGCAGGATCTCGCCCTCGGCGGGCGGCGACGGCGGCACCTGCTGGTCGGGGCCGTACTCGGCGACCAGCCCGGCGGGCTCCATGCCGTGCTCCTCCAGCGCCTTGGCCTCCAGCTGCTCGATCCGCAGCCGCTTCTCGGCGCCCAGCACTTCGCCCTTGTGCACGTCGCCGGTGAGCCGGTCGAGTTCGCTCTTCAGGTCGCGGCCGCGGCGGCGCTCCAGGCCGAGGGCCGCCTCGCGCTGGGTCCTGGCCTCTTCCGCGGTGACCCGTTCGGCCTCGGCGCGGCCCAGCGAGACCTGTACGTATTCCAGCAGGCCGCGGGCGCCGGCCACCACGGCGGCGGCCACCGACGCCTCGTAGGCGAGCCGGGCCTTGCGCTGCTCGGCCCTGGCCCGGGTCTCCCGCTCGGCGCGGGCCGCCCGGTCCAGGCCGTCGGCCCGGCCGGCCAGCCCCTTGACCCGCTCCTCGTGGGTACGCACCTGCAGGCGCGCCTCCATCTCGGTCTGCCGGGCGTTGGCGCCGTCGGCGGCCAGCCGGTCGCGGGCGAAGGTGTCGGGTTCCTCGTCGCCCGGCTCCTCCTGGGCTTCGCTGAGCCGGTAGGACAGCTCCTCGACCTCCTCGCGGGCGGCTGCCAGCGCCTCCTCGGACCGTACGACGGCCGCCGCCGCCCGGTCGGCCTCTCCGCCGGCGGCCCGTGCCTGCCCGCCGAACCGGCCGAGCTGCTGGGCGACCGACGACTTCTCCTTCTCCGCGGCGCGCCGCCGCTGTCCCAGCTCCTCCACCGCCCGGGCGGCGGCGGCCCGCTGCTCCTTGGCCGCCTGCTGCTGGTCGGCGAGCCGGCCGCACAGCGCCTCCAGCCGGGCCAGTTCGGCGGTGGCCTCGTCGACCTGGGCCTGCACCTCCAGCAGGCTGGGCGCCTTCGCCGAACCGCCCTGCGCGAGGTGGGCGGCCAGCACATCGCCTTCGGCGGTCACCGCGGTCAGCGCGGGATGCCGTATCACCAGCGCTTCGGCCTCGGCCAGCGAGTCGACCACGGCGGTGCCGGCCAGCAGCCGCCGTACGGCTCCGGCCAGTTCGTCGGGTGCGGCCACGAGGTCGGCGGCCCAGCGCGCGCCGGCCGGCAGCTGTGAGGGGCTCGGGGGGCGGCGGGCC
>NZ_FMCH01000166.1 GCF_900091855.1 Streptomyces sp. DvalAA-14
GGCACCCGCTGCTGGGCGCCCGGGTGCCGCTGGCCGGGACCGACGGCATGGTGCTGACCGGGCGGCTGGGGCTGGACACCCATCCCTGGCTGGCGGATCACGCCGCGCTGGGCACGGTGCTGTTCCCCGGGACCGGGTGGGTCGAGCTGGCCCTGCACGCGGCGCACGAGGCCGGCTGCGACACGCTGGAGGAACTGGCCCTGGAGGCACCGCTGGTGCTGCCGGAGCGCGGCGGCGTCCAGGTGCAGGTCACGGTGGGCGAGCCGGACGCGGACGGCAGGCGGCCGATCGGCATGCACAGCCGTGCGTCCGACGCCGCGCCGGACGCGCCCTGGACCCGGCACGCCGGCGGCACCGTCCTGGCCGCCGGGCCGGGCCGGTCCGAGACCTCCGAGAGCTCCGAGACCGGGACCGAGTGGCCGCCGCGCGACGCCGAGCCCGTACCGCTCGACGACTGGTACGAGGCGCTGGCCCGCAGCGGATACGACTACGGGCCCTCGTTCCAGGGCCTGCGGGCGGCCTGGCGGCGCGGTGCCGAGGTGTTCGCCGAACTCGCCCTGCCGGAGCGGGAGGCCGGGGACGCGACACGCTACGGGCTGCACCCGGCGCTGCTGGACTCCGCGCTGCACGCGATCGAACTCGGGGTGCTCCCGGCGACGGGTGAGACCCAACTGCCGTTCGTCTTCGCCGATGTACGGCTGCACGCCACCGGCGCCGCCGCCGTCCGGGTGCGGCTGTCCCCCACCGGGGCGAACGCGGTGGCCCTGCGTCTGGCCGACGCCGAGGGCCGTGCGGTGGCCACCGTCGGCTCGCTGTCGCGCCGCCCGGTGACCGCCGAGCGGCTCGCCGCGGGGCGCGGCGACGGTCAGGAGGCGCTGTTCCGGCCGGAGTGGGTGCCGGTGGCGGCGCCCGAGACGGTCTCCGCGCAGCGCTGGGCCGTGGTGGGCCCGGATGCCGCCGGACTGGCGGCGGGGCCGGGGCAGAGCACCGCGGACTACCCGGACCTGGACGCGCTGGGCGCGCTGGCCGGCGGCCGGCCGCCGGAGCTGGTCTTCTTCCCGGTCTTCGACGACCGGGGCGCGGACACCGACGCCGCGGCCGTGCACGAGGCGGCCCGCGCCGGTCTCGGCCTGCTGCGGTCCTGGCTGGCCGACGAGCGGTTCGCCGGCTCCACGCTGGTGCTGGTCACCCGGGGCGCGGTGGCCGCCGGCGGGGACCGTGAGGCCGCCGACCTGACGCACGCGGCGCTGTGGGGGCTGTTCCGGTCGGCCCGGTCCGAGCACCCGCAGCGGCTGGCGCTGCTGGACCTCGACGGGAACCGGAGGCTGCCGGCCGGGCTGAGCCCGGAACTTCTGGCGGCCGAGCCGCAACTCGCGGTCCGCTCCGGCAGGTTGCTGGCGCCGCGGCTGACCCGCGTCACCCAGGAGCCGACCCGGCCCGCGCCCTGGAGCGCCGACGGCACGGTGCTGATCACGGGCGGCACCGGAGCACTGGGTGTGCTGACGGCCCGTCACCTCGTGACGCGGCACGCGGTACGGCACCTGCTGCTGACGAGCCGGCGCGGCGCGGACGCCCCCGGCGCGGCGGAGATCAGCGCCGAACTGACCTCGCTGGGCGCGCGGGTGACCATCGCGGCGTGCGACGCGGCCGACGCCGGGGCGCTGGAAGCGGTACTGGCCGCGATACCCGACGCGCATCCGCTGACCGGCGTCGTGCACACCGCCGGTGTGCTCGACGACGGACTGGTGGAGGCGCTGACCGGTCCGCGCCTGGACGCGGTGCTGCGGCCCAAGGTGGACGCGGCGTGGAACCTGCACCGGCTCACGCGGGACCGGCAGCTGACCGCCTTCGTGCTGTTCTCCTCGGTGCAGGGCCTGGTCGGCGGGCCCGGTCAGGCCAATTACGCGGCCGCCAACGTGTTCCTGGACGCGCTGGCCGGGCACCGGCACGC
>NZ_FMCH01000077.1 GCF_900091855.1 Streptomyces sp. DvalAA-14
TCCCGGTGGCGGCGGCGCTCCCGGCGGTGGCGGCGGCTTCGGTCCCCGTCCCGGCGGTTTCGGCGGTCGTCCCGGTGGCCCGGGTGGCCGTGGTGGCACGCAGGGCGCGTTCGGTCGCGGCCCCGGCGGCCGTCCGGCACGCGGCCGCAAGAGCAAGCGTCAGCGGCGCCAGGAGTACGAGGCCATGCAGGCCCCGTCCGTGGGCGGCGTGCTGCTGCCCCGCGGCAACGGCCAGGTCGTCCGGCTCTCCCGCGGCGCCTCGCTCACCGACTTCGCCGAGAAGATCAACGCCAACCCGGCGTCGCTCGTCCAGGTGATGCTCAACCTCGGTGAGATGGTGACCGCCACCCAGTCGGTGTCCGACTCCACCCTGGAGCTGCTCGCCGGCGAGATGAACTACGTGCTGGAGATCGTCAGCCCGGAGGAGGAGGACCGCGAGCTGCTCGAGTCGTTCTCCATCGAGTTCGGTGAGGACGAGGGCGGCGAGGAGTCGCTCGTCTCCCGTCCGCCGGTCGTGACCGTCATGGGTCACGTCGACCACGGAAAGACCCGGCTGCTCGACGCGATCCGCAAGACCAACGTGGTCGCGGGCGAGGCCGGTGGCATCACCCAGCACATCGGTGCCTACCAGGTCGCCACCGAGGTCAACGGCGAAGAGCGCGCGATCACCTTCATCGACACCCCCGGTCACGAGGCGTTCACCGCCATGCGTGCCCGCGGTGCCAAGTCCACCGACATCGCGATCCTGGTGGTCGCGGCCAATGACGGTGTGATGCCGCAGACGATCGAGGCGCTCAACCACGCCAAGGCCGCCGATGTGCCGATCGTGGTCGCGGTCAACAAGATCGACGTCGAGGGCGCCGACCCGACCAAGGTGCGCGGCCAGCTCACCGAATTCGGGCTGGTGGCCGAGGAGTACGGCGGCGACACCATGTTCGTCGACATCTCCGCCAAGCAGGGCCTGCACATCGACTCGCTGCTGGAGGCGGTCATCCTGACCGCCGACGCGTCGCTCGACCTGCGGGCCAACCCGGAGCAGGACGCGCAGGGCATCGCGATCGAAGCGCACCTGGACAAGGGCCGCGGCGCCACCGCGACCGTCCTGGTGCAGCGCGGCACCCTGCGGGTCGGCGACACGATGGTCGTCGGCGACGCCTACGGCCGGGTCCGGGCCATGCTCGACGACCAGGGCAACACGCTCGACGAAGCGGGTCCGTCCACCCCGGTCCAGGTCCTGGGCCTGACCAACGTGCCGGGCGCCGGCGACAACTTCATCGTTGTCGACGAGGACCGCACCGCCCGTCAGATCGCCGAGAAGCGTGCCGCGCGTGAGCGCAACGTCCGCTTCGCCCGCAAGGGTGTCCGGTTCTCCCTGGAGAATCTGGACGAGGCGCTCAAGGCCGGTCTGGTGCAGGAACTCAACCTCATCATCAAGGGCGACGCGTCCGGTTCGGTGGAGGCTCTCGAGTCCTCGCTGCTCCAGCTCGACGTCGGTGAAGAGGTCGACATCCGGGTCCTGCACCGCGGTGTGGGTGCGGTCACCGAGTCGGACATCGACCTGGCGACGGGTTCCGACGCCATCGTCATCGGCTTCAACGTCCGGGCGGCCGGTCGCGCCGCCCAGATGGCGGAGCGCGAAGGCGTCGACGTCCGGTACTACTCGGTGATCTACCAGGCCATCGAGGAGATCGAAGCCGCGCTCAAGGGCATGCTCAAGCCCGAGTACGAGGAGGTGGAGCTCGGCACCGCCGAGATCCGCGAGGTCTTCCGCTCCTCCAAGCTCGGCAACATCGCCGGTGTGCTGGTCCGGTCCGGCGAGGTGCGCCGCAACACCAAGGCGCGGCTGCTGCGCGACGGCAAGGTCATCGCGGAGAACCTCAACATCGAGGGTCTGCGCCGCTTCAAGGACGACGTCACCGATATTCGTGAGGGTTACGAGGGCGGTATCAACCTCGGCAACTACAACGACATCAAGATCGACGACGTCATCGCCACCTACGAGATGCGGGAGAAGCCGCGCGGCTGATCCGGCGCCTCGGCTGAGGTGACACCGGTCCGGGGCCGGTCGACGGGTGGGAAAATCCGTCGATCGGCCCCGGCCTTCGCCTGTACCGTCCCTTATATGTATGTAGGCACTCTGTGCTTCGACCTGCTGCTCGGTGACGTACGGTCGCTGAAGGAGAAGAGGTCCCTGATCCGTCCGATCGTCGCCGAGCTGCACCGGAAATTCGGGATCAGCGTCGCGGAGACGGGGGAGCAGGACCTCTATCGCAGGGCCGAAATCGGAATCGCGGTGGTCTCCGGGGACCTGGGTCATATCAAGGACGTGCTCGACCGGTGCGAACGCTGGATGGTCGCCCGGCCCGAGGTGGATCTGCTGTCGGTACGGCAGCGCATCCACGGCGGCGACGACTGAGGGGGACGACGCCCCGCGGGAGAACGTGGAAGCCCCCCGGAAGACCCGCGGACACCCGCAGTAAACCCGCGGCAGATCCGTAGCCACCGAACTGCCACCGAACCAGAGCAGACAGAGAGAAGAAGACGATGACCGACACCGCGCGGGCGCGAAAGCTGGCGGACCGCATCCGGGTCGTGGTCGCCGAGACCCTCCAGCGGCGGATCAAGGACCCGCGGCTGGGGTATGTGACCATCACCGACACCCGGGTCACCGGTGACCTGCGGGAGGCGACCGTCTTCTACACGGTCTACGGGGACGACGAGGAGCGCGCCGCCTCGGCCGCGGCCCTGGAGAGCGCCAAGGGCGTGCTCCGCTCCGAAGTCGGCCGGCAGACCGGGGTGCGCTTCACCCCCAGCCTGGCGTTCGTCGCGGACGCCCTGCCCGACAACGCCCGCGCCATCGAGGATCTGCTCTCCCGCGCCCGCGCGGCGGACGAGGAGGTGCGCAAGACGGCCACCGACGCGCAGTACGCGGGGGACGCGGACCCGTACCGCAAGCCGGCCGACGAGGACGACCTCGACGAGGTGGACTCCGACGCGGCCCCCGGCGCCGCCTCGCCCGACGCCGGTTCCCACGACGCCGATCCCCACCACGAGGACGGTTCGTCGCCCGCATGACACGTCAGCAAGAGGGTCCCTCCGGTCTGGTCATCGTCGACAAGCCCGGAGGGCTCACCTCGCACGGGGTGGTGTCACGGATGCGGCGGCTCGCCGGCACCCGCCGGGTCGGCCACGCGGGCACCCTGGATCCGATGGCGACCGGGGTACTGGTCATCGGGGTGGAGAAGGCCACCCGGCTGCTCGGGCACCTCGCGCTCACCGAGAAGGAGTACACCGGCACCATCCGGCTCGGACAGACCACGGTGACCGACGACGCCGAGGGCGAGGTCACCGCGTCCACGCCCGCCACCGGGGTCACCCGGGACGCGGTCGACGCCGGGGTCGCCGCGCTGTCCGGGCCCATCCAGCAGGTGCCGTCCAAGGTCAGCGCGATCAAGGTGAACGGCGTCAGGTCCTACACCCGGGTACGCGAGGGCGAGGAGTTCGAGCTGCCCGCCCGGCCGGTGACGGTCTCCGCGTTCACCGTGCACGACCTGCGGGTGCCGGCCGACGCGCCGGACGCGATCGACCTGGACGTGACCGTGGTGTGCTCCTCCGGCACCTACATCCGCGCGCTCGCCCGCGATCTCGGCGCCGGCCTCGGCGTCGGCGGCCACCTCACCGCGCTGCGCCGCACCCGGGTCGGCCCCTACGGGCTGGACGGCGCGCGGACGCTGGAGCAGTTGCAGGAGACCTTCGACGTCCTGCCGATCGAGCGGGCGGCGGCGGCCGCCTTCCCGCGCTGGGACGTGGACGCCGACCAGGCGCGGCTGCTGGGCAACGGCGTACGGATCGAGGTCCCCGCGCTGCCGCCCGGGCCGAACGCGGTGTTCGGGCCCGACGGGCGTTTCCTGGCACTGGTCGAGGAGAGCAAGGGGCAGGCGAAGATCGTGGCGGGGTTCGCCCAGTAGGGCGCTGATCAGGCACGACGTCGGCGCGGCCGGGTAGCGGCCCCGGGTTGTCGGGGTGTGTGTGGCGGCCGGTTGCCGGTCGGTTGCCGGACGCGGTCGTTCGCGGACGCGGTCGGTTGCCGGCACCGTCGTTCGCCCGGACGCCTCGTTTGCCGGACGCCGCTCGCTTGCCGGGCGGTCGGCGGCGGGCCGG
>NZ_FMCH01000553.1 GCF_900091855.1 Streptomyces sp. DvalAA-14
GATGGTCCGTCGCCGGCCGGCCTGCCGGCTCGACGGTGGGTCAGCGGACCATGCGGGCCGTCGCGGGCTCCGCGGCCTCGCCGGGCCGCGCGTCCAACGGGCCTGTGTGCGGGGCCCGATGGCAGGCCGACGACGGCCTCAGGCCGCCAGGCCGGGCGCGGTCATCCGGACCGGCCGCGAGCCGGGGCCGCCCACGTGCGAGAACGGCTGGGTGCGCCAGTCGAGTTCGGCCGGCAACGTCAGCACGACCGCCAACTCCTGCTCCAGCAGCCGCTCGACGCCCGCCAGCGGCCGGGCCTCGGCCACCGCGCGGCCGGAGCCGGCGCACACCGTCAGACCGAACGGGTTCCAGGGGGTGGGGCACAGCGCGTGCTCCGGCAGGCTCTCCTCGTCGGTCCAGACCGAGATCGGCCGGGCGCAGTCCGGGCAGGCCAGCCGAACGACGTCCCCGAGCTCCTCGTCGGACGCCTCGTCGGCGTCGTCCGCGTCCTCGACCGGCAGCATGAGCGCGAACTCCCGTTCCTCGCCGTCCTCGAACGCGGACCGACTCCGCTCGCTACCATTGCGGCGCACGTGGTTACGCATGACGCGTCTCCCCCTTGGGTGGATGCCCTCGACAGGCCGGCCCGGCTTCACGCTCGAAGGCCATAGCGAGCACTTCCCGCCGCGCTACGCGTGTAATCACGCCATCGGAAGCGCCCCCGTCGCGCACGGTGTGGCCTTCGTCACATGACGGGGAGCGGCTGCCCCGTGCGCCCCCGCCGTGCGCCCACGCACCCCCGAACGCATCGCCCGGCTCGGCACCGCGCCTTGCCGGGACGCCGGGTAGGGTGCCATCCGGCGAGGCCAGGCGGGTCCGCCGACGAACGGAGGCGGCCACGTGCCAACCAACT
The DNA here is from genome assembly GCF_900091855.1 of Streptomyces sp. DvalAA-14. GTDB lineage: Bacteria > Actinomycetota > Actinomycetes > Streptomycetales > Streptomycetaceae > Actinacidiphila. Next base: position 894 of record NZ_FMCH01000553.1, read on the forward strand.
GGGCGGGCAACCTCACCTTCTCGGCGGCCCGGGTGCACCGCCCGGCCGACCTCGCCGAGCTGCGCGCCGTCGTCGCCGCCGGCCGCCGGGTCAAGGCACTCGGCAGCGGCCACTCCTTCAGCGACATCGCCGACACCGAGGGCGAACTCGTCGAGCTGTCCGCGCTGCCCGCCGAGATCGACCTGGACAGCGCGGCCGGCACGGTCCGGGTGGCCGCCGCGGTGCGCTACGCCGAACTCGCCCGCGTCCTGCACGCGCACGGCCGCGCGCTGCCCAACATGGCCTCGCTGCCGCACATTTCGGTGGCCGGCTCGGTCGCCACCGGCACCCACGGCTCCGGCGACGCCAACGGCGGCCTCGCCACCTCGGTACGCGCCCTCGACCTGGTCACCGCCGACGGCGACACCCGCACCTTCAGCCACGACAGCGACGGCGACACCTTCGACGGCGCCGTCGTGTCACTGGGAGCCCTCGGCGTCGTCACCCACCTCACCCTCGCCACCGTCCCCGCTTTCCAGCTGCGCCAACGGGTCCGAACCGGCCTCGAACTCTCCGACGCCACCGAGCACTTCGACGCGATCACCGGCGCCGCCTACAGTGTCAGCCTGTTCACCGACTGGCGCGCGCCCCGCTTCGGCCAGGTCTGGCTCAAGCAGCTCGCCGACGCCCCCGAAGCCGACCTCCCGTGGACCCGGCCCGCCGACGGCCCGCTGCACCCCGTGCCCGGCGCGGACCCGGTGCACTGCACCCCCCAGGACGGCCGGGCCGGCCCCTGGCACGAGCGGCTGCCGCACTTCCGGGCCGGTTTCACCCCCAGCAGCGGCGAGGAGCTCCAGTCCGAGTACCTGCTGCCGCGGACGAACGCGGTGGCCGCGCTGCACGCCCTCGCCGAGCTGCGCGCGACCGTCGCCCCCGTGCTCCAGATCTGCGAGATCCGCACCGTGGCCGCCGACCGCCTGTGGCTCAGCCCCGCGCACGGCCGCGACACGGTGGCGCTGCACTTCACCTGGATCAAGGACCCGGCCGCCGTCGCCCCGGTGCTGACCGCCGTCGAAGCCGCGCTCGCCCCCCTCGACCCCCGGCCGCACTGGGGCAAGCTCTTCCGCACCGACCCCGCCCGGATCCGCGCCGCCTACCCCCGGATGGCGGACTTCCTGGCCCTGGCCGAGCGGACCGACCCGGCGGGCACGTTCCGCAACGACTATCTGCGCCGCTTGACGTCCACCTGACACAAACGCCCGCCGGGCCGGTAAGGTCGTCGGCTGTGGAGGAGCTGGACCGGCACATCGTGGAACTTCTCGTCGCCGATGGGCGGATGAGCTACACCGACCTGGGCAAGGCCACCGGCCTGTCCACCTCGGCGGTGCACCAGCGGGTGCGCCGGCTCGAACAGCGCGGGGTGATCCGCGGGTACGCGGCGATCATCGACGCCGAGGCGATCGGCCTGTCCCTGACCGCGTTCATCTCGGTCAAGCCCTTCGACCCCAGCGCTCCCGACGACATCGCCGACCGGCTCACCGAGGTCCCCGAGATCGAGGCGTGCCACAGCGTGGCCGGCGACGAAAACTACATCCTCAAGGTGCGGGTCGCCACCCCCATCGAGCTGGAACACCTGCTCGGCCGGATCCGCAGCCTGGCCGGGGTGTCCACCCGCACCACGGTCGTGCTGTCCACGGCGTACGAGGCCAGGCCGCCGCGGGTGTGACCGGCCGCCGGACCGCCGCCGGGTCAACCGGGGTGCCGGGCCGCCGTGCGGCCGTGGGACCGCCCCCGTCGCCGCACGCGGTCCGGCGCGGGGGAGACTGGTGCCCATGCACGACACCTCCGGGCGGCGGACCGCCGACGCGACCGAGAACATCCAGGGTCCCGAGCACCTCCGGGGCGGCGAACCGCGTGGCACCGTGCTGCTGCGCGGCGGCTTCGTCTACAGCCCGGCCGACCCCTTCGCCACCGCCATGGTGGTGGACGGCGGCTCCGTGGCCTGGGTCGGTTCCGAGGGCGCCGCGGACTCCTTCGCCGACGGCGTCGACACCGTGGTCCAGTTGGACGGCGCGCTGGTCACCCCCGCCTTCACCGACGCCCATGTGCACACCACCGCCACCGGCCTGGCCCTGACCGGCCTCGACCTGTCCGACGCCGACTCGCTGGCCGAGGCGCTGGCCCGGACCGCCGCGCACGCCGCCGCCCGCCCCGCCGACCGGGTACTGCTCGGCCACGGCTGGGACGAGAGCCGCTGGCCCGAGCACCGCCCCCGACCCGCGCCGAACTCGACCGGGCGGCGGGCGGCCGGCCGCTCTACCTGACCCGTACCGACGTGCACTCCGCGGCCGTCAGCACCGCCCTGCTCGCCCTGGTCCCCGGCATCGAACGGCAGCCCGGCTACGATCCGGCGGGCCCGCTGACCCGCGACGCCCACCACGCGGTACGCCGCGCCGCCCACGACGCCGTGCCACCCGCCCAGCGCGCCGACGCCCAGCGGGCCGCGCTGGCGCACGCCGCCGCCCAGGGCATCGGGGCGGTGCACGAATGCGCCGGCCCCGACATCTCCAGCGAGGACGACCTGACGGGGCTGCTGGCGCTGGCCGCCGCCGAGAACGGGCCCCGGGTCTTCGGTTACTGGGCGCAGCCCTGGCAGACCTCCGCCGACCGGGAGCGGATCCGCGACCTGGGCGCCGTCGGCGCCGGCGGCGACCTGTTCGTGGACGGCTCCATCGGCTCCCGCACCGCGCTGCTGCACGCGCCCTATGCCGACGCCCCGCACTCCGGCGTCGCCCACCTGGACGCCGAGACCGTCGCCCGGCACCTGCTGCTGTGCACCGAGGCGGGCGTGCAGGCCGGTTTCCACGCCATCGGCGACGCGGCGATCGACGCGGTGGTGGCCGGGGTCCGGGCCGCGGCCGAGGCGGCCGGCCTGGAGCGGGTACGGGCGCTGCGGCACCGGGTCGAGCACGCCGAGCTCATGTCCGCCCGGACCATCGACGCCTTCGCCGAGCTCGGGCTCGTCGCCTCCGTCCAGCCCGCCTTCGACGCGACCTGGGGCGGTGCGGACGGCATGTACGCCCGCCGGCTCGGCGCCGAACGGGCCGCCGACCTCAACCCCTACGCGGCGATGACCCGGGCCGGGGTGCCGCTGGTGCTCGGCTCCGACAGCCCGGTCACGCCGCTCGACCCCTGGGGCGCGGTCCGGGCCGCCGCCTTCCACCGCACACCCGGGCACCGCATCTCGGCCCGCGCGGCCTTCAACGCCCACACCCGGGGCGGCTGGCGGGCGATCGGCCGCGACGACGCCGGCGTCCTGGTGCCCGGCGCGCCCGCCGACTACGCCGTCTGGAGCGTCGGCGACCTGGTCGTCCAGGCCCCGGACCAGCGCGTCGCCAACTGGTCCACCGACCCGCGCTCCGGCACCCCCGGCCTGCCCGATGTCACCCCCGGCGGCCCACTGCCCACGGCGTTGCGCACGGTGGTCGCCGGCCGGACCGTCCACCCGCGGCCGAACGGGTGAGCTGCGGTTTCCGCCATGCCGCCGAACGGTGTGCCCTCGCCGGGCAGCGGCGTGTCGTAACCCGGCGGCCGAGTCGGTACTGACCTGCTGATTTGGCGAAACCCAGCAGGTCACAGGGGTGTTGACAGGTGCTGGTCGGAGGCGAGTAGGTTCGGCCGAGTCCACCACAGGACGTCGGACCGGGGGCACTCCGCGGTTGCGTCGACCACGCTGGGCCATGGGGCGTCGCGCCGCACGTGCACGCCGCCACTGGCAGCCAGGCCCAGCGCCCCCGACGCGGAACGCGGCTCGCCAGTGGGCCCCTCCACCCGCGAGGGCACGGAGGGGGAGGGCCGCCCGACCGGCAGGTGCGACCCGGAAAGGGCCCGGAAGCCCAGTAGACAACGACCTCGGTGCCGACCCGCAGCCAGCGGGTCCCGGGTCGGCCCGAAGGGCATCCGGGCCCCTTCCGCCTACCCGTCAGGGGCGCGGGGAACTGCGCGCCCAGCCCCACCCCTGCCCGTGGGTCCGGCGACGACCGCAAGGGCCCGGACCGCCGGTGGCGTTCGCCCCGGAAGGCGTGCCTTTTTCCGCGGGGGCGGGCCCCGTGAGGGGCGCGGGGAACTGCGCGCCCAGCGCACCCCTGCCGGTGGGTCCGGCGACGACCGTAAGGGCCTGGACCGCCGGTCGCGTCAGCTC
>NZ_FMCH01000018.1 GCF_900091855.1 Streptomyces sp. DvalAA-14
GCGTCCGCTCGACGGCGGCCCGGACCCGGGCGTCCTCCCGCTGCTTGCGCCGGGCGCGGCCGCGGCGGGCGAGGACCAGCGCTCCCGCGACGAGCGCGATCAGGACCACGGCCAGCACCAGCAGCGTCCAGGGGACGGCCCAGCCGTGCGTGGTGGCGCGGACCGGTTCGAGCGGGCTGGTGGAGCCCGACGCGTCGGTGAGCAGGGGGGTGACGGTCGCGGTCGCGGCCAGCCGGACTCCGGGTGCCACGCCGTGCACGGGCACCTTCACCGGCCAGCTCTCCCCCGGGAGCAGCTGCGGCGGCGCGGCGATGTCGCCGGCTTCGGCGCGCAGCCATCCGAACGGGCCGGTGACCGCGACCGCCTGCCGCGCCGACACCACGGCGTTGCCGGTGTTGTGGATCGTGTAGGTGACGGTCGCGTCGCCCGAGGCGAACGGGTTGGCCGAGCCGGCGTAGTCCGCGTGGAGGTTCTCGATCGCCAGACCCGGCGTGAGCTTGCCGCTGACGCGCAGCTTGACGCGGATCCCCAGCCGCCGGTCGACGTTGATGCCCGCCGCGTCGTCGGACTGCTTGAGCGAGGTGAGGACGCCGCCCACGTAGTCGCCGGGCGTGGCGTTGTCCGGGACGGAGATGGTGAAGGGGACGTCGACGGACTTCCCGGGCTTGACCACGACGTTCGCGCGGTCGGCGCGGACCCAGGCGCCGATGCCGACCGACTTCTTGCCGCGGGGCAGCAGGTCGAGCTGGCCGGTGTCGGTGGTGAAGCCGTCGGCGGCGTAGACGGCGAGGGTGAGCGGGGCCGTGCCGTGGTTGGCGACGGCCATGGTGTCCTTGACCTGTCCGCCGGGGTTGACGCCGTAGCTGAAGCTGGACCGGTCGGCGCCGTACCCGTTCGCGGCCGTCCGGACCGTCCAGGTGACGTCGCCGTCGGCCGCCGCGGCGGGGCCGATCCGCAGGCCGGTGATCGCGCAGGCCGCGACCAGGGCCAGGGCGAGGCCGCGTACGACAGCGGTGGCGGTGGTCTTCGGGCGCGGGGTGCGCGGGGTGGGCGCGTGCATCTCGGGATTCTCCTGGCGCGAGAGGCGGGGCAGGCCGCCGGAAGCGGCCTGCCCCGCCGGGCGGAACGGGTCGATCAGCTGCTCAGTGCGGTGATCGTGAGGGTGGCGCGGTAGCCGCCCTTCTCGACGCTGTCCGGAATCTTCAGATTCAGGTCGGCGCCGAGCTTGGCGGTACCCCGGGTGTGGCCCTGGGCGGCCGAACCGAGGCCGCGCGATATGGACAGGCCCTTGCCCTGGTCGTCGTAGCCGGAGGCCACCGAGCCGCCGGCCTTGGCACCCGCGCCGTCCTGCAGCACACGCGGAGCCCAGCCGAGGTAGGAGCCGGAGAAGGTCTTGCCGGCGTCCTGGAAGTCACTCACATTGGCCGAGATGGACCACGGCGACAGCGAGCGGCGGCTGTCCGACACGGCGATCGGGTTGATGGTGCCGGTCGCCTCGAAGTGGTCGCCGCCCTTCTCCTGCGCGGTGCCGAGGTCCACCAGGCCGTTGTAGCCGTCGATCGTCCAGCCGAACTCGCCCGGGGCGGCGTTCGGCACGTTGACCTGGAGATCCTGGCCGGCGCCGTGGTACGGGTGCACCGAGACCTTGTCGACGAGGGAGCCGACGGGCTGGTCGGCGGTGGTGTTGGTGCACCAGGAGCCGTGCTCCACGGCCGCGTTCGGGGCCGCGCAGGTGCCGCTGCGGATGTCCTCCACGACGAGCTTGTCGTCGCGCACCTGGACCTTGACGTAGGTGCGGACGTGCTCCTGGTCCTGAACCGAGTTGTACCAGTAGCTCTTCGGGTTCAGGGGGTCGGCGCCGTTGCCGGCACCGCTCGTGCCGCTGCTGTCCGGCGTCGTGATGTCGTAGTACTTCGAACCCGACGAGGAGTTCGCCGTCACGTAGAGCACGCCCCCGGGACCGGGGTACACGTCGGCGGCGCCGGGCTGCTCGTTCGTGTCGGCCTTCTCGCCGTTCTTGATCAGGTAGCTGCGCGAGTAACTGTGGTCGTGGCCCTGGAGGACCAGGTCGACGCCGAGCTTGGAGAACGCGGTCGGGAAGTCGACCCGGCGCGTCTTGTTGTCGCTGTCCTTGGCGTGGTCGGCGGGCGAGTAGATGGCGTGGTGGTAGGTCAGCACCTTCCACTTGGCCTCGGCGCCGTGCTGGTTGATGACGTCGGTCACGTACTTGATGTGCGCCGCGTCGCCGCCGCCGCCCTGGGAGGTGGCGTAGCTGTTGCTGTTGAGGTCGATGAACAGCACATCCTTGTAGATGTACCAGTAGTCACCGCCGGACGTGTTGGATCCCGGGTCGCCGTTGGAGTACAGCGGGCCCGAGCGGTCGGTGTTCGGGGTGTAGAGGTGCTGCTCGTAGGCCTTGCCGCCGACGTCGTGGTTGCCGATGGTGGCGGCCCACGGGTACTGGCGCAGCTTGTCGGGGGCCAGGAAGGCGTTCCACTGGGACTCGGTGTTGGCGCTCTCGACCTGGTCGCCGCCGGACACCAGCAGTTCGGAGTCCGGGTTGGCGGTCAGCGCGACATCCAGGGTGTCCTGCCAGCCGGCCTGGTCCTTGGCCGTGTCGCCGGACGAACCGATCTGCGGGTCGCCGAAGAACAGGAAGTCGTAGTCGCCCTCGAAGTCCTGGGTCTTGAAGGCGTACGTCGCGGACCAGTTGCCCTCGGCGCCGACGCGGTAGGAGTACGCGGTGCGCTCCTTGAGGCCGGTGACCGTCGCGTGCCGGTTGAAGCCGCCACTGGTGGCGATGTTCGCCCCGCCGGCCGCGTCGACCGTCGCCGCGCCGGCCGGGAACTCGCCGCCGACGAGGTCCGCGGTCGGGGCGACCTGGAGTTTCTGCGCGGTGTCGGCCGAGGAGTACCAGGTCACCGTGCGCTGGGACTCGTTGGCGCCCACACCGAGGATGACGCCGGTGAGCGTGGTGGGGTCGGCGGCGGCGGCCGGTGACACCAGGCCGCTGCCGAGGGCCACGGTCAGGCCCAGGAATGCCGCGGTGACCCCGGTGGCCACGCGACGCCGCACAAGCCGCGAGGCTTGCGTCGAACTCGTCGATCTCATCAGTTCTCGTTCCTTTTTGCGCACCGAAGTGCCTGGAATGGCGATCGTTAAGGTCTCATCGCGAGATTAACCAAACATAGACACAAACTTTGCGATCTCTAAACGTTCTGGGATCGGCACCGGCTCAGCACCCGAACACCCGCTGCAGGAACCACACCAGCCCCATGACGAACACGCCCGCCGAGATCGCGCCGGTCGCCCACAGCCCGGCGGTCGGCGCGCGGTGCCGCAGCACCGCCAGCAAGGGGAAGAGGGCGGCGATGAGCGCCAACTGCACCGCCTCGATGCCGATGTTGAACACCAGCAGGGACCACAGCAGGGTCCACGACCACGCCGCGTCGACGCCCAGCGCACCGGCGAAACCCAGGCCGTGCACCAGGCCGAAGCAGAACACGACGCCGAGGCGGGTCCAGCCCGCGCGGTCCAGGCTGAAGTGACCGCGTCCCGGCGCCCGTAGCTCGGTCGCGTGGCCGCCGCGCCGCCAGACCCGCCACAGGTACCAGCCGGCGACCACCGCGATCGACAGCGCGATGACGGGCTCCACCACCTTCGACGGCACATCCACCAGGCCCAGCGCGGCCAGCACGAAGGTCACCGAGTGCGCGACGGTGAAACTCGTGGCCACCAGCACGATTTCGCGCAGGCGCCGCGACCCGGCGATCAGCGCGAGCAGGAACAGGATGTGGTCGGTCCCGGTCAACAGGTGCTCGGCGCCCAGCCGGAAGAACTCCCAGAACCGCTGGTACCAGGGCTGCGCGAGCGAGAACGACGGATGATCCGCGTCCAGCGCGGCGCTGCCCGAACGGCCGTCGACCCGGTAGGTGACGATCGTCTTCGTGCCGGTGACGTACGTCTCGGCGTCGGGGAACAGCGCGCTGCGCAGCACCTGGTCGCCGTCCCGGCCGGCGCAGGCCCAGTCGAGCGGCAACTGCGCGTAGGGCACGCCCTGCTGCCGGCCCATGGTGAAGCCGCCGGCCCGGACCGGCGCGCAGGCCTTGCCGTTCGAGGTGACCGTGAAGCGCTCGGTGATGTACCGGACGGCCGCCGCGGCGTGGGCGTCGAGCGCGGCGGCCTGCCCGCGGGTGTCACCGGCGTCGAACGCGGCGGTGCCCGCGCGGAAGAGGGCGTCGTCGTGCTCGGCGTCGGCGGTCGACACGACGAAGAGGTCGTACTCGAGCTGCAGCGTCGTCCGCAGCCGGCCGTCGCCGCCCGCGGTGACATGGACGTAGACCACCGACGAGAACCCGTGCGCGGACGCCGGCTGCCCGACGCCCAGGAAAGCGATCACCGCCGCGATGATCCCGACGATACTGCGGCGGACCCGTGCTGACATGTGGCTCCTTAAGGTTGCCAGCGCACGGTCCATGTCCCAAGTGAACGCAAAAGGACCCATCGGCGAACTGTGCAAAAACAACCTCAAGAAAGCCACCCATAGAGGTAAAGCAGCGGCAATCGGAAGGAGAGGATGAGGGCGCACCATCCGCCACCCCTCGGAGGACGATCGCCTTGCGCCCCTCGCTCCGGGCCGCCGCCACGCTGGCCGCGGCCGCCGCGCTGGTCACCGGATGCGGCTCCGGCGACAGTTGGTCGCGCCCGCACCCCCGGCCCACGCCCGTCGGCACGCTCGGCCCGGGGTTCATCGACCAGGCCGCCCCGCCCGCCCCCGAGGCGACCGCCACCCCGCGGCCCGGCTCGTGGGACGGGGTCCACCCGTCGAAGGACTACCGCGTCGTCCTGCTCACCGCCGGCACCGACCGGCCGACCAAGGCGCTGGTGAACGCGGTCCAGGACTGGGCCGAGGAGGAGCACGCCGACCTCAGAACGGTGGTCGCCGACCCCGCGTCCGACCTCCTCCCCGGCATCACCAAGGCGCTGCGGATGCGCCCCGACCTCATCGTCAGCGCGGGCAACGACCTGATCGACCCGCTCGCGACGGTCACCCCGAACCACCTGTCCCAGCAGTTCCTCGTCGTGGGCGCGGAGTTGGCCGAACCCACCGCCAACGTCACGGCGGTCGACTGGTCCGGCGCGTCCTTCCGCGGCGAGGGCCTCGGCGCGTCCTCGACCTACGACCCCGCCTCCTTCACCGCCGAGCGCTGCGGGGCCGCCATCAGGGCGGGGGTGGCGGGCGTGCTGAACGATCTGACCGGGATCGTTCTCTGGCTCGACAAGCTCTAGGCCGCGGGGCCTGCGGGGGCCTGCGGGGGCGGCAAGGGGCCGCGGGGTACGTGGCCACCGGCCCGGAGGAGCTCCCCGGCCGCACCCGGGCCACCGCCCGGCGGCGGGTTGCCCGCGCAGTTCCCCGCGCCCCCTTCGGGGCGCCGTCCCGAAGCCACCTCGAAACCGCGCCACCAGCCCTTCGCGCGGCCGCACGTGGCCACCGGCCCAAAGGGGGTCCCCGGCCCCATCCGGACCACCGGCCGGTGGCGGGTTGCCCGCGCAGTTCCCCGCGCCCCTTCGGGGCACCGTCCCGAAGCCACCTCGGAACCCCCGCCCCCAGGGGCGCGAGGAACGGCGCCACCAGCCGTCGACCGGGTGCACGTCGCCAACAGCCCCAGGGGGCTACCCCTGCCGCACCCCGGCCACCGCCCGGCCGCGGTGAACCAGCCGACCGGTCTAGTACTGCGCGGCGATCGGTCATACACTCGCACCATGGGACGAAACAGCAGCGCCAGAGAGAAGATCCTCGGCGCCGCGCAGACACTCGTCGAGTCACGCGGCTACTCCGCGCTGGGCGTGGCCGAGATCTGCAAAGCGGCCGGGGTGCCTAAGGGCAGCTTCTACTACTTCTTCGAGTCCAAGGAAGCCCTCGCGCTCGCCGTCATCGACGAGCACTGGTCGGGCCAGCGGCGGGACTGGACCCGCGCCCTGAGCACCGACGCGGGTCCGCTGGACCGGCTGCGGCAGCTGTTCACGGATACCGAGGCCGCCCAGCTCGCCGGCCAGCAGAGCTGCGGCACCGTCTCGGGCTGCATGTTCGGGAATCTCGCCCTGGAGATGAGCAACCAGACCGAGGCCATCCGCACCCGCCTGCAGGAGATCTTCGACGCGCAGGTCGAGATGATCGCCACCGTCGTCGCCGAGGCCCGGGAGCGCGGTGAGGTCACCGTGGCCGACCCCCGGGAAGCCGCGCGGTCGATCGTGTCCCAGCTCGAGGGCCAGGTGCTGTTCGCCAAGCTCTACAACAGCACCGACCGGCTCAGCGGTCTGTCCGCCAACGCCCTGGCCCTGCTCGGTGCGCAGGCGCCGCGGGAGGCCGCGGCCGTGATCTGACGGCCGCCCTCGCATCCGCGTCCTGCTGTTGCGGGAAGCCGATCCGCAGGACACCCGCGGCAGCGGCGGCCAGGAGGACCACCGCGGCGGCCAGGATCAGCGCCGGGTGGTAGCCATGATGGAGCAGCGGCCTGACGACCAGCGGCCCCAGGATCTGGCCGACGGAGTACCCGGCGGTCAGCAGCGCCACCGACCGCGGGAAGCGCAGCTCGGCTCCGACGGCCAGGGTGATCGTACTGACGCCGATGAACGTCGCACCGAAGAGGAACGCGGCGAACAAGGCGGCCGCCACGCCGCCGATCAGCGCGGGCAGGGCGATGCCGACCGCCTGGACGAGCAGTGCCGCGCACAGCAGATCGGGGCGCGACCAGCGCCGGCCCAGCCGGGCCCACAGCGCAGAGGACGGTACGGCCGCCAGGCCGACCAGCACCCAGGCGCCACTGGCGACCCAGCCCGGGGAGCTCTGCCCGATCGCGGCGACCAGGAACGTACCGGCCACGATGTAGCCGATGCCTTCGAGGGTGTAGCCGATGAACAGGGCGGCGAACCAGCGGTGCGGGCGCAGGCCCGGTTGGGGGGCGGCCTGCGGCGGGAGGCCGGGACGGGACAGGGACGCGGGTGGGGACGCGGATGGGGATGCGAGCCCGGCTTCGGGCCCGGCTTCGGGCCCGGCTTCGGGCCCCGCTTCGGGCCCGGCTTCGGGCCCGGCTTCGGGGCGCAGATTCCACGCGCCCGCGGCGAGGACCGCGGCGAGTCCCGCCGCGGCCCACCAGGCGGCCTGCCAGGTCCCGACGGAGCGCAGCACGAGCACGAGCGCACCGGACAGCGCGATCCCGGCGCCGACACCGCCGAACGCCCAGCCCGGCAGGTGGGCGGGCCGGTCGCGCAGATGGCTGAGGAGTGAGCTGGCGGCGATGACGAAGATCAGGGCGCTGGTCGCCCCGGCGAGCAGCCGTATCGCGAGCCAGCCGGCGAGGCTGTGTGTGGCGGGCATGGCGGCGAGAGTGGCGGTCAGCACGATCAGCGAGCCGCGCAGGGCGGCGCGGGAGCGGACCAGCCCCGGGAGCAGGATGCCGGCGAGCGCGCCGGCCAGGTAGCCGACGTAGTTGGCGGTGGCCAGATTCGCGCCCGCGCCGGCGGACAGCCCCGCCTGGGCGTGCATCAACGGGAGGATGGGGGTGTAGACGAAGCGGCCCACCCCCATACCGGCGGCGAGGGCCGCGGCGACCTGGGCAACGTGGACCCAGGGCGAGCGGGGCATTCCGCTCCCGGCCCGGCCCGGCGATGTGCCGGGGTTCGGTCCGGGATCCGCGGCGGTTGGCCCGCCGGACGTACGGTGCCCCGCGCCCCCTTCGGGGCGCACTCCTGCCGCTCGTCGGGGCAACGGGAAGCGGCGCGGGGTTCGTGTCCTGCTCACCGGGGGTGCACGACCTCACCCGGGTCGTTGGGGTGGGGCTCGAGGGCGGTGACGGTGAGTGTCATCCACGGGCGGAGCGGCAGCGTGCCGAGCACCTCTTCGTGGAGCCGGTCCTCGTCGGCGGCCCGCCACACGCCGATGCTGCGGAGTTCACCGACCGGGCGCCACAGCCGGGCCAGGTTGCCCGTAGCGGCCAGTTCGCGGGCGCGGACCGCTTCGGCGGCGCGCCGCCGGTCGACCTCCTCCTGAGTGATGCCCTCGGGGATGGTGGTGGTGATCTCGACCAGGAACTCTCGCATGATCCTTCTCCGTCCGACGGTGGTGCGCTCAGGTGGTGCCGTCAGGTGCTGCGTTCAGGTGGTGCCGTGGCTATGGTGGGCCCGCCACCAGGGCGGATGCCATGACCGGCTGCCTTGCTGCTGGTAGGCGCTGCCTCCCAGCCCCCGTACCATGGCAGACGTGGAGCTGCGCCAGTTGCGGTACTTTCTCGCGGTCGCCGAAGAGCTGAATTTCGGGCGGGCCGCCGCGCGGCTCCTGATCGCCGGGCCCTCCCTGTCCCAGCAGATCAAGGCGCTCGAACGCGACCTGGGTGTACGGCTGTTCGACCGCGACCGCCGCTCGGTGACCTTGACCCCGGCCGGCGCGGCCCTCCTCCCGCACACCCGCGCGCTGCTGGAACGCGCCGACGACCTCCGGCGCCGCGCCGGCCGGCTGGCCGGGTCGACGCCCGTCCGGCTCGGCTACGTCAACTGGCTGCCGGCCGACCTGACCGCCCGCACCTCCGCCGTGGCCCCGGTGCATCTCGACGCGTGGGTCGCGCCGTCCCACGCGCAGGCCGCCCGGGTCGCCGACGGCAGCCTGGACCTGGCGGTGTGCTGGGTGCGGACCGAAGATCTGGAGGAGCGCGGCCTGAGCGCCCGGCTGCTCGGCGCCGACCGGCTCTACGCCGTCGCCACCGGGGACGACGCCGGCGAGGTGGCCGTCGAGGACGCCCTGGTCCTCGTCGACGAGGACACCATGTCGTGGTCGTCCTGGAACGCCTTCGCGGAACAACTGGCCCGGGACACGGGGGCCGAGGCGCGGCGCGTCCCCGCCGGGGGCAGCACCGGCCCCGCGTTCTTCGACCATGTCCGCCGCAGCGGCCGCCCGGTGGTGAACCAGCCCAAGGGGCAGACCGCTCCCCTGCCGCCCGACCTGGTCCGCCGGCCGCTGATCGCGCCGAAGGTGTACTGGACGTGGTCCCTGGTCCGGCGGCGTGACGAGGAGCGGGCGGCGGTCCTCGCGGTGGTCGACGCGCTCTGTGAGGGCGTGGGTGAACTCGGGCTCTACGCGGCGGACGCGTGGCTGCCCGAGGGGGACCCCTACCGGCGCTGAGCATCCGCCCTCCGGGCCTGTCCCCACGACCCCGGGTCCCCCGGCGGGTCCCGGT
>NZ_FMCH01000610.1 GCF_900091855.1 Streptomyces sp. DvalAA-14
GCGACGCGCGCGCGCGCGTCCCCGCGCCCCTTCGGGGCACGTCGCGACTCTGGCCGGGGGTGCCCTACCCGAACGTGGCCTAACTCACGGAGACCCGCAGGATGCGGTCGTCCCCCCGCTTCGGAGTACCGCGATTGTCGGTGTTGCTGGTGGAGATCAGCAAGGTGTGGTCGTCGAGGGCCACGACCGTACGGAGGCGGCCGTACTTCGCCGTGAAGAACGACTGCGGGGGCGCCGCGGCCTTCGTGCCGTCGAGGGGGATGCGCCACAGCCGTTCACCCTTGAGGGCGGCCATCCAGATGGACCCCGCCGCGTAGGCGATCCCGCTGGGGGAGTTCTGCTCGGTGGGCCACTGGACGACGGGATCGACGAAACCCGGGTGGTGGGCGATGCCCTCGACCACCGGCCAGCCGTAGTTCTTGCCGGGCTCGATCAGATTCAGCTCGTCCCAGGTGTCCTGGCCGAACTCCGAGGCCCACAGGTGGCCTTGCGGGTCCCAGGCCAGGCCCTGGACGTTGCGGTGGCCGGGGGAGTAGACCAGCGAGCCCGGAGTCGGATTGTCCTTGGGGACCTGGCCGTCGGGCGTCATCCGCAGGATCTTGCCGGCCGGCGACTTCATGTCCTGGGCCAGCCCGCGCTTGCCGGTCTCGCCGGTGCCCACGTACAGCATGCCGTCGGGGCCGAAGGCGATCCGCCCGCCGTTGTGCAGGGTGCCGGTGGGGATGTCCCGCAGGATCGTGTCCGGGGCGCCGAGCTGCTCGCCCTTCTCCCGCGAGGGGTCGTACAGCATCCGGACGACGCGGTTGTCCGAGTCGGTGCTGTAGTACGCGTAGACCTGGTGGTCGGAGCCGAAGTCGGGGGAGACCGCCAGACCGAGCAGGCCGTTCTCACCGCCCTGGGTGTGGCTGACCCCGGGCACGCTGCCGATCGGGGTGACGGTGCCCTTGCCGGTGTCCACCCGGGAGATCCGCCCGGTGTCGCGGGAGGCCACCAGCAGGGACCCGTCGGGGAGTTGGACCAGGCCCCACGGGGAGTTGATGCCGGTCGCCACCGTGCCGGTCACCTGGGCCGTGCCCTTGGCGGGCGCCGGCGACGCGCTCGCGCCGGGC
>NZ_FMCH01000116.1 GCF_900091855.1 Streptomyces sp. DvalAA-14
GATCGACGGGACGACCCAGGACGCGGAGAACGCGGTCATCACCGCGGGCCGCAGCCGTTCCGGATAGGCGCGGCCCGCCACCACGTACAGCGCGACGATCACCAGCCCGCCGCCGAGGCCCTGTACCGCCCGCCCCAGCACGAACACTCCCATCGACTGGGCCGTGCCGCTGATCACCAGCCCGGCGGCGAAGCAGCCGATGCCGCCGGCGATGGGCGGCAGGGGGCCGCTGCGGTCGCACCACTGGCCGCTGACCACCATGGCCAGCAGCGAGGTGGTGAAGTAGCCGGAGAAGGCGAAGGCGTACAGCCCGAGCCCGTCCAGGTCGCGTGCCGCCACCGGCATCGCGGTGCCGACCGCGGTCGCCTCGAAGGCGATCATGAGCACGGTGGCCACGATCCCGAACGTCAAGGCCCGGTACCGCTTCCCGAGCACCCCGTCCTCGGATTCCGCCCCGGCCGCGGATACCCGCTGGTCGTCCCGCTCTCCGTCCCGAGCCCGCGCAACAGTCACCCGCCCAGCGTAAGGGGCAAACGACGGTTACGCCCCTGCCGTGCGACTGACCGGCCCTCCGCCTTTGGTCCCGGGACCGGCCCCCGACCCGCCCATGCGTGAATGCGCCGGCCCCCATCCCCCGTTTGTGAACGCGCCATGGCAGTCCCGTGGCGCGGCCGCCCGCCCCATTGACCGCGCCACCGCCGACCCGGCATCGTCGTAGACGCACCAGGGGCCCACCGAGGGATCAGGAAGGCCCCAGCAAGGGACACGGCCGTGTGCCCGAGAGGTTGAGGGACTCGCCTGCAAAGCGAGTTACGCCGGTTCGATTCCGGTCACGGCCTCTGGTTGTCCGACCAGGCAAAACGAAGGGCGGCGCCCCGCACTGGGCGCCGCCCTGTCAGCGTCTGCGTCTCACTTTCCGTCTCAGTCCTCACTCATGTCCGTTCAGCGCTGCATCAGCACGCAAGGCCCACCGATGAAGCGGTCAAGTCGAACAAGCGAGGTTGTCAGAGGCGGGTGGCATCCTTGACAGGATCTAACGTCGCTCGACGGAGGGGCCTGTGCACAGCCACCCGCTTCATCGCCCGGTGCTCACTGGGTGTCTCTGCTGCAAAACCGNGCAGGAGTTCCACTTCACATCCCACACGGACCACGTGATCTGTAAGGGATGCAAACGCCACCAGGGGGACACTGTTGCGAAAGTGCTCTTGCGCGACACGGATCACATAGCGCTATGGCGATCGGAACTTGCTCTAGAGCAAGAGGAGCGAACTAGTGAGGTCACCCGCCTGCAAGGGGCCCTCGAAGACCGCAACACTAAGGTCGCTCGCCTTCAATCTCAGGTCCAGGAACTACTACTGACCATTAGCGATGGCGTCGAGAAAGCTCCCCCAGCCGCCGTAGAAAGGTGGTGGACTAACAGACAGGTAGCCGACGCCCAAGAGAAACGAGACCAAGCCTACCGATCCAGAGACCAGGGCTTCCGCTCCCTGTGGGCAATTCACCGACTGCACCATCAGGACGACGACCGGGAGGGGTACTGCTCGTGTGGTCGCCGGGCCGATCGGTGCAAAGAGCTGACCGCGCTGAAGCCCACCTTGGGTCCACTCACTCGGTGGGAGGCGAATCAGGTCGACAGACTTCGGCGCGGTCAGTCACACGAGTTGCCTGACGAGCACCCAGAGGTGCTCAAGCGCGGAGGCTACCGCCGGCGCGCATGGTGATAGGTAACCCGTTCGGTATGCACAGCGGGGAAGCGGTCCCCACAGAGACCGCCTTATGCTCCCTCACTTGAGCAGTACGAGGGCGCCCGCGACCCCATCGTCATCATCGTCGGGCCGGTCCGCATCGGCCGTCCAGATCAGCCCGTCGACCTGCTTCGCCACCTCGGTCCGTACTGAGTCGACCATGTGCTGATATCGGGCCGCCATGGCGGTTGTCGACCATCCCATGAGGCCCATCACAGCGCGCTCAGGTACGCCGAGGATCAACAGGACCGTCGCGGCGGTGTGGCGTGCGTCGTGAAGCCGCCCGTCCCTGACGCTCGCCTCTTTGAGGAGACCTTTCCACTCGGCCCAGTCCCTTCGGTGGGACGGGCTACGGCCGTGTTCGTCGGCAAATACCCAACCACCCTCTGCCCACTTCCCGCCCGCGGCTTCCTGCTCCACATCCTGCGCTTTTCGGTGGGCCCGGAGCAGGTCAACGAGTTGTTCGGGCAGCCCGACCGCGCGACGCCCCGCACGTGACTTGGTGGTGGAAACCTCAGGGTTGGTGCGTTGCCTCTGCGGGCAGTAGCCGGCGGCCTTGCGCCCGCACGGTTCTGTGCACCCGTGCGCGTACTGGGGACGGTGGCGACTGCGGCGGACCATCAGGAATCCGCCGTCAAGGTCAACGTCCTCCCACTTCAGGCCCAGCACTTCTCCCTGGCGCAGTCCGAGAGCGAGAGCGACCGCCCAACGTGCGGAGTTGCGGTGCCGGTCGGCGACCTTCAGTAGCCGCTTGACCTCCTGCACGCTGTAGGGCTCCACCTCGTACTCACCCACCTTCGGTGCCTTGGCCAACAGAACAGGATTCCTGCCGAGGTGGCCGCGACGAACGGCCTCATTGAGCGCGACGCGTAGCGTGCGGTGTGCCTGGTGAGCAGTTGCGGCTTTACTGCCGTTGGCCTGCATCTTCGCGTAGAAGGCTTCGATGTGTTCGGGCTTGAGCTGGTCGAGGCGGTGAGCGCCCAAACCGGGGATGAGGTGCTTCCGTACGGCAACCCCGTACCCGACCATCGTGTTGTCGTTGACCGCCAACGGCGCGACGTTCTCAGTCCAGTGCGTCAGCCAGGCCCGAACCGTCCAGGGCTTGCCCGGCTTGCGCACGCTCTTGGCCTCGCGTTGCCGCTCCAACTCGCTTACTGCGTAGGTCACTTCCGCACGGGTCTTGCGCTCGACGTGGCGCCGATCGGGCTTGCCATCGTCACGGATGCCGACAGTAACTCGGCCGTGCCACTTGCCGTCCCTGCCCAGGTAGATGGAGCTTCGTCCGTTCGGTTGACGGGTGCGTTTTTCCTTCTCTGCCACCGGCAGACTCCTGTGATCGTGTCGGGATGGAGGAGACCGGGGCGGCGGACTGTCTTGGTCGGGAGCCGCCGCCCCGGGCGAGGTCAAGCAGCGCGGTTCGTCGCGCGGAGTCGCGCGACGAATTCGGGCAAGGCCGCGACCGGAACGCGCCGGAGGTGGCCGATGGTCACGGACTCCAGAGCGCCCGTGCGGATGAGGTTGAAGCAGGTGGTCCGGCCGATGCGGAGTCGCACCGCGGCCTCTTCAACGGTGAGCAGAACCAACGTGCGGTCGTCGTCCGGGATCTCGCTGGTGAACTCAGCAATGGCGGCGGTCACTACGGCTCCTTTGCGTGGCGGTTCGGGAAGGCCGTGCACGACGGGGTGCTGCGGAGACTGCGTGTGTCCGAGGTCTGGATTTCTGCGTCATTGCGTCATGTGCGTCATGCGGGCTTGTGACCTGCGGGTTTGCATGACGCAGAGGTGCGAGGGTGCGTCATGGTTGCGTCATGGGCTGCGTCATCCGTGACGCAGCCCATGACGCAGATGACGCAGCATGACGCAGAACTGTCCGTCTGCGTCATGGTCATACGTGCAGCTCGGAGCCGGTTTTTCGGTCCGCATGACACACATGACGCAGCGTCTTCCCTCTTAGGACAAAAGAGGGGGTTCCTGTAGTCGTCGGGTGGGCCTTACAGCGTGAAGAAGGAGCCGCTGCGCGGCACGACCTTCACGCGGCCCAGGGGCCGAACAGCAAGAGGAGCACGCCGCACCGCAGCGCCCGTGGTGCTCTTCTTGCTTGTCCTGCTCGAACGGTCCTCAGAACGCCTGCTGCTGCTCGGGCGGGGGAGTTCCAGTGGGGCGGGTCATTTCGAGGTAGCGGCCTTCGAAGGTCCGGCCGGTGTCGATGATGACGCCTCGGGCGGCAAGGGTGGGCTGGAGGCGTTTGAGACGGTCTGAGAGGACTTTCCCGGTGGTGGGCCAGCCTTTGGGCAGGGGACGCAGTTCCTCGCCCGTGTGGAGGCGGCTGAGGGCGTTCAGCCATTGGGTTGAGGTCATCCGCTGTCCGGTGCCCGGTTCGATGTTCTCGGCGTGCTTCAGGACGGTTTGGGCGAGGAGGTCTCCTTCGATCACGTCGTCGTTGAGGTCGTCCAGGCTGGCGCGGTAGGCGGCGAGTGCGCCGAGGCTCGTTGCGGCGTCGAGTTGCGCGCACAGGTGCGCGAAGTCGGCCATGCGCAGATCGGTGGGGGTTTCCGCCACAGCGGCCCGGACCTTGACGGTGAGGTCCAGCAGCGACCCGAGCACGATCGGCAGCACTTCGGCGTACTCCGCCCACAGTTCCGCTTCGGTGCGGCGGACGCGGGGGCGTTCCAGGCGCAGCGGCAGGAGGCGTTCGGCCAGGTCGGGCCGGATGACTCCCACGTCGATGCCGGTCAGCAGCAGGGGTCGGCGGTAGCGGGCGCGGAACACGTCGCCGTCGGTGAACAGCGCGCGCTTGACGGATTCGGCGCCGGTGACGATGCAGCACATGGCGTCGGACAGGTCCGGGGTCATGTGAGACAGGTTGTCCAGGGCGGTGACCCATCCGGCCGCCACCGCCGCGATCAGGTTCTCCTCATCCTTCGGCGCGCGGCGCAGGTCGCCGCTCATGCCCTCGATGATCCGGATGAGCATCCGGCCGCCGGTGGACTTGCCCGCCCCCTGTGGTCCGGTGAGGAACGGCGCCGGCACCGGGACCGAGGGCCCGAGGCAGCCGATCAGCCAGGCCAAAGCCAGGCATTCGGTCTCGGCGGTGGCGAAGTTGCACAGCCTCAGCAGCAGGTCGATGCCTTTGCCGTCTGTGTCCCGGGCGGGAAGGGGCAGTTCCCCGGTGAGCTGGGTCCGGCGCCAGCACACCTCACGCGGGTCGGGGGTGAGGATGTCCCACCCGGCGGGGTGGATGCGCACGGACTGTCCGTCGTCGCGGCCCAGGTCCAGCCACGTGGCCCCGTCGAATCCGGGAGCGACGCGGATGTGGACCGGCTGCACGTCCTCGGTCAGCGCCAGGGCCTCAATGAGGTCAAGCGCCTCTTTGAGCGCGGTGCCGTTGAAGACGCCGCGCCCGTCGCGGAACAGGCCGACCATGAGTTCCTGGCGGTGGCTGCCGGTGGTGCCCTGCGAGCGGATCGGGCGGGCAACCGGGTGGCCGTTCTTCTGCGCGTACACGGTCCCCTCGGCGGTGCGGAAGTACCGGAAGTGCTCTTGCGCGTACTCGGTGATGACCTCGCGGCCGGGGGTCTTCTCGTCCTCGGACACGGCTACACCCCCAACCGCGCACGGGCGTTGGCCCACGCGTCGGCGCAGTGCCGGGCCGATTCACCCTTGGCCTGCGCGGCAGTGAACAGCCGCGCGATGTGCGCTTCACCGAGGCAGCCACACCGGCCGTGCGCGGACAGCACCGCGAGGAACGTCCGGTACACGGTGGCGTGCACCCCTCCGGACGCGGCGGTGATGGTCTGCTCGGCCATGGCAATGCCCCGCTCCAAGTACGTCGGGGTGCGGTGCCGGCATACCCCACCCCCGACCGGCCCGAGCACCGAGACGGCAACCGGCCAGGCAGTGGAAGGCTTCTTCACCACCAGCGCGCGCACGGCATCCGGCAGCTCCGCGATGGTGCCGGTGCCGGTGCCGAGCCAACGGGCGTAGGCCATGGTGGACTTGATGTCCACCCCGGGCCGCACGGCGTTGGCGGACTGCATCGCCCCTCGGTAGATCCAGTGCTCACCACGCGTTGTCGGCACGGTCCGTGCTGCGGGCAGCGTCCTGCGTGCCCACGCGATGGCTTCGGCGTTGTCGAGGTCTACGACGGTCAGGCCGGCGCCGCCGGGGTGGTAGGCCACCGCGGCGGCGTCACGCCATGCCCGCGTCCACGCCGGAGAGTTCAGGATGCCGGGGTCGGTTGTGGCCGCAGCCCAGCCGTGGCACGGCGCCGGGCAGGCGCACGGCCCGGGGGTCTTCATGTTCGGCCGGCCACCGCACGCGTTGCCGGTGCAGGCCGGGCAGTTGCCGAACGGCACCTTCCCCGCCCGCAACGGCAGAACGGGGACGGCATCGGCCGCGAGGCGCAGAGCGTTGCGCTGGTGCGTGTTCATGCCGCCACCCCCGCCGTGATCTGTGCGAGAAACGCAAGACCGATGAACTCGCTGTAAGCGGGTGGAATGGCTTCGGTCAGTTCTTCACGCACGTCGGTCCAGGTGATGCCCATCGCGGCCTGCAACTCCGGCACGGTGGGCTTGCCGCCGCCGTTGCCGTACGCGGCGACGTACGGCCCGTCGTAGAACGTGCCGTGCCGGTAGCCGCGTACCCGTCCCCGGTGCTGGATGTGCGCCGGCCGTTGGGCGGTCCAGTTGCCCAGCTCGAAGTTGCGGTGCCGGATCACGTCGAGGCCGAACATCTCGCCGCACAGGGTGAGGTCTTTTCGGATCTCGGCCTGCCCGTTGGGCTGCTCGATCACGTACGGCAGGTCGGTGGCATCCAGCAGAGTGCGGGTGTCGATCACCAGATCCTCATGGGCACCGCCCCACCCACGGGAGTTGTTGGTGCCCACGGTCAGGGTGCATTTGCCCTGGCACGGCGGGGAGGCGTGCACCATCGCATAGCGACGGATCTCTCCGGTGCCGATCAGGTCGGCGAGGTGTTCCAGCGCGTTGGCGCGGGTGAAGGTGAACGGGTAATTGGGGCGGTCGGCGATGTCCACGCCGTGCACGTCGAATCCGGCGCGGTGATAGCCGGTGGCGGCGCCGCCGGCGCAACAGTACAGGTCCAGCAGCAGCAGCCGGTCCGACTGTCGCCGGATGGCGGTGGGATGGGTCATGCTGGTGGTTCTCCTGTCCCCTCGGGGATGGATGGAGGACCGTGGCGGCGGATTGTCCTTGGTCGGGAGCCGCCGCCACGGGTACTACGCGGCGCAGGGCCAGCAGCAGCCCAGCGAGGTGGGGATGACGTAGGGCTGCACGGTCTTGCAGGCGGGGCAGGTGCGGCGGGCGCGCATCATGGCTTCGTGCGAACGCCAGCGGCCCGGGGTCATGGGCCGGACCGGTCGGGCGGTGGTGGGGTCGTAGAGGTTGGCGGTGCGCCATCCGCCGCAGTGGCGAGCTTTGCGGGAGCGCCAGCGCAGTTCGGCGACGACTTCGGCGCGGGCGGCGCTCAGGCCGTGCTGCCGGAGCTGGTTGCGGGTCATCAGGCCATGCGGGGCGAGGCGGTAGCGGTAGACGGGCAGGGTCACAGCGTCGTTCCTTCCTGACGCCGGAATGGTGACTGTGCGTGCAGGGAGGGAGGCAGGAGCCACCCCGGGACCCGTGTTTCCAGGGGTTTCCGCAGGTCGCGGAGGGGTGGCTCCCTGCCTCCCTGAGTGAGCGTTGCCGCAGATCAGATCAAGGAGGCGGGGGCAGGGAGGCAGTCAGGGAGTTCTCCCTCCATCCCTGGACACCTCCCTTTACTCAGCGTCACCTTCGGCGGTGTCGGCGGCGCGCTGGTCGAGGGCGGCGCGGACCTTGGCGCGGTCGGCGACCATGACGCCGTCCGACTTGTGCGGGGCCGCGCCGACCGGTTCCAGCACCTCGCGCAGGTCGCCGAACTTCCATCCCCGGTACTCGGTGGGGCGCAGTTCGGCGAGGCGCTGCAACACCTCTTGTGTGCGCATCCGGTCGGCGTCGGCGAGCACGGTGGCGATGTCGGCGAGCGCGTCCACCCGCTCGCCCGTGTCGACCGCCGCGCGGGTGGTCACCCCGGTGCGCCGGGCCTTGGCCCGCTCCGCGATCTCGGCGGCGGCATCGCCGTCGATGAAGTGGGTCCGGATGGTGATGGAGGACTGGCCGGGGGCGAGTTTCACGCCGTCGCCGGCCACCACCACTGTGCCCTTGTCCAGGCCCTGCCGGAGCTTGTGCGGGGCGGCGCCGCCGTCGATGGCCTTGTCGCCCAGCGCCATCCGCGCCTGCGACTCCGTGCCCAGCACAAGGGAAGCGCGGATGTGCGCGCCTTCGCGGACGAGCTTGGGCAGGTTCTGGTCGGTGGGGTCCTGCGTGCCCTGCCACAGCAGCACGTCGACCGCGCGGCCCTGGTTGTGGATCTTCCGCGCGGCCTGGAAGTACCGGCTGGTGGCCTTGGTGCCCCCGTAGGGGCGCTTGTCGGGTCCGACCGCCGGGCACATGAACGCCACCTGCGCCTCGTCCACCAGCAGGATCAGCGGGTCCCAGGTGGTGCCGGCCGGGGCCATCAGGCGCCGCTCCATCTCGGCGACGCCCTCTTCCAGCATCTCGGTGGCGTCGATGACACGCTCGTCGGTGGGGCCCTCGATCAGGACCGTGGCCAGCCCGGTGAACATCCGCCAGTCGCCGACGCCTTTGAGGTCGGCGATGCGGACTTCCACGGTCGGGTCGAGCACCAGCCACAGCAGCAGCGCCCGCAACGATGCGGTCTTGCCCTGGTTGGACAGGCCGGTGATGAGCAGGTGGCGTTGGAACAGGCTGATCAGCGCGGCGTCCCCGCGCAAGTCCTGTCCCCACGGGGCCCGGCCGGTGGCGTAGTTGCCGGACATGTCCGCGTCGATGGCCAGCGGGGAAGGGCCGATCGGCTCGTCCAGCGCGCCACTGTCGGCGATCCACAGGCGGACGGTGCGGGCGGCTTGCGGGATGCTGATGAACACCTCGTGCTCATGCCGCCCCAGGTTCTCCGCGAGCTTGCGGCGCCGTCCTTGGACTTCCTCGGTGCTGACGCCGGAGGGCAGGGTGACGTCGACTTCGACGCCGCATCCGGCGATCCGGATCGGTCCGAGCATCGCGGCGCCGTTGTCCTCCATCGCCCGGATGGCGCCGCGCAGCGCGGCGATGCCCAGGTCACGCAGCGCGGTGACCACGATCGACGGGGTGATGGGGGCGCCGTCGTTGGAGCGCTGCACGGGCGGGAGTGCCCACTGAGGTGCGGCCTGCCCGCGCCGCCCGGTGTTCCACAGCCCGAACAGCACAAGCCAGGGGGCGAGGAAGACCGCCGGGCCCCACACGATCGAGCCGAGCCACACCAGCGTGCGGATCGCGTCGATGGTGAACGCGATCGGTGCGATGACCTGCGACACGTCGCGTTCGGCTATGGCCAGCACGGTGCCGAGCGTGAGCAGGCCGCCGGCGGTGGTGGCGGCGCCGACCAGGGCGGCTTTGGCGATGCGCTGCGGGGCGGTGAGCAGGTCCATGCGCCGCTGGTGACGCTGCTGCCGGAAGGTCCGGCCGCGCTCTTCCCACTCCATCGCGGTCTCGTGCTGCCCCGCGGCTTCGGCGATACGGATCATCCGCTCGTACCGGGCGGCGGACCGGCCGTCCCACGCCCGGCGGGCGAGGAGGCCCGCGCCGCCGGCCACGTAGGCGCCGTGCCGGGCCACCGCGCGGGCGGCGGTGCGGGTGCGCTGGTCGGTGGCGACCACCCGCACCGTTCGGGCGGTGCGCCGCCACAACGGCGCCGGAGTAGGCGCAGCAGTGCCGGCCGGGAGGATGACGCCATCCAGTACCTCGCGCGGCGACGCGGTGTCAGGCGGGGCGGTGTGCTTGGTCAGATCGGGTGCGGACCGGGGCCGGTACGCGTCCAGGTCGATGACTTCGGTCATGCTGGGGTTACCTGCTCTCTGATGTGAGGTGCGGGGGCCGGACCGGCCGGTGTCTTGGCGGATAAGCGGCCGGTCCGGGGCAGAGCTACTTCCCGGCGTGCGCACGCCAGGCGCGCTTGGCGGCTGGCGTGTAGCCGGTGGTCTTCCCCCGGTGGCCGCACTCGCAGGACCACATGGTGAACACCTGGGTTCCCTGGGTGTACGTCATGCCTGCCTCGAAGCGGTGGCGGGTACCGAACGCGGACATCGGTCACTTCCCCTTCGCGGTCTTCGAAGCCTGCTCGGCGCGGGCGCGGGCGCCATCGATGATGCGGTTGAACTTGCCTTGCAGGTCGGAGAGGTCAACCGCCTCGCCCGCGATGGCGCGTTTGGCCATCCGCGCGCCGAGCAAGGCCAGGCGCGTGGCTTCCCCGGCGGTCAGCGGGGGGTCGTTCGGGTGGGTGCGGATCATCACTGGTCACCGCTTCCGGATGTCGCGGTAGATGCCGTAGACGACAACGGCCACCAACGCGATGCAGGCCGACGCGATGGCCAGCGCGACAGCGGCGAACGCCACGGTGACCATGAGCATCGAGCCGCCGACGCCGATGGCCAGCCACTTGCCGGCCGTGTCCGCTCCGGACCGCTGCGGCGCGACCACGGTCGGGGCCGGCGGGGCGGTGGGCTGCTGGGCCTGGATGATCTGGGCGGCCTGGATCGCGGCGAGGATCACCGCGAACTGCTCGCCCTGCCGGGCGGCGTCGACCGCTTCGGCGGACGCCTTGCTGATGTCGGTCATGACGAGGTCTCCCCTTCTCACAGGGCCGTAGCGGAGTCGGCGCGCTGGTCGGTGTCGACCAGGTGCAGCGGCGTCGGGGCGGTGCGCTCGGAGCGCAGGGCGTCGCGCAGCATCCGGCCGTTGGCGGAGGAGGTGTGGACGGCCTTGCGGATCGCCTCACCGGTCAGCGCGTCGTCCGACCAGTCGGCGGTTGCCTGCCGAGCCTCGCTCAGCAGTTGCTCGGCGGTGCGGGTCGGCCGGGGCGTACGGGCGACCTTCGGCACCGGACCGGTCGGGCGACGCGGACCGGACGGGGCGGCCACGGCCGGCGCGGGAAGCGGCGCCGTGCCGGTCGACTCCGGTACGAGCGGGGCGGCCGGCGCGGGGAGGGTGGTGGGAGTCGACTCCCGCAGGTCAGGCCCCAACCGATTTACGGTAGAAGGGATGGTCTGATCCTGATCTGTGATCGGCGCGGGTCGGTGGTGAAGAACCTTGGCCACCAGGTCGGAGCCGAAGAAAATCGACCCGACCGGCAGTGACGTGGCCAGCAGCACCAACACCCAGTTCGCCGGGGCGTAGTCGACCAGATGCAGCCGACCGGCGGCATGCGCGTGCAGCGCCGGCACCAGACCGTGCACGTAGTTCAAGACCAACGACGCGGCGGTGTACCCGGCCAGCACCCGCAGCGCGAACCTCCGGTCCGGTCCGGTCAGCACCAGCGTCGCCACCAGCGCGAGCGCCATCAGGCCATCGACCACGAACGGGTAGAGCAGGGACGCCGTACTGTCGGCGCCGACCGTGCTGGCGATGTCCCGCAACGCGTTCCACGACACCCGGAACGCCATCCCCACCACCACGACCAGCGCCGCCACCAGCAGAGCCTTGGCTGTGCGGTTCATGCCGCACCCCCGATCACGATCGCGGCGGCCATCAGCAACAGCACACCGGCCGCGCACGTCAGGTCGACCGCCCACCGCAGGTACGTGAACTTGCGCACCGCGATCCGCGACAGCGCCGCGATGTGCTCCGCCCGGTCATCGCCGGACAGGTCAGCGGTCACCTGCTCCGGCGCGAGGGTCGCCCACCGGGGAACCCGACCGGCCGGGCCCCGCCCAGGTTCGGGCGCACCGCCCACAGCAGCACTCCGGCCGCACCCCCCAGCAACAGCACCGCCGCACCGCCGAGCAGCAGCACAGCCAGGGGGAGGCGCCGGCCGGACGCCACCGCCCACACACCGGCCAGCAGCGCTCCGACGAACGCCAGTAACAGCGACGCCTTGCTGTCCGTGCGGCTGATCTCCGCTTTCACGTCCGCGCGAGCGGCATCCAGGTTCGCATCCGTGCGGGCCGTGCCCGCACCCGAGGTCGGCTCGGTGGTGGTCATGCTGCCAGCCCCTTCCTGCCCGACCGGCGGCGAACCACCGGGGCGGGGCGGGACGCCGGGGCGAGGTGCAGCAGCTCCGGCATGGTCCGGCCGATGGTCTCCACCGCCAGCGCGGTGATCCGGTCGACCATGCCCGGGTCGTCGGCGAGGATGTCCCGGGCCGCCGCCTCACGCGCCGCCCGGTCCTGCTCGCTCTCGCCCTCGACACCTATCCACAGGTCAAGCGGGGTGCCCAGCGCAAGTTCGATGAACTCGCTCGTACTGTCGGCCCGATGGGGCCCAACAAAGTCGTACACGGGGTCGTCTCCAGACGAAGAAGGGATGGAGGGGCCCGGAACGGCGGAATGTCCTTGGTCGGGAGCCGCCGAACCAGGCAACAGATGGTGCGAGCGCCCCGGGCCGGATCTGATCCGGCACCCTCACGGCGTGAATACCGGGGCTGACATGCATGTCTCCTTCGGGACAGCGGCTCCCGTCTTACGGAAGAGCCGCCTAGGCCCGTTTCAGGCAGAGACGTGACCTTTCGGTCTATATGCCCTCCGGATGACAAGGCCCCGGGCGCCTCGGCCTGATCTGTCCCAGGCCCCATCACCGCGACCAGCCGACCGAAGCCGGCATGTCGAGGTTCCGTGCCCGTAGGCCGACTGGACCGACCGGCGGGCACATCCCTAGGGTTCCCTAGGGTTCCCTGCGGTGTCAAGCGGTAGGGTAGGGAACCTCAGGGATGTCGCGAGAGGAGCGGTCGTCATGGCAGGCCAGGCCACCAATCAGGCGCCATACGCGAGGATCGCCGCGCACTACGCGGAGCTGATCTCGTCTGGTCAGCTACAGCCGGGATCACTCTTGCCAAGCATCAAGAACCTCGCAGAAGAGTGGAAAGTGAGTACCGCGACAGCCGAGAAGGCGCTGCGCAAGCTCCGCAACGACGGCCTCGTGCAAGGCATTCACGGCATCGGAACGGAGGTCCTGGACAGGCCGGGGTCCATGTCCTCGGGCGCTCAGCGCCTGGACCGGGGGCGCCGGACCGGATCTAGCTGGGGGGACGGCGAGAGGTCCGATTCACATCAAGCGGTCGTCGTCCCTGCACCGGCCGATGTCGCGCAAGCGCTGGATACGGAGACCGGCGCCGATGTAATTCGTCGCAGCCGGGTCTATCGGGACCGACACGGCATCGTGGCTCACAGCACGTCGTGGATTCCCGCCCGGTACGGCAAGCTGATCCCCCAGCTAGCGGCAAGTGAGCGCCTGATGGGAGGGACGTCGCTGCAACTCATCGCTCAAGCGACCGGCCACCCGATCAGTCACCGGATCGACACGGCTTCAGCACGAACGCTTACACCGGAGGACGCCCGCCTACTGGAACTTGACCCTGATGACTTGCCCTCGGAGCCGGTGGTGGTGATGACCGCGAAGTTCATGGACAGCGAGGGCGACATCGTTGAGTACGGCGTGGACCTTGGCGGCCCCGGCCGTACATGGCGCACGGAATCGGAGGTCTCCCCGTGACGGCTCCTCGTCCACCGTTCTGTGTCCTAATGGTGGGACTGCCCGGCTCTGGCAAGACCACGCTATCGCGTGAACTCACAGACCATGGGTTCGTCCGGTTGTGCCCGGACGAAGAGATGTACCACCGGCACGGCGTATACGGCGTGGACTTCCCTCGGGGCACGTTCCCCGCCCTCGAAAGGCCAGTCCTCGAAGACATGACTGTCGAGCTGAGAAAACAGCTCAAGGCGGGGCACGATGTCGTAGTGGACCACGGATTCTGGACCCCGGAGGACCGAGCCAGATGGGAAAGTATCGCCGTCGATGCCGGCGCCACCCCCCTGCTCGTTTACCTTGCGGTCAGCCACGATGAACTGTGGGCGAGGGTAAGTAAGCGCAACGACTTCCACAAAGGCGATCCGAATTCCATCTATTTCTCGGAGAGCGACCTAAAGCGCTACCGCACCCGGTTCGTCCCGCCCCAGGCAGACGAACCGCACCTCCTATACGAGGGCGATGCTTCGGCCGTACTAGCGGTGCTAGGCGTCGCCAGACCCCGGAGCACGGAGCGCTAAGCCACAGGTCAGCCGGGGAATCATCCGTTTCAGTTTCAGTCCCCTTCGACCCCGTAATAACGGTTCGAGTAGAAAGGCGAGGACGCCAGAAACGGGGCTGAACGACTTTTGGATATCGCTCTGTCTAGCCTGAATGAACCTGCGGAGTACGGACACGCGGCAGTAATTGTCTGCGTTTCAGGGAGCCAAATTCCCTTCCGTTCTTCGTCTTCCGCACGCTGAGCCGCGTGATCAGCGAATAATTTCGAGGACCCGGAAGCACACGAACAGTCGATTCCTGCTTCGCCCCGTAATCTCTCGCAGGTATCCCATACTAACAAGCTTGCGAATAGCCTGATTAGTGGTCTCGAAAGTCTTTCCAGTAAGCACTCTCGCCGTGGTGACATCAATTACCGGATAGCCGATGATGCTCTCGGCAATTTGGACCGCCGCACCAGAATACCCACCACCGCGAACATCTGTCATAATTTCGTCCCTGAACCTTATCAGCAGTGAAACTTTTTCGACACCAGCCTGCGCCTGGACACTGACAGCCTCCGAGAAGAAACTGATCCAGTCATCAAATTTTCCGGACTTTGTGACACTTAGAAGTCCGTCCATATATTGAGAACGATTCTCTTCGAGCCAAGGGGAAATATTGAGGATGGGAAGTTTAAGCACGCCTGCCTGGATTAGCTGGAGCAGTGCAACGAGTCGACCAACGCGGCCGTTTCCGTCCGCGTAGGGATGCATCGTCTCAAACTGATAGTGGGCCAGCGCCAGTTTGATAATAATTGGGAATTGGTCTTCAGCGTTGACCCATTTCTCCCAGTCACTGAACATTTCTTCGAGGATCGGGCCATTAGGGGGCGGAACGAAGCGAGATTCCTCAATCGGCCTGTGCTTCGGTCCGATCATTACCTGACGCTTCCGAATATCTCCCGCGTCGTATGTCTCCCCTTCCGTTCCACGCACCATTGCATGTTGAAGCTGACCCAGTACAGTTCGACAGATTGGATACTTCGTCAGCAGCTCCATGGCCAATTCAGTTGCGCGAACATAATTATGTACTTCTCGTTGCTCGGCCGACTGACGATCCTCCTCGATGAAGTCCGCCTCTAGCACTTCATTGAATGTCGTGTAGGTGCCTTCAAGGGCGGAAGTGCTTTGAGCTTCTCGCCGAATGATCGGCCGAAGCAGTATCTCCGGATTGGGGAGGCGCTGCATGGCCTGGTCCAGTCTGGCCACGTCCATCGCGGCGGACGTGGCCGCATTGATGGCAGACATGCCCGGTGCTAGGTCCGCTGGCAGCTTGGTTGGCACAAACGCCCAGTACCGCCACGGCTCGCCGGTCTTGGCATCGGTTCCCGAGATCGGCTCAAGGCGGCCCACGGGCGAGCTGCCCAGTGCTTCGAGGTCCATAACCGGAGTGTACAGATGGACTCAGGTTTCATTCAGGTATGAGTCGCCTCCACCTGAACAAGCCGGACCTTGTTCAGGTGGAACCAGGCCAGGACAGCCCACTCAGGCAGACACCCCCCTCACCTGAACAAGCCGGACCTTGTTCAGGTGGAACCAGGCCAGGACAGCCCACTCAGGCAGACACCCCCCTCACCTGAACAAGCTCGTTCGGAGGCATGTCGACCTGAGTTCTCCGACCCAAGCACGCTGACGGGTGGCGGCCATGCAGTTCATAGCTCCCTTGACTGCCCTTCTTCGGGAAGGCACCATCCAGTGCAAGCCACCCTGGCTCCGTCTCAGTTTCCGTCTCGTTCACGCCCGTACGCGGCCGTCCACATCCGTACGCCGATGGTCCCTAGGGGCTAGGTTCGGACTGCTGAGGACGGCTGCGAACCGCCGCGTACGGGCCCCCGAGGCCACGGACAGACCTGCAAAGCGAGTTACGCCGGTTCGATTCCGGTCACGGCCTCCGTATCCGCCGACGGCCGGGCGTCTTCAGACGCCCGGCCGTCGGCGTTGGCGTTCCCATTGGTGGACGGGATGGCGGGTGGGCGCCGGGGGGAACGGCGAGGGGGCCGGCCGGCGGAGGCCGGCGGGGAGGCGTCGCCGGGCCGGTTGCGCAGGCCGCGAGGCCCCTTCGCGCGGCGTCGGCGGAATCGGACATGACTTCGTCATATGCCGAGTGGTCGCGGGTGGTTGAGCGCAGCGCCGCGGCCTGCGATGCTCTCTGTTCGGTCGGGTCTGTTTCGTGCAGAACCGTTCGAGCCCACCGGAGGAGGGCGCAGGCATGGTTGATGTCTCGCTCGGCGGCGGCGTGCTGGTGATCACCGGGGTGATGGCCTCCGGCAAGTCCACGGTGGCGCAACTCCTCGCCGAACGCCTGCCGCGCGCGGTCCACGTGCGGGGCGACGTCTTCCGCCGGATGCTGGTGTCCGGGCGGCGCGACCTCGTTCCCCACAGCGACGAGGAAGCCTTCGAGCAACTACGGCTGCGCTACCGGGTGTCGGCGTCCACCGCCGACCTCTACGCGGCGGCCGGCTGGACCGCGATCGTCCAGGACGTCGTCCTCGGCGAGAACCTGCGGCCGTATCTCGACGCGATCGGCTCGCGCCCCCTCCACCTCGTGGTGCTCGCCCCCTCCCCAGAGGCCGTCGCCGCCCGCGAGGCGGCCCGGGCCAAGACCGGCTACGGTTCCTGGACCGTCGGCGGCCTCGACCACATCCTGCGCGACCGGACGCCGCGGCTGGGCCTGTGGGTGGACACCTCGGCCCAGAGCCCGGACGAGACGGTCGACGCCATCCTGGACGGCCTCAAGCAGGCCCTGATCGCCGAATAGCCCAACCGGTCCAACCGGTCCAATCGGCCCAATCGGCTTCACCGGCTCATGCGGCCCAACCGGCTCGGGCCGCTCAGGCCCCGCGGTCCGCCGGCGCCGGAGGCGGCGCCCACTCGTCGTGCAGGAGGCCGAAGACCGCCTCGTCCAGCTCCTGCCCGTAGACCCACGACGCGCGCCGCAGCGTGCCCTCGCGCCGGAATCCCACCGCCTCGGCCGCCGCGATCATCGCCGCGTTGTCCGCCAGCGTCTCCAACTGGAGGCGGCGCAGGCCGCGTACCTCGAATCCGTACCCGCACAGCGTCCGCACCACGTCGGTGCCCAGCCCGCGTCCGCGGAAGGCGGGCCGCAGCGAAATGCCCAGGTGCGCGGTCCTGTTGTGGTGGTCGATCGCCCAGAGCACCGCCTCGCCGGCCAGTTCCTGCGAGGCGAGCTCCACCACCGAGAACGGCACGAAATGGTCCACGGGCTCCTGCACCGCGTACGGCGCGTGCGGGGTGCCCGGCGTGACGGGCCGCCAGGGGCGGTTGTCCGCGCGCGACCGCATCGGCACGTCGTCGTACAACTCGGCGTGCAGCACTGCCTCGTCGCTCTGCTGACGGGCCCGCAGCCCGACCTTCGCTCCATGTATCACCCCCCAGTCCTACCCGGCCGGACCGGCGCGGCTCAACCCGGTTGACCGGCGGCCTGCGGGACACCGGCCGGGGTCTCGTCGTAGCGTCGGGACCATGACGGAAGAAGCGGTGAACACGCGACTGAGCTACGCCCGGCACGCGCCGGATGTGCTGCGGACCATGCTGGCCTTCGGCGAGGCCGCGACGAAGGGGCTCGACCCGGTGCTCGCCGAGCTGGTGAAGATCAGGGCGTCGCAGATCAACCGGTGTGCCTACTGCCTCGACCTGCACCTTGCCCAAGCGCGCAAGGCCGGGGAGAGCGAGCGGCGGATCGATCTGCTGAGCGTGTGGGACGAGGTCGAGGGGGTCTACACGGACCAGGAGCGGGCCGCGCTGGCGCTGACCGAGGCGGTGACGGAGCTCACCGACGGCTTCGTGCCGGACGCGGTCTACGAGCGGGCGGCGGCGCACTTCGACGAGGCCGAACTGGCCCGGCTGGTCAGCGCCGTGGTGGCCATCAACGCGTGGAACCGCTTCAACGTGACCTTCCGGACGCCGCCCGGCGGCACGAAGTGAGCGACAAGGCGGCAGCGCTGCGGGCGCTGCACCAGGGCCGGGCCGAAGACGATCCGCTGGTGCTGCCGGGGCCGTGGGACGCGGCGAGCGCGGCGGTGTTCGCGGCCGCGGGGTTCCCGGCGCTGGCGACGCCGAGCGCGGGGATCTCTGCGTCGCTGGGGTACGAGGACGGGCACGGGACGCCCGCCGCCGAGATGTTCGCCGCGATCGCCCGGATCGTCCGCGCGGTGGACGTACCGGTGAGCGCCGACGTGGAGGCGGGATACGGGCTGCCCGCCCAGGAGCTGGTCGAGCGGCTGCTGGCGGCCGGGGCGGTGGGCTGCAATCTTGAGGACTCCGACCCGGTGAGCAGGCAGCTTGTCGACCCGCAGTGGCAGGCGGACCGGCTGGCCGAGGTACGGGCCGTGGCGGGCCCGGACCTGGTCGTCAACGCGCGGGTGGACTCCTACCTGCGCGGCGATCGTACGACCGCCACCGCCGTCGAACGGGGCCGGCTCTACGCGGAAGCCGGCGCGGACTGCGTCTACCCGATCCTGGCCCCACCGACCCAACTCGCCGCCCTGGCCGAACAGATCGGCCTGCCGATCAACGCCTACTGCAAGCCGGGCGGCCCTTCCCCCCGCGAGCTGGGCGTGATGGGCGCGACCCGCGTCACCTTCGGCGGCGGCATGCAGCAGCAGGCACTGGAGGCGGTCAAGGAGATGGCGGAGGGTCTCCTGCGATAGGGGCTGCCGCCCCGGGCAACGGCACCCGGTAGCGGGGCACAGGGCGCGGGGCGGCACCTGACCGCCCGCGACCCGCGCCGAACAGCCGGCGGCGCAACCCCGTCGCGCCGACGGGACCCGGCAACCGTGGGCCTGCCACGGTAAGGGCAGCCGCCGGGGCCCGGGCGCCCCGGACCGCCGCACGGCTCGCAACCGGACCGCGGGGCGGCCGGAAGCGAAACGCGGCGGTCCGACGGGGCCGGCGCCCGCCAACCGCCCGCGAAACCCGCACCGCGAGGCTCATCCGGTGGAGCCGCCGCCCGGGCACCGTCTCCGGCCCCGCCCGTAAGCCGTCACCCATGGCCGCCGGCGTTACGCCGGCCGGGCCGGCAACCGCGGGCCGCACGCGGGACCGGCACCACGGGCGGGTCGGACCCGGAACCGCGGACCGCACGCGGGACCGGCACCACGGGCGAGCCGCGCCCGGCAACCTCGGACCGCAAGCGGGACCGGCACCACGGGCGGGTC
>NZ_FMCH01000035.1 GCF_900091855.1 Streptomyces sp. DvalAA-14
CAGCACCACTCCGCCCGCCGCGGGCACCCTGCTCTCGCAGGGCAAGACCGCCACCGCGTCCTCCACCGAGAACGCGGGCACCCCGGCCTCCGCGGCCGTTGACGGCAACACCGGCACCCGCTGGTCCAGCGCCGCCAGTGACCCGCAGTGGCTCCAGGTGGACCTCGGGGCGACCGACACCATCAGCCAGGTGGTGCTCAACTGGGAGACCGCCTACGGCAAGGCGTTCAAGATCCAGACCTCTGCCGACGGCACCAACTGGACGGACATCTACTCCACCACCACCGGCACCGGCGGCGTCCAGACCCTGAACGTCAGCGGCTCCGGCCGTTACGTCCGGGTGTACGGCACCGTCCGCGCCACCGGATACGGCTACTCGCTGTGGGAGTTCCAGGTCTTCGGCACCGCCGGCAGCGGCGGCACCGGCGGCACCACCCCGCCGCCCACCAGCCCGCCGCCGACCAGCCCGACCGGCCCGATCCAGGGCGGCGGCGACCTCGGCCCGAACGTGAAGGTCTTCGACCCGTCGACCCCGAACATCCAGGCCCAGCTGGACTCGATCTTCTCCCAGCAGGAGTCGAACCAGTTCGGCAACGCCCGCTACCAGGTCTTCTTCAAGCCGGGCACCTACAACGGCCTGAACGACCAGGTGGGCTTCTACACCTCGGTCTCCGGCCTCGGCAAGAACCCCGACGACGTCCAGATCAACGGTGACATCACCGTGGACGCCGGCTGGTTCAACGGCAACGCCACCCAGAACTTCTGGCGTTCGGTGGAGAACCTGGCCATCAAGCCGGTCAGCGGCACCGACCGGTGGGCGGTCGCGCAGGCGGCCCCCTTCCGCCGGATCCACGTCGAGGGCGGCCTGAACCTGGCGCCGAACGGCTACGGCTGGGCCAGCGGCGGGTACATCGCCGACAGCAAGATCGACGGCACCGTCGGCCCGTACTCGCAGCAGCAGTGGTACACCCGCGACAGCTCGATCGGCGGCTGGACCAACGGCGTGTGGAACATGGTGTTCTCGGGTGTCCAGGGCGCTCCGGCGCAGGGCTTCCCGAACCCGGTCTACACCACGCTGGCCAGCACCCCGGAGTCGCGGGACAAGCCGTACATGTACCTGGACAGCAGCGGCAACTACGCGGTGTTCGTGCCGAACCTGCGCACCAACGCCGTCGGGACCGACTGGCCGAACACGCCGGGCACCTCGATCCCGCTGTCGCAGTTCTACGTCGCGCACCCCGGTGACTCCGCGGCCACCATCAACGCGGCGCTGGCCCAGGGGCTCAACCTGGTCCTCACGCCGGGTATCTACCACGTCGACCAGCCGATCAACGTGACCCGCGCCAACACCGTGGTCCTCGGCCTCGGCTACGCCACGGTCATCCCGGACAACGGCGTGGACGCGGTGAAGGTGGCCGACGTGGACGGCGTCAAGCTGGCCGGCTTCCTGATCGACGCCGGTACCGGCAACTCGCCGCAGCTGCTCCAGGTCGGCGCGCCCGGTTCGTCCGCGAGCCACGCGGGCAACCCGACCACCATCCAGGACGTGTTCGCCCGGGTCGGCGGCGCCACCCCGGCGCAGGCGCAGACCGCGTTCGAGATCAACAGCAACGATGTGATCATCGACCACACCTGGATCTGGCGGGCCGACCACGGCGCGGCACCGACCGGCTGGACGGTCAACCCAGCGGACTACGGTCTACGGGTGAACGGCAACAACGTGCTGGCCACCGGTCTGTTCGTGGAACACTTCAAAAAGTACGACGTGGAGTGGTCGGGACAGAACGGCAAGACGATCTTCTTCCAGAACGAGATCGCCTACGACGCGCCCAACCAGGCCGCGGTGCAGAACGGCAGTACCAGAGGGTTCGCGGCCTACAAGGTGGATGACAACGTCACCACCCACGAGGGCTGGGGACTCGGCAGCTACTGCAACTTCACCACGGATCCGACCATCATCCAGGACCACGGGTTCGAGGCGCCCAACACACCGGGCGTGAAGTTCCACGACCTGTTGGTGGTCTCCCTCGGCGGCATGGGTCAATACGCCCATGTCATCAACAACACCGGTCCCGGTACGTCGGGTACCAGTACGACGCCGTCGACGGTGACGTCGTACCCGTAACCCCGTCGGCCGCTCGCCGGCCACCGATTGAGCCGGTAGCCACCCGCGAGCCGCCTGCGGCGGCGCAGCGGTACCGGTAGCAGGCAGCCCATGGAGGGGCCGCCGTCCCGAGAGGGACGGCGGCCCCTTCGCATGGTCCGAAGAGGTCTGATCCGAGGTCACACGTTCGGGATCGCACATAAGCCATGGGGTTCACCCATCAAGTGCCCACCGTCGCAGCCGACTTCGCGCAATAAGGCGGCCTCGTGTCCGCAATTTCCCTTGACCCCCGCGCAAGTCCGGCATAACTCTCGGGGGCGCACCTTCCAGCGGACCTCCTGGCTCCGGGCGGTCCGACACTTCAGTTCTAGGCCGTGTCTGACAAATAGCGCCGTCCGCCCGCAGGGCGGGGCCCCGCGGCGTCTGGTGCGTGCGATCGCAAGGCGGAGGGGTGTCCTCGTAGTGGGCTACTCGGACGACCCCGACAACGCAGCGAGCGCGGTGCCAGGCGTCGCGGGGCAGGCGGGATTTGTCAGACACGGCCTAGGGCTCCATCCCCCCTGGCACGGGCGGCTCGCCGCCCGCCGATCCCGAACGGAGTGGCAATGAGACGACGACGCCGCCCCCTGCTGTCCGGCGTGGTGGCCGTCGCGGTCGCCGCGCTGGCAGCGCTGACCGCGGGAACCCTGCCCGCCCGATCCGCCGACGCGGGCGCCGCACGCCCGTGGATGTCCGCGGCGGACACGCCGGGACAGCGCGCCGACGCGCTGCTGGCGCAGATGACCACGGCCGAGAAGATCACCATGATGCACGGCGGTGCGCAGTGCGCCTGGGGTGCCTGCGTGGACGCCAACACCCGCCTGGGGATCCCCCAGTTGCGGCTCCAGGACGGCCCCGCCGGTGTCGCCGACGGCGCCGGCGGGGTCACCCAGCTGCCCGCCCCGGTGGCCGCCGCGGCCTCCTTCGACCGTGATCTGGCCACGAGTTACGGTCAGGTGATCGGCAACGAGGCCTGGGGCAAGGGCGCCAACATCGTCCTCGGCCCGACCATCAACATCGTGCGCGACCCGCGCTGGGGCCGCGCCTTCGAATCGCTCAGCGAAGACCCCTACCTGGCCGGCGAGGTGGGCGCCGCCGACATCCGGGGCATCCAGAGCCAGGGCCCGATGGCCCAGGTCAAGCACTACGCGGACTACAACCAGGAGACCAACCGCAACAACCCGTCCGACAACGTGATCATGAACGACCGGACGCAGCGGGAGATCTACCTGCCGGCCTTCGAAGCCGCGGTCCAGCAGGGCCAGGCGTACTCGGTGATGTGCTCGTACGCCTCGGTGGCCGGTACCTACGCCTGCGAGAACTCCCAGCTGATCCAGCAGGTGCTCGAAGGCGACCTCGGCTTCACCGGCTTCGTGACCTCCGACTGGGGCGGGACGCACTCCACGGTCGCCTCGGCCAACGCGGGGCTCGATCAGGAGATGAACGGCCAGGACTTCTACGGCACCGCGCTGACCAACGCGGTCAACAGCGGCCAGGTCTCCATCGCCACCCTGGACGGCCACGTCCGCCGCATCCTCACCTCGATGTTCGCCTCCGGCCTGTTCGACACCACGCAGACCGGCACCATCACCGCCCCGGTCAGCACCGCCGCCCACCAGGCCACCGCCCGGCAGGTCGCGGAAGAGGGCAGCGTGCTGCTGAAGAACGCCGGTTCGGCGCTGCCGCTGGGCACCGCCAACAAGAAGATCGCGGTGATCGGCGACGACGCCGGCCCCAACGCCCTGACGGCGGGCGCCGGCAGCGCCCACGTCGGCTCCTCCTCGATCGTCACCCCCTACTCCGCACTGGTGTCGCGGGCGGGCAGCGGCGCGGCCGTCACCTACTCGCAGGGCTACGCCTCGCCCGGCGGTGAGATCGTGGACAGCCCGTACCTGACACCTTCCCAGGGCAGCGGGCACGGCCTGTACGGGCAGTTCTACAACGGCACCGCGATGGGCGGCACGGCGATCACCTCGCGGGTCGATCCGACCGTCAACTTCCTGTGGGGCGGCGCCTCTCCGGCCGGCGGCGTGCCGGCCAACGGCTGGTCCGCGAAGTGGACCGGCACCCTGACCCCGCCGAGCACCGGCAGCTACACCTTCGCGCTGAGCAGTGACGACGGCAGCCGGCTGTTCATCAACGGCCAGCAGCTGATCAACAACTGGGCCGACCAGCCGCGGACCACCAAGACCGGCACGGTCACGCTGACCGCCGGGCAGCCGGTGAGCATCGAGGTCGACTACTTCAACGACGGCG
The DNA here is from genome assembly GCF_900091855.1 of Streptomyces sp. DvalAA-14. GTDB lineage: Bacteria > Actinomycetota > Actinomycetes > Streptomycetales > Streptomycetaceae > Actinacidiphila. The sequence continues at coordinate 4,400 of NZ_FMCH01000035.1, forward strand.
GCGGCAGCGAACTCGAACTGGGCTGGCAGGTGCCCAACCAGGACCTGCACGGCCAGGCCGTGACCGCGGCCAAGGCCGCCGACACCGCGGTGGTCTTCGTCGACAAGTCGGAGGGCGAGGGCGCCGACCTGAGCGACATCGACCTGTCCGCCGACCAGAACCAGCTGGTGACGGACGTGGCCGCGGCCAATCCGAACACCATTGTGGTGATCAACAGCGGCTCCGCGGTGACGATGCCCTGGGTGGGAAGTGTCCGCGGCATCG
>NZ_FMCH01000020.1 GCF_900091855.1 Streptomyces sp. DvalAA-14
TCCGGGCAACCTCGCGATGTACGAGTACGCCCCCGCGAATCTGCCGGCCGGCGCGCCGGTGGTGGTGGCCCTGCACGGCTGCACCCAGAGCGCGAGCGACTACTTCGCCAACTCCGGCTGGCAGAAGTACGCCGATCTGTGGGGCTTCGCGCTGGTCTTCCCGCAGACCGGCGCCACCAACAACGCGCTGTCGTGCTTCAGCTGGTTCGACTCGTCCAAGGACACCCGGGGCAAGGGCGAGGCCGCGTCGGTGGCGTCGATGGTGAGCAAGGCGGTGGCGCAGTACGGCTCGGACAGCCGCCGCGTCTTCGTCACCGGGCTGTCGGCGGGCGGCGGCATGACCGCCGATCTGCTCGCGGACTACCCGGATGTGTTCGCCGGCGGCTCGGTCGACTCGGGTCTGCCCGCGCAGTGCGCCACCACCCAGGCGAACTCCTCGACGTGCCAGTACGGCAGTGTGAACCTCACCCCGGCCCAGCTGGGCGACAAGGTCCGCGCCTCGTTCCCCGGGTACGCGGGCCCGTGGCCGCGGGTGGCGATCTGGCAGGGCACCTCGGACACCACGGTCGCCACCGCCAACAGCGGCGAACTGCGCGACCAGTGGACGAACGTGTGGGGTCTCGGCCAGAGCGCCTCCGCCACCCAGTCGCTGCCGGGCGGCACCACGCTCAGCGTCTACAACGACACCGCGGGCCGGCCGGCCGTCGAGCTCTATCAGATCTCCGGCATGGGGCACGGCCTGGCCGTCGACCCCGGGTCCGGGACGGAGCAGTGCGGCGCCACCGGGGCGTACTACCTGGACACGATCTGCTCCAGCTACTACACCGCCCGCTTCTGGGGGCTGGACGGCTCCGGCGGCGGCACCCCGCCGGGTGGCGGCACCGGTACGCTGCCGGCCCCGGCGGGGCTGAAGGTCACCGCCACCACCGCGGGTTCGGTCTCGCTCAGCTGGAGCGCGGTCGGCGGCGCGGCGTCCTACGCCGTCTACCGCGGTGGCGCCAAGGTCGGCTCCCCCACGGCCACCGCGTACACCGACAGCGGGCTGGCGGCCGGCACGGCCTACACGTACACCGTGGCGGCGGTGGACTCCTCGGGCGCGGCCGGGACGGTGTCGGGCCCGGTGACCGGGACCACCGCGGCGGCCGGCGGCGGTGGCGGCAGCGGGCAGTGCTTCACCGCCAGCAACTACGCCCAGGTGGCGGCGGGCCGCGCCCACCAGAGCGGCGGCACCACCTACGCCGACGGGTCCAACCAGAACATGGGCCTGTGGAATGTGTTCGTCACCCACACCCTCAAGCAGACCGGCGCCGACTACTACGTGATCGCCGACAGCGGCTGCTGAACGGGACCCCGCCGTCGCGCCCGGGCCCGCGGACCCGGCCGGTCAGACCGCGCGTGCCAGTACCAGCCGGGCGCGCGGGCTGCCGTCCGGCCGCAGGCCGAAGCGCGCCAGCGGGCGCAGTTCCACCCCGAACCCGGCCCGGACCAGGTTCTCCTGGACCGGGCCGAGCGGGAACGTGCGGTAGTACATCACGAAGGGCGGCCGCCATACGGCGTTGCGCACCCGCATGACCGCGTCGAATCCGGCGAACGCCCAGTACCAGGGCGAGGTGGGCGGCGGCGGCGCGCCGATGGGGAAGGCGAACAGGCCGCCGGGCCGCAGCGCCCGCCGTACGCCGGCGAACAGGCCGGGCCGCTCGGCGGGCAGGAAGTGCCCGAAGGCGCCGAAGCTGACCGCCAGATCGAAGCCGCCGTCGAAGGGCATGGCCCGCGCGTCGGCCCGCACCCAGCGCGGTTCCGGCGTCTGCTCGCGGTACGCCTCCCGCGCCGTGCCCAGCATTCCGGCGCTGAAGTCCAGCCCGGTGACGCTCTCCCGGCACAGCGGACCCAGCACCCGGACGCCGGCGCCGGTCCCGCAGCACACGTCGAGCCCGGCGCCGAACGGCCCGAGGGGGGCCAGCGCCTCCCCCACCGCGTCGAGACAGGGGTCGGGGGTGCGGAAGGGCGTGCGGTCGAATCCCGGGGCCAGCAGATCGTAGCCGCGCTCGACCGAACTCAGTGCCTGCGTGGCCAGTTCGCGCAGGCTCGGCCCCTCGGAGGAGAACATCCGGCCAGGATAGGCGGGAGCGCCCCGGGCCGTCGCGGGTGTGATCCGCGTCGCTCCGCGTCCTTCGCGGGGCTCCTCGGGAAGATCGAGGGGCGTGCGGTGGTTGACGCGGGGTGAAGGTGGCGCGGCACCGCGCGAGTTACGAACGCATGTGCTTCAGCTGTGTGCAAGACCTCACCCCGACGAAACGGAATCGCTATTCCCGATGGGATATTCTGACCCCGTAACGGAATAGTGATTCCGCTTTCCCGACTTCCCCCACCTTCCGCGGTGTTCCGCGGCGGGCCGGACCGGCCTGCCCGAGCGCCCTGTCCAGACTCTCGCCGAAGGAGTTCCATGGCGTCCGAGAACCGGCGCACACACCACCAGGTCACCTTCGCGGTTCTCGCTGCGAGCGTGAGCGCGTACGCGTTGCTCCAGTCCCTGGTCACCCCGGTGCTGCCGACCATCCAGCAGGATCTGCACACCAACCAGAACACCGTCACCTGGGTGCTGACGGCGTATCTGCTCTCCGCCTCCATATTCACCCCGATCATGGGCCGGATCGGCGACATCCTCGGCAAGGAGCGGGTGTTCGTGGCGACACTCGGCGCGCTCGCCGCGGGTTCGCTGCTGGCCGCGCTCGCCACCAACGTCTCGGTGATGATCATCGCCCGGGTCATCCAGGGCGTCGGCGGCGGTGTGCTGCCGCTCGCCTTCGGCATCGTCCGCGACGAGTTCCCGCGCGAGAAGATGTCCGCCGCGGTCGGCGCCATCGCCTCGCTGACCGCCGTCGGCGCGGGCCTGGGCATCGTGCTGGCCGGCCCGATCGTCAACGCGCTCGACTACCACTGGCTGTTCTGGCTGCCGATGATCCTCACCGTCGCCGCCGCCGTGGCCGCCGCGTTCTTCATCCCCAAGTCGCCGGTCCGCACCCCCGGCCGGATCAGCTGGCTGCCGGCCGTGCTGCTGTCCGCGTGGCTCGTCGCGCTGCTGGTCGCGCTCAGCCAGGCCCCCGTCTGGGGCTGGGCGTCGGGCAAGGTCATCGGCCTGTTCGTGGCCGCCGTGGTGCTGGCGGTGGGCTGGGTCGAGGTGGAGCGCAGGGCCGCGATGCCGCTGATCGACATGACGATGATGCGCCGCCCCGCGGTCTGGACCAACAACCTGGTGGCGCTGCTGTTCGGCGTCGGCATGTACGCGACCTTCGCCTTCCTGCCGGAGTTCGTGCAGTCCCCGAAGTCCACCGGCTACGGCTTCGGCGCCAGCATCACCCAGTCCGGTCTGATCCTGCTGCCGATGACCGTCACCATGTTCCTGGTGGGCCTGAAGGCGAGCGGTTTCGCAGCCCGGGTCGGCGGCAAGACCGTGGTGCTGCTCGGCTCGCTGATCGCCACCGTGTCGCTGGCGCTGCTGGCCTTCGCGCACACCCACACCTGGGAGCTGTACGTGGCCACCGCCGTCATGGGCGTCGGCTTCGGCCTGGCCTTCGCGGCCATGTCCAGCCTGATCGTCAGCGCGGTGCCGCCGGAGCAGACCGGCGTGGCCAGCGGGATGAACGCCAACATCCGTACCATCGGCGGCTCCATCGGCGCGGCGCTGATGGCCAGTGTGGTCACCGCGAACCCGGCCGCCGACGGGCTGCCCCGGGAGGCCGGCTACACCCACGGCTTCGCGATGCTCGGCGGCGCCCTGCTGATCGCCGCCCTGGCCGCGGCGCTGATCCCGGCGAACCGCGGCGGCAGCCGGATCACCTTCGCCGACGAGTCCCCGCACGCGGAGCTGGCACTGGCTCCTGGCGGTACGGTCGTGGGAGAGACGTCGGAGTGACCTCCTCCGGGGTTCGGCTCCGCGGGCGACCCACCCGCCGCATCGACCGGGAGTGACGATGGCAGCGCACGGTACGCAGACCCGGCCGATGCGGCGGGACGCGGCCCGCAATCACCAGCTGGTGGTGCAGGCGGCGCGCGAGGTCCTCGCCGAGTTCGGCACCGACGCCAGCGTGGAACTGATCGCCTCCCGCGCCGGGGTCGGCGTCGGCACCGTCTACCGGCGCTTCCCGAACAAGGAGGCACTGGTCGACGAGATCGCCGCACAGATCCTGGTCGAGCTGGTGGCCGAGGCCCGGCAGGCCCGGGACCGGGCCGACGGCACCGGGCTGGAGTCCTTCCTGCGGACGATCGGCCGCTCCCTGAGCGAGCACCACGGCTACGCCGACAAGCTGGTCGGCCACTCCAAGACGTCGTGCATCGAGCAGCTGCGGGACCTGATCGCCGAACTCCTCGTGCAGGCACAGGAGTTCGGCCGGATCGGCCCGCATGTCACCCTCGGCGACATCATGACCCTGGCGTGGGCGCTGCGCGGTGTGGTGGAGACCAGCAGCGATGTGGTCCCGGACGCCTGGCAGCGGCATCTGGACATCCAGCTGGCCGGCTTCCGCTCCGCGGAGCCGCCGAGCGCGTACCCGGCGGTCAGCCGCGAACAGCTGACCCGGATCGACGGCGGGAACCGGCGGTCCAAGGGGTCGTCCTGAACCTTCCGTCCGGACGCGCTGCCGCCGGGGACGGTGTCGCTTGACCTTCCCCCTGGGGGACGGTTGACGCTGGTGGGGAAAGGTCACGCAGGACGAACAGGAGCCTCGCCATGAACACCACCACCACTCCCCCGGCCGTCGCCCGCTACCTCCGGGCCGCCGACGCCGATGACGCCCAGGCGTGCGCCGACTGCTTCACGCCCGACGGCACCGTGCTGGACGAGGGACACACCTATCGGGGCCGGGCCGAGATCCTCGCCTGGCGTACCGCGCTGGCCGGCCGCTGGACGTACACCAGCACCGTGACCGGCGTCGCGGAGCCGGGCGCGGACGGGGAGTACCGCCTGGGCGTCCACCTCGTCGGTGACTTCCCCGGCGGCGAGGCCGATCTGCGCTTCGGATTCACGCTGCGCGGCGATCTGATCTCGGCGCTGCGGATCGTCTGAGCGGTGGGGATTCCGAGCGGCGGGCGACGCGCGGGCGACGGGCTCGCGCGAGATACGGATGGACCGGAAGGAGGCGGGCCGCGCATGGCCGCGCAGGTGCCGATCGGCGCGTTCTCGGTGATGACCGGGCTGAGCAGGAAGACCCTGCGGCACTACCACGAGGCGGGGCTGCTGGAGCCTGCCTCGATCGACCCGGTGACGGGATACCGCCACTACGACACCTCGCAGGTGCGGACCGCCGAGATCATCCGCCGCTTCCGCACGCTGGACATGCCGGTGCCGCAGGTCAAGGCGGTACTGGCCGCACCGGACGCCGGCGCCCGCAACGCGATCATCGCCGCGCATCTGCGCCGGATGGAGGACCAGCTGGACCAGACCCGGCAGGCGGTCGGCGCCCTGCGCGAGCTGCTCGACCCGGGCGCCGCGTCGGCCCGCGGGCTCGCGGTGGAAGTGCGCGCTGTCCCCGCGCTGCGGGCCGCCGCGATCAGTGCGACGGTCCGGCGCGGCGACCTGGGCGCGTGGTGGACCGGCGCGCTGGACGAGCTGTACGGCGCGGCGCGGGCCGCCGCGGTGGCCCCGACCGGACCGGCCGGCGGGCTCTGGGCCCCGGAGTTGTTCGCCGACGAGGAGGGCGCCGCCACCTTGTATCTGCCGGTCGGCGGCGGCATCGCCCCGTCCGGCCGGGTCGCGATGGCGGAGTTGCCGGCCGCCGAGCTGGCGGTCGCGCTGCACGAGGGCCCGCACGCCGACGCCGGCCACACCTACGCCGAGCTCGGGACCTTCGTCGCCGAGCGGCTGATCGCGGTGGACGGGCCGGTGCGGGAGCACTACCTCGTCGGGCCCGGGGACACCGCCGACCACTCGCGGTGGCGGACCGAGATCTGCTGGCCGGTCCTGCGCACCGCCGCCGGCTGAGCGGTGCTCAGCCGGCGGTGTGGAACCTCGCGGCCGCGCGGGATACGCGCGGCCGGCGGGGTCAGCCCTGGCGGGCCTTGTTACGGGGGTCCTTGCGGTTGATGACGAAGACCTTGCCGCGACGACGGACCACCTGGGCGCCCGGGATCTTCTTCAATGACCGAAGTGAGTTGCGAACCTTCATGGGGGGCACCTTTCTGCTCGAAGTCTGCGCTGCGTGGGTGATAACCCCGGCGGTGCCTCGTTCATTCCGGGGCAGTCGAACGGATGTACCGGTCAGGGCAACCGGCGCGGGCCCGCGGACGGACCGCCGGTACAGGGCAGACAGGGGACCGGGATGAGCCAGGAACAACCACAGCCGGGCGACAACGGGCAGCCGGCGGCGCCGGACACTGGGCATTCGGCGCGGGACGGGGCGAGCCGGGCGGACACGGCGAACCGCTCCGCGCGGTACGGCGGACCGGCCGTCGCCGGCCGGGACATCGCCGACCAGGACATCGCCGGGCCGGCCGACTCGGCGCCCGGCGATCCCGGCCCGGATCGCTCCGCGCCCGATTTCTCCAGCCCCGATTTCTCCAGCCCGGGCTTTTCCAGTCCCGACTTCTCCAGCCCGGATTTCTCCAGTCCCGACTTCTCCGTTCCGAATATCTCCGGACCCGTCTCCACTACCGGCGACTACACGCCGCCGGATTACCAGGTACCGCCTTTCGAGGGCCCCGACTACGAGGCCGACGGCGTGGACACCCTGGTGCCGGAAGAGGCCGGTTTCTCCAGTCCGGGCTTTTCCAGCCCCGACTTCAGCAGCCCCGGCTCGATGGCCGAGCCGGAGGAGGGCCGGAAGGCGTAAGGCGGGGGCCGGAACAGGCAAGGCGGGAGCCGGAACGCGTAACGCGGGGGCCGGAAGGCCCGACGACGCGGGAATCGCGGGCCGCGGCCGGCGGCCCGCCCGTGCCGCGACATCTGTCGGCCACCTCGCCGACCACTGCTCCTCCGCCGGACGACGCCCGGCCGTATCCCGCAGCGGGGAGGCTGCCCGCGACAGGAACGAGCGGCCGGCGCGCGACGAGCGGGGACCACCGAGAGCCATGGGCAATCCGACCACCCCTGCCGGGGTCTCGGCCGCCGAATGGTGGCGGCGGCTGCCCTGGCGGACCATCGCCTGCCTGGTGCCGGCGCTGGCCGTCGGGGTGTGGGCGGCCGGCCACCGGTCACTGCTGGTGTCCGGCGGACACGACCTGCTGGCCGCCGACCGCTCCTGGCTGCTCGGCGCGCTGGCCGCCACCAGCCTCGGCTGGGTCGCGGTCGCCTGCGCCCGGCAGGGCACCGTGCTGGAATCGCTGCCCACCGGGCGGCTGCTGGCCACGCAGTTCGCCGCCACCGCCGCCAACCAGCTGACGCCGGCCGGGATCGGCGCCGGCGCGGTGAACCTGCGCTTCCTGCGCGGCTGCGGGCTGCCGCTGGCCCGCTCCTCGGCGGCGCTCGCGCTGTACGCGCTCGCCGAGTCGGTCGGACGGGTCACGCTGCTGCTGGTGCTGCTGACGGTGTTCCCGCACGCGCTGCACCTGGGCGGCCTGATGCCCGGCGGCGACGCGCTGCTGTTCGTCGGCGCGACGCTGGCGGCCGGCGCGGTCCTGGCGGCCCTGGTCCTGCTGTCCCTGCGGCGGGTGCGCCGCTTCCTGTCCGGCTTCCTGCTCACCGCACTGATCGACGTCCGCTCCCTGCACATGCGACCGGCCCGGGTGCTGGCCCTGTGGGGCGGTTCGCTCGCCTTCCCGGCCCTCCAGGCGGTCTCGCTGGTCGCCATCACCCACGCGCTCGGCCTGCCGGTGTCGGCGCCGCACGTCGCGATCGCCTATCTCGCCGCCACCTGCCTGGCGGCCGGCATACCCGCCCCCGGCGGGGTCGGCTCGGTCGACGCCGCCCTGGCCATCGCCCTGGTCGCGGCCGGCGCCCCGACCGCGGCGGCCACCTCGGCGGTGCTCGCCTTCCGTATCGTCACCGTCTGGCTTCCGCTGCTGCCGGCCGCGCTGACCCTGGGCGCGCTGGTACGGGGCAAGGTCGTCTGAGCGGATCCGGCGCCGGCCCGGGCCCGACGGCCGGGCACCGGCGCGGCTCCCGGTGGGCGGATGCGCGACCGCCGGGGTCCGGATGTCGAGTGGAGCACGCCGACGCGGCGTGATAAAAGGTTGATCGTGTCCGATATGTCGCTTTCTCCACACGCCGGGGCCGTGCCCGACCTGCGGCGCACCGGGATCAACCCGAACTTCTGGTACCCGGTCGCCGTATCCGGCAGCGTGCGCCGCAACAGCACCTTCGCCGCGACCTTCGCGGGCGAGCGGATCGCGTTGTACCGCGGCGGGAGCGGCACGGTCTACGCCCTGGAGGACCGGTGCGCGCACCGCCAGGTGCCGCTGAGCATGGGGGTCGTCGAGGGCGAGGCGCTGCGCTGCTGCTACCACGCGTGGTCCTACCGCGGGAACGGCCGCATCTCGCAGATCCCGTACCTGCCCAAGGGCGTCGACCGGCCGCCGCGCGGTGTGCGCGCCTACCCGATCCGGGAGGCGTACGGCCTGGTGTTCGTCTTCCCGGGCGATCCCGAGCAGGCAGCCACGACGCCGCTGCCCCAGTTGCCGGAGTTCCACTCCGACCGGCACCGGACCATGACGTTCTCGCGCACCGTGAACTGCCACTACTCGTTCATGCACGAGAACCTGCTCGACATGAACCACCAGTTCCTGCACCGGGGCATCCTCGGCAAGATCCAGCCCCGGTTCCTCGGCTCCGAGACCGGTCCCCGATCGGTCGAGGCCCGCTACCTGTTCACCCACGTGGGCGGCAAGAAGGACCGCGGCGCCGGTCTGCTCGCCGCCGAGGGCAAGGGCGGCAGCGCGTCGCCGGACGTCATCACCATCCGCACCGAGTACCCGTACCAGACCCTCCACCTGGTCCCCGAGAACGCCGAACTCCCGGCCTTCGCCCTGTGGGTGGCCTATGTGCCGGAGGACGCCGAGCAGCGCACCAACCACGTCTACGGCCTGCTCATGATGGAGAAGCCGCCGGTTCCGGGCGCCCTTCATCTCGCCTGGCCGTTCATCCGCCGCTTCACCGAGCGGGTGTTCGCGGAGGACCGGATGGCGGTCGAGGCCGAGCAGCGGGCCTGGGACGAGCAGGGCGAGGACTGGAACCAGGAGGTCTTCCCGCTGATCCTCGACGTGCGCGAGGTGCTGCGCGCCAACGGCGTCCCGATCCGGCCCGAATCCGCGCTGTGCGGGGCCGCCGCGCTGTGCGCAGCCGCCACCCTGGCGGGCGCGACACCGGACATCGGACCGCTCGACCCCGTGACGACGGCGCCCGCCGGACCGGTCGCCGCCGCCGGCCCGGCCGCACCGACCCGGCCGGTCGAAGCGCCGCCGGCCTGACAGCGCGGCGGGCGCGAGCCGGCGGCGGGACTTACCCGACCGTGGTGAGCAGTTCCGCCATCCGCTCGGCGAACGCGGTGAGCCAGTCGCGTCCCGATCCGGCGCGGGCCACCCGGAATCCGTGGCGACGGCCCCAGAACGCGGCCTGGACCGCGTGGAACTGGGCCCAGCGCGTGGCGCGCCGGCGATCGAGTTCCGCGCTCTCGGCGAAGACGTCCAGCGCGCGCAGCAGCGCCCTGCCCAGGTCGTCGGCCGCCAGGAGCGTCAGGGCGTGCGCCTTGAGGAGTGTGCCGCCGTCGTAGGCGGGGTCCCCCGCGAAGCCCTTGGGGTCGACGGCCAGCCATGGCTCACGGTCGGCGCGCAGGATGTTTCCGGCGTGGAGGTCGCCGTGGATCGCGATGTCCGGCTGGGTGCGGCCCAGTTCGCGGACGGTCGCCACCGCGGCGTCCACCGCCCGACGCGATACGGCATGCGGCAACTCCCGTTCTTCCGCACGCAGTTGCTCCTCCCAGGCGTCGGCCTGCTCCCGCAGCCGGGGTAGGCCGGCCGGCGCGGGGACGGCGAGCCGGTGGCTGATCCGCCCGGCGACCGCCATGACCTCGTCGCCGTCGTCGAGCTGCGCCAGGGTCGACGGGTGGGCCCGCTCCAGCAGCATCGCGAAACACTCGTCGGCACGCGCGTACAGCCGGACCGCTCCGCGGCCCTCCCAGGCGGCGAACGCGTCGGGCTCGTGGACGTTGCCGGGATGCGGAAAGGACACCTTCAGCACGGCGGCGCCCGCGTCCCGCCGCCGCACCGGGACCACCACTCCGACGCCGCCGTGCAGGACCGCACCGTCCGGCACGCACCCCCAGCGCCCCAGCAGCTCGTCCACGAGCCCGGGCAGCGCGGCGACCCACTCCGCCCCGGCCTGTCCTTCCCGCTCGACGGTGCTCCGCGCGAACGCCTCCGGTATCCCGATCATCCCGGCACCCTACGCGCCGGGCCCGGGACGGTGCCGTTGGGCGGGCTCCGTAGGTCCCCCGGTGGTCCTCGGTGGTCCTCCCCACGTCAGACTGCACGGATGGAAGCGGGGATGGAAGCGGGGACGGAAGCCGGGACGGTGGCGGATCTGGTCGGGCAGGCGCTGGCGGCGGCGCGAGCCGCCCGGGACGCCGACGAGGCAGACGAGGGCGACGGGGCGGACGGGGACGCGTACCGGACGGCGCTGTGGGAGGCGGCAGCCGACGGGGCGGGGGCGCTGCCGGTCGGGCTGCGGCTGATCGGTTCGCACGATCCGGTCGAGCGCGAGACGGGATGCGACCTGCTGGGCCTGGCGGCCGACCGGAACGAGGCGGTGCGCGACGGGGCGGCGGCCGCACTGGTCGTACTCGCCGGGCGGGAGACCGAGACCCGCGTACTGCGGTCCCTGGCGGTGGCGATCGGGACGTCGTACGACCAGCGCGCCGTCCCGGTGCTCGTCGCACTGGCCGGGCACGGCGACGCCGAGGTCCGCCGCTGCGTGGCCGACTCGTTCACCTGGGTCGTCGGCGGCCTGCCGGACGGACCGGCCGTCCGCGCGCTCATGGGGCTGACCCGCGACGAGGACCCGGAGGTCCGCAACTGGGCCACCTTCACCCTGGGCTTCCAGGCCGAGGTCGACAGCCCCGCGATCCGGGCCGCGCTCTGGGCGCGGACCACCGACGAGAACGCGGAGGCCCGCGCGGAAGGCATCCGCGGCCTCGCCCGGCGGCACGACCCGCGTGCCGCCCCGCTGCTGGCGGAACTGCTCGGCGACCCCGACGGCGCGCATGTCCATACCTTCGGCGCGGCGGCGATCCTGGGTGCGCCCGAACTGCTGCCGGGCCTGCTGGAGTACGCGACGGAGGACGCGGGCGTCACCGAAGCGTTGGACAGCTGCGACCCGGTGCGGCGGACCCGCCTCGACGCCGCCGCCTGGGACTTGGTGTGCGCGCTGCACCGGCTCCGCCCCGACCTCGACGCCGCCCTTTCCATGGAGCGTTTCGGCTGCGGCCTGACCCTCGCCCTCAACGCGTCGGCCGGCGAACGGGGTTACTCCGTCGGGTCCCTGCTGAAGCACGCGGACGGCGATCCGGCCCGCGCCGCGGAGCAGCTCGCCGCCGAGCTGCCGAGAAGCTCCGCGCCGACCGTCTGAGCGCCGGCCGGGACCCGCGCGGCAGGGCGGCACGCCTCCTCCGGCGCCCCTCGGCGAACCGGACGGGGGTGGTGGGTGTGCTGCTCACCGGACCTGCTGCGACCGTCGCGCCGACCGCGCGGTTCCGGAAAGCCGTTTCTGCGCGGCCGCGGCGCTCCCGCCGGCCGGCCCACCCGCGCCGGCCCCGCCGCCCCCGGCGCCCCCGGCGGAACCCCCGCTTCCGCCGCCCCCGGTGGATACGTCCGAAAACCGCCCGGGATCGGGCGGAGAGCGCTCTCCGCAGAGTCTTGACAGCACGCCCGGCGTCTACCATCGTCGCTCCCCGAGTCCTGTTACGTTCACGTCAACAACGTTGGCAACGTCAGCAACGTCGGCAGGGCCGCGCCATCACCCCGCGTGTCGTCGGAAGCCGAAGCCTGGAGGCCCCCCGTGCGTCGTTGGAAACGAACCATGCTGCCGATTGTGGCGGCCCTTCTGCTGGTCGGTGGTGTGACCGCTTCCACGGCCGGTGCGACGTCGACGCAGGCGGGCGCCGCCGCGCGGCCGTGGGCGAACGCCGCGCTGACGCCCGATCAGCGCGCCGACGCACTGCTGGCGCAGATGACCACGGCCGAGAAGCTGACCATGCTGCACGGCGGCGCCTCCTGCGGCTACGTCGGCTGCGTGGACGGCAACACCCGGCTCGGCATACCGCCGCTGCACCTGCAGGACGGACCGGTCGGCGCCGGCGACGGCTTCTCCAACGTGACCCAGATGGCCGCGCCGGTGGCCGGCGCCGCGACCTGGGACACCTCGCTGATGCAGAGCTACGGCCAGGTACTGGGCTCCGAGCAGTGGGGCAAGGGCACCAACGTCGTTCTCGCGCCGACCATCAACATCGTGCGCGACCCGCGCTGGGGCCGGGCCTTCGAGTCGCTGGGCGAAGACCCGTATCTGACCGGTCAGATGGGGGCCGCCGACATCCAGGGCATCCAGAGCCAGGGCCCGATGGCCCAGGTGAAGCACTACGCGGTCTACAACCAGGAGAGCAACCGCAACAACAGCTCCGACAATGCGATCGTCTCCGACCGGGCCGAACGGGAGATCTACACCCCGGCGTTCGAAGCCGCGGTCAAGCAGGGCCAGGTCGACTCGGTGATGTGCTCCTACTCCGCGATCAACGGCCCCTTCGCCTGCGAGAACGGACCGCTGCAAAACGGCATCCTCAAGGGCGACCTCGGCTTCACCGGCTTCATCACCTCGGACTGGGGCGCCACCCACTCCACCGTGGCGTCCGCCAACAACGGCCTGGACATGGAGATGCCGGGCCAGGACTACTACGGCACCGCGCTGACCAACGCGGTGAACAGCGGCCAGGTCTCGATCGCGACCATCAATGACCATGTCCGCCGGATCCTCCTGTCGATGTTCCGCCAGGGTCTGTTCGACAACCCCAACACCGGCAACACCAACGCGGTGGTCACCACCGCCGCGCACGCGGCGGTCTCGCAGCAGGTCGCGGAGGAGGGCAGCGTACTGCTGAAGAACACCGGCCCGGTGCTGCCGGTGGCCTCCACGGTGCACTCGCTCGCGGTGATCGGCGACGACGCCGGGACCGATGCCATGACGCAGGGCGGCGGCAGCGCCGGAGTCAATCCGGCGCACCTCATCACGCCCTACCAGGGCATCAAGTCCCGTGCGGGCAGCGGCACCACGGTGACGTACGCGCCCGGCGTGGCATCGGCCGACGGCTCGCTCCCGCCGGTCGGCAGCCAGTACCTGACGCCGTCCTCCGGATCCGGCACCGGCCTGTTCGGGCAGTACCACAACAGCACCGACCTGTCGGGCGCGGTTGTGGCCAGCCGGGTCGACTCCGCGGTGGACACGGTCTACGGCGGTGCTTCGCCGGCGGCGGGTGTCAACGCCACCAACTGGTCGGTGAAGTGGACCGGCACGCTGGCGCCGCCGACCTCCGGCAGCTACACCTTCTCCCTCAACAGTGACGACGGCAGCCGGCTGTTCATCAACGGCCAGCAGATCGTGAACAACTGGGGCGACCACGGCCCGACCACGAAGACCGGAACGGTGACGCTGACCGCCGGCCAGCCGGTGAGCATCGAGGTCGACTACTACCAGGGCGGTGGCGGCAGCAACGTGTCACTGGGCTGGCAGGTGCCCGGCCAGTCCGCGCACGACCAGGCCGTCGCGGCGGCCCGCAGCTCGGACCTGGCGGTCGTCTTCGTCAGCAACTTCGAGTCCGAGGGCAGCGACCTCGGCTCCATCGACCTGTCCGCCGCGCAGAACACCCTGGTGTCGGATGTGGCGGCGGCCAATCCCAATACGGTGGTGGTGGTCAACAGCGGTTCCGCGGTGACGATGCCCTGGGCGGGCAGCGTCCGCGGCATCA
>NZ_FMCH01000062.1 GCF_900091855.1 Streptomyces sp. DvalAA-14
CGGGCCGGCCGGAGAAGTCCCGGGTCGCGGAGCTGGGGCTGGCCGCCGCGGCCTGCCCGCTGCTGATCGTCCAGGGCGCGCACGACCCCTTCGGCCGGCCCAACGAATTCCCGCCGCCGCACAACCCCAGCCCCGTCCCCTACGCCGACCACGCTTTCGCGGTGCCCAAGCGCGCCCCGCTCACCCAAGAGGCCGCACTCGGCCAGCTGACCGCGATCGTCAGCCGGTGGCTGGCCGCCCAGGGCCTGGCCACCCCCTGACCCGCGCGCCCGCCGGGCGCGCGGGTATGCCCGGGAATGACGGCCGCGCCCCTCGCGTTATGTGAGCCGACAGGATCGCAGCGGGGCGTTAGGGAGAGGCAGCCGCATGGTTTCAGCCGCATGCAGGCCGAGCGCGCAGGGCACCGCGCAGCCGGGCGTGGCAGTGCCGTACCTGGAGTGGACCCAGTGGTCCAACAAGGACGACGGCAAGGCCGCATCGGGCGTGCCCATCCCCGGTGCAATATCCTCCCAGACGAGCGTGTCCACTTTGGGGCGCGCTGGCGTTTCTGAGGAGGTGGGTCCGGTCACCGGCACCGACGACAGCACGGCGGAAACCGCGGGTGCGTCCGGTCAGGCGGCACGAGAGAGCGAGTCGGAGCGCAGCGAGCGCTTCGAGCGGGACGCTTTGAGCTTCCTCGACCAGATGTACTCGGCCGCGCTGCGGATGACCCGCAATCCGGCCGACGCGGAGGACCTGGTGCAGGAGACGTACGCGAAGGCGTACGCGTCCTTCCACCAGTTCCGCGAGGGCACGAACCTGAAGGCATGGCTCTACCGCATCCTCACCAACAGCTTCATCAACTCCTACCGCAAGAAGCAGCGTGAGCCGCTGCGCAGCGGTTCGGAGGACATCGAGGACTGGCAGCTGGCCCGGGCCGAGTCGCACATGTCGACCGGTCTGCGGTCCGCCGAGTCGCAGGCCCTCGACCACCTGCCCGACTCGGACGTGAAGTCGGCGCTCCAGGCCATCCCCGAGGAGTTCCGGATCGCGGTCTACCTCGCGGATGTCGAGGGCTTTGCCTACAAGGAGATCGCGGACATCATGGGAACGCCGATCGGTACGGTGATGTCCAGGCTGCACCGCGGGCGCCGCCAGCTGCGCGAGCTGCTGGAGGACTACGCCCGGGACCGCGGGCTCGTCCCCGCGGGTGCGGGAGATCAGAAGGGCGCGGATTCATGAGTTGCGGCAACGCACATGAGACGGACTGCTCCGAGGTGCTCGACCACCTCTACGAGTACCTCGACGACGAGATGTCCGAGGACGCCTGCACCAAGTTCAAGGAGCACTTCGAGGAGTGCCACCCCTGCTTGGAGAAGTACGGGCTCGAACAGGCCGTGAAGAAGCTGGTCAAGCGGTGCTGCGGCTCCGACGACGTGCCCAGCGACCTGCGGTCGAAGGTGATGATGCGGATCGAGATGATCCGCTCCGGCGAGGGCTCGCCGGACGCCGAGGCGTTCACCGAAGCGCCGTCCGCCACCTGACCTGTCAGCCGCCGGTCCCCGCATCCACCCTTACGGGTGAGCGAAGGCGCCCTCCCCTGCCCGGGTGGGCGCCCCCGCACCGTCCCACCTGGACATGGTTGGATGCCGGTGGGGATGGCAAGGAGAGCAGGTGGGGACCGCGCGCTCAGCGCCGAGCCGCGGACCGCACGGGGCCGGGCTGAGACCGCGGCCAAAGTATGCAAGGTTGGTGTCGTACGGGGTTGCGCGAAAGGCCGTACGGGGGGCGAGAGCGTGGTGCGGAAAGGCGACGTCCTGGCAGTGATCGGCTGAGCGGGCAGGCGGGAAACGACGTTGAAGATCTTCGGAAGAGTGCGGCACCGGCCGTCGCCCACCTGGCGGCAGGCCACCGACCGGGCGTTCTCGCTGATCGACGACGGCCGCTACGAGGACGCGGGCGCGCTGCTGACCCGGGCCGCGGACCTGGAGCCCTGGCTGTCGGAGTCCTGGTACAACCTGGCGCTGCTGCACAAGTTCCGGCACGACTGGACCCAGGCCCGGATCGCCGGCCTGCGGGCGGTGGCGCTGCTGGACCGCCCGGCCGGCGCCCCGGACTGGTGGAATCTCGGCATCGCCGCCACCGCGTTGCAGGACTGGCCGCTGGCCCGCCGCTCCTGGCAGGCGTACGGGCTGCGGATGCCGGCCGGCACCGCGGTGCACACCGGCGAGGAGTCGGTCCGGATGCCGCTGGGCAGCGCCGCCGTGCGGCTGTCGCCCGAGGGTGAGGCCGAGGTGGTCTGGGGCCGCAGGCTCGACCCGGCCCGGGTCGAGGTGCTGTCGATTCCGCTGCCGTCCTCCGGCCGCCGCTGGGGCGAGGTCGTCCTGCACGACGGCGTGCCGCACGGCGAGCGGGCCACCGACGCGGGCGCGGGCGGCGCGGTCTACCCCGTCTTCGACGAGATCGAGCTGTGGGCGCCCTCCCCGGTGCCGACCTGGCTGGTCCTGCTGGAGGCCGCCAGCGAGGCCGACCGCAACGCGCTGGAACGGCTGGCGGCCGAGGCCGGATACGCCGCCGAGGACTGGTCCTCGTCGGTGCGGCTGCTGTGCCGCACCTGCTCGGAGAGCCGGATGCCCACCGACGACGGCTCGGCCAGCACCCGCGACCCCCACGACCAGGGCGAGCCCGGCCATCCGGGCCATTTGAGCCATCTGACGCCCGGCAGCGAGGACGTGCCCTGGTCGCCGGAGCGCGAGTGCGGCATCGCCGCGCCGGCCCCGCTGGTGCACGGCCTGCTCGACGGCTGGGTCGCCGACAGCCCGGACACCCGGGACTGGCGGGACCTCGAAGAGGTCTGCTGACGGGATTCCGGGGCCGGGTGCGGCCGCCGGCGCCGGCGTTCGCGCGTCGCCCTCTTGCCGCGCCCCGTACCCTGGGAAGGATCGTTCACGGTTCCCGGAAGGCGTACGGCGGAGATGTCCCAGCAGCAGACTGAGCACGACATGGAGTTCCTCGACGACGTCACGAACGCCGAGGCGCGCGAGCAGGCGCACCGCGAGCGCGGGACGGTGCGCCCGATCACCGTGGTCGGCAACCCGGTGCTGCACCGCGAGTGCGCGGACGTGACCGCCTTCGACGACGAGCTGGCCGCGCTGATCGACGACATGTTCGCCTCGCAGCGGGCCGCCGAGGGCGTGGGCCTGGCCGCCAATCAGATCGGCGTCGGCCTGAAGGTGTTCGTCTACGACTGCCCCGACGACGACAACCAGCGGCACGTCGGCGCGATCTGCAACCCCGTGGTGGAGGAACTGCCCGCCGACCAGCGGCACCTGGACGACTCCAACGAGGGCTGCCTGTCGGTGCCGGGCGCCTATATGGAGCTGGCGCGCCCCGACTACGCGGTGGTGCGCGGCCAGGACCCGCAGGGCAATCCGGTCCGGGTGCACGGCCGCGGCTACTTCGCCCGCTGCCTCCAGCACGAGACCGACCACCTCTACGGGCGCCTGTACATCGACCGGCTGTCCAAGCGCGAACGCAAGGACGTCATGCAGCAGATGGCCGAGGCGACCCCGAAGTTCGAGACGGTCCCGAACGACTGAGCGGGCTCGGCCGTCCGGGACCTGCCGCGGGTCCTTCCCGGCCACGCCGGCCGGCGCGGCCTAGAAGTCCTCGTCGAGGGCCACCGAGCCCTCGACGGCGACCTGGTAGGCGGACGGGCGCCGCTCGAAGAAGTTCGTCAGCTCCTGGACCCCTTGCAACTCCATGAAGGAGAAGGGGTTCTGGGAGCCGTACACCGGTGCGAAGCCCAACCGGACCAGCCGCTGGTCGGCGACGCACTCCAGGTACGCGCGCATCGACTCGGTGTTCATCCCCGGCAGCCCGTCGCCGCACAGGTCCCGGCCGAACTGCAGTTCCGCCGCGACGGCTTCCCGCAGCATGTCGGTGACCTGCTGCCGCAACTCCTCGTCGAAGAGGTCCGGTTCCTCCTTGCGCACGGTGTCCACCACGTCGAAGGCGAAGCTCATGTGCATCGTCTCGTCACGGAACACCCAGTTGGTGCCGGTGGCCAGGCCGTGCAGCAGCCCCCGGGAGCGGAACCAGTAGACGTAGGCGAAGGCGCCGTAGAAGAACAGGCCCTCGATGCAGGCCGCGAAGCAGATCAGGTTGAGCAGGAAGCGGCGGCGGTCGGCGCGGGACTCGAGCCGGCCGATGTTCTCCACCGAGTCCATCCAGCGGAAGCAGAACTGCGCCTTCTCCCGGATGGACGGGATGCTCTCGACCGCGGCGAACGCCGCGTTGCGGTCCTCCGGATCGGGCAGATAGGTGTCCAGCAGCGTCAGGTAGAACTGGACGTGCACGGCCTCCTCGAACAGCTGGCGCGACAAGTACAGGCGCGCCTCCGGGGAGTTGATGTGCTTGTAGAGGGTGAGCACCAGGTTGTTGGACACGATCGAGTCGCCGGTGGCGAAGAAGGCCACCAGCCGGCCGATCAAGTGCTGCTCGGCGGCGGTGAGTTTGGCCAGGTCGGTGACGTCGGAGTGGAGGTCGACCTCCTCCACCGTCCAGGTGTTCTTGATGGCGTCGCGGTAGCGCTCGTAGAAGTCGGGGTAGCGCATCGGACGCAGGGTCAGTTCGAAGCCCGGGTCGAGCAGGTTCTTCCGAGGGGACGGGGTGGTGCTGGTCATTACTGGCAGGCCTCGCAGGACTCGGGGTTTTCCAGGGAGCAGGCGATCGCGTCGGCGTCGGCGGCCACCGGGACCGCGACGGGGACACCGGCGGGGACATCGGCCGGCTCGGCGGCCCGGGCCGCGCGGGCGATCCGGGTCGCGGGCCGGGACCGCAGGTAGTACGTGGTCTTCAGGCCCTGCTTCCAGGCGTACGCGTACATCGAGCTGAGCTTGCCGATGGTCGGCGTCTCCAGGAACAGGTTCAGCGACTGGCTCTGGTCGAGGAACGGGGTACGGGCCGCGGCCATGTCGATCAGGCCGCGCTGCGGGATCTCCCACGCGGTGCGGTACAGCGTCCGCACCTCGGCCGGGATCCAACTGAAGCCCTGCACCGAGCCGTTGGCCTCCCGCAGCGCCTCGCGGGACTGCGCGTCCCACACTCCGAGCCGCTTGAGCTCGGCCACCAGGTAGGAGTTGACCTGGAGGAACTCGCCCGACAGGGTCTCGCGCTTGAAGAGGTTGGAGACCTGCGGCTCGATGCACTCGTACGCGCCCGCGATGGACGCGATGGTGGCGGTCGGCGCGATGGCCAGCAGCAGTGCGTTGCGCATCCCGGTGGCGGCCACCCGCGCGCGCAGCGCGGCCCACCGCTCGGGCCAGTGCAGCTCGACGGCGAAGTGGTCGGGGTGCAGCACCCCTTGCGCGGTACGGGTCCGGTCCCAGGCCGGCAGCGGGCCGCTGCGCTCGGCGAGGTCGCAGGACGCCTCGTAGGCGGCGAGCATCACCCGCTCGGCGATCTTCGTGGACAGCGCCCTGGCCTCGGCGGAGTCGAACGGCAGCCGCAGCTTGAAGAACACGTCCTGCAGGCCCATCACGCCCAGGCCCACCGGGCGCCACTTGGCGTTGGAACGGCCCGCCTCCTCGGTGGGGTAGAAGTTGATGTCCACCACCCGGTCGAGGAAGGTGACCGCGGTGCGGACGGTCGCGTCCAGCCGCTGCCAGTCCATGCCGCCCTCGATGCCGCTGTCCGGGGCGCTCGGCGTGACGAACGCGCCCAGGTTGACCGAGCCGAGGTTGCACACGGCGGTCTCGGTGTCGTCGGTGACTTCGAGGATCTCGGTGCACAGATTGGAGGAGTGCACGGTGTGGCCGGGCAGCGCCGTCTGGTTGGCGGTGCGGTTGGCGGCGTCCTTGAAGGTCATCCAGCCCTGGCCGGTCTGCGCGAGGGTACGCATCATCCGGCCGTACAACTCCCGGGCCGGCAGGGTGCGCAGCGCCAGGCCCGCCGCCTCCGCCCGGTGGTAGGCGGCGTCGAAGTCCGCGCCCCACAGGTCCACCAGTTCCGGCACGTCGGCCGGCGAGAACAGCGACCAGTCGGCGTCGGCGTCGACCCGCCGCATGAACTCGTCCGGCACCCAGTGGGCCAGATTGAGGTTGTGGGTGCGGCGGGCGTCCTCACCGGTGTTGTCCCGCAGCTCCAGGAACTCCTCGATGTCGGCGTGCCAGGTCTCCAGGTAGACCGCGGCCGCGCCCTTGCGCCGGCCGCCCTGGTTGACCGCGGCCACCGAGGCGTCGAGCGTCTTCAGGAACGGCACGATGCCGTTGGAGTGCCCGTTGGTGCCGCGGATCAGCGAACCGCGGGCGCGCACCCGGGAGTAGGGCAGACCGATGCCGCCGGCGTGCTTGGACAGCCGCGCCACCTGGTGGTAGCGGTCGTAGATCGAGTCCAGCTCGTCCAGCGGGGAGTCCAGCAGGTAGCAGGAGGACATCTGCGGGTGCCGGGTGCCGGAGTTGAACAGGGTGGGGGAGCTCGGCAGGTAGTCCAGGGCGCTCATCAGCCGGTACAGCGCGGCCACTTCGTCCAGCGCGGCGACACTGTCGTTCTCGGCGAGACCGGCGGCCACCCGCAGCATGAAGTGCTGCGGGGTCTCGATCACCTGCCGGGTGATGGGGTGCCGCAGCAGATAGCGGCTGTGCAGGGTCCGCAGCCCGAAGTAGCCGAAGCGGTCGTCGGCGCCGTCGGCGACGGCCCGCTCGACCAGCGCGTCCAGCCGGGCCGCGTGCCGGGTCACGAACCCGGCGGTGCGGTCCGCGATCAGTCCCTCGCGGTGGCCGACCGCGACGGACGCGGAGAAGGACACCGCGCCCTGGCCGGCCGCCTCGTCGGCGATGGTGCGGGTCAGCAGGCGGGCGGCCAGCCGGGAGTAGGCGGGATCGTCCGAAATCAGGCCGGCCGCGGCCTCGGTGGCCAGCGAGCGGAGTTCGGCGGCGTCGGAGGCGGCGTTGCGCCCGCGCAGCGCGGCGGCGGCGACCCGCCCGGCGTCGGTGTCGGGGAGGTCCGCGGTGAGCGCCACCAGGTGCCGCAGCAGGACGGAACCGGGGTCGGTGCCGCTGTCGGTGCCGCCGGCGGTGGCGGACCCGGGCCCGTCGTCCGGCTGCGGCCCCCCGGGCCGCGGGAGGCCGACGCCGACTGCTGCTGGGTGGGCGGGCGCGATGGTCACGGTGATGCTCTCTCCTCGAACACGGCGGCGGCCGTACGGGGAGGGAGCGGGGGCGGTCGGTGGCGCGTGTCCCCTGGCGGGGCCACGCGGGCATGCCGTACCGCGTCCGCCGGCCCAACCCGCGAGGCCCGGACGAGCGCTTGCCCGCGGTCGACGCGGGACGAGCGCGCTGCGGGCAGGCGATCGGGCTGTGCGGGCGCGCCGGGGCGCGCCCGCTCACCGTTGCGGGGCAGCGCCGGATTCGCACCGGCTTCCCCTGCGGGCAGCGGGGTTGAGCATACATGTTGTGCCGGTGGAACTTCGCGGGTCCACATGTTGTGTCGGGCTGCTCGGTTGCCCGGGTGGATTCCGCTGCCCTCAATCGCCGGGCGGGCTCGATTTCGCGGGCGTCAGGTGGAGGACTCGGTGCGGGCGGCGCGGATCTGGCGGGTGATCTTCGCCTCCCGGCGCAGGGCGAGGGCCGGCACGAAGGTGAGGACGAGGAGGAGGAAGGCGAGGGTGGCGATGTCCAGGAGAATGGTCATGAGTGAAGTCTGCTGAAGGTGATGACCGCCGAACAGTGGCAGGACTGTCGTACTACCGCAACATCCTGCCAAGTGGCATGCTCGGTTCATGCTGAAAAACGTCGCCGCCGTCGTTCTGGAGGGTGTGCACCCGTTCGAACTCGGCGTGGTCTGCGAGGTGTTCGGACTGGACCGGAGCGAAGACGGGCTGCCGGTCTACGACTTCGCGGTGGTGTCGGCCGAGGGCCCGCTGCTGGGGACGCACGCCGGCTTCGGGGTGGTCGCGTCGGGTGATCCGGACCGGCTGGAGGAGGCGGACCTGATCACGGTGCCGGCCGGGGACGGCTTCTCGGACCGGGAGTTCCCGCCGGAGGTGCTGAAGGCGCTGAACCGGGCGGTGGAGCGGGGCGCGATGGTGCTCAGCGTGTGCTCCGGGGTGTTCATGCTGGGGGCGGCCGGGCTGCTGGACGGGCGGCGCTGCGCGGGGCACTGGCGGCACACCGAGCTGCTGACGCGGCGCTTTCCGCTGGCCCGGGTGGAGCCGGATGTGCTGTACGTCGACGACGCCGGGGTGATCACCTCGGCCGGCACGGCGTCCGGGATCGACGCGTGCCTGCATCTGGTCCGCCGGGAGCAGGGCACCGCGGTCGCCAACGGCATCGCCCGGCGGATGGTGGTGCCGCCGCACCGGGAGGGCGGGCAGGCGCAGTTTGTGGCCCGGCCGCTGCCGCGGGCCACCAGCGACACGGTGACCGGGGTGCTGTCCTGGATGGAGCGGCACCTGGACCGCGAGCTGACCGTGGAGGAGCTGGCCGCCCGCGCGCACATGTCCCCGCGCACCTTCGCCCGCCGCTTCCTGCAGGAGACCGGCACCACGCCGTACCGCTGGCTGCTCGGGCAACGAGTGCTGCTGGCACGGGAGTTGTTGGAGGGGACCGAACAGACCGTGGATGCGATCGCGGTGCGGGCCGGCTTCGGCAACGCGGCGACGATGCGGCACCACTTCGCCCGCTGGACCGGCACCACCCCGCAGGCGTACCGCCGTACCTTCCGCGACCCGGGACGTGGGGCGACGGCGCCCCCGGTGCTGGCCGGGGGCGCCTGACGGCGGGGAGTCGGACGGCGGGGAGCCGGACGGCCGCCGGGTCGCGGAAGCGCGGTTACGCGCCGGCCGGTTCGGGCAGCCCGGGCGTCACCCCCGGCTCGGTCGGGTCGGCGGCCGGTGCCGGCTCGGCCAGGTAGTCGCCGCGCGCGGTCTCGTCGAGCCCCTCGGGCGCCTTGGCGGCCCGGAGCACCAAGGTGAGCACCACGGCGAGCCCGAGATTGAGCACGAAGGCGGTCAGCCCGATGTAGCCGAGCCGGCCGATGCCCGGGATGTTCGCCGAGTTGCCGCCGAAGTGCGCCTGGGTCGGGCTGGCCTGCTGGTACGCCTTCCAGGTGCCGTAGGCCATGCCGGCCGCCCAGCCCGCCAGCAGGGCCCAGCGGTGGAACCAGCGGGTGAACAGCCCGCCCACCACGGCCGGCACCGTCTGCAGGATCCAGATGCCGCCCAGCAGCTGGAAGTTGATCGCGACCGTCTTGTCCATGGTCAGGACGAAGACCAGGGCGCCGATCTTCACCACCAGCGACACCAGCTTGGAGACCTTGGTCTCCTGCGCCGCGGTGGCGTCGGGCTTGAACAGGTCCTTGTAGATGTTGCGGGTGAAGAGGTTGGCCGCCGCGATGGACATGATGGCGGCCGGCACCAGCGCCCCGATGGCGATCGCGGCGAAGGCCACCCCGGCGAACCAGGACGGGAACATGTTCTCGAACAGCTGGGGGATGGCCAGTTGGGCGTTGTAGCCCTTGATCCCCTTTCCGACGCCGTCCGCGATCGCCATGAAGCCCAGCAGCGCCAGCAGGCCGAGCATCAGCGAGTACAGCGGCAGGATCGTGGTGTTGCGGCGGATGGTGTTGCGGCTCTTGCCCGACAGCACCGCGGTCACCGAGTGCGGGTACAGGAACAGCGCCATTGCCGAGCCCAACGCGAGCGTGGCGTACGCCCATTGGGCCTGCGGAGCGCTCACCAGCGAGCCGCGCGGCTTGCCGGTGGCCGGGTTGGTCACCTTGTAGGCGGCGTCCGCCTTGTTGAAGATGTGGCCGAATCCGCCGAGCTTGTACGGGATGTAGATGATCGCCACCGCGATGACGATGTAGATCAGCGCGTCCTTGACGAAGGCGATCAGCGCCGGGGCGCGCAGCCCCGAGGAGTAGGTGAAGGCGGCCAGTACCCCGAAGGCGACCAGCAGCGGCAGGTCCTTGACGAACCAGTTGGTGGAGTCGCCGCCGCCCACCCCCATCACGTCCAGCACCGCCTGGATGCCGACCAGTTGCAGGGCGATGTACGGCATGGTGGCGATGATGCCGGTCAGCGCCATCGCCACCGACAGGCTCTTGGAGCCGAACCGTCCGCGGATGAAGTCCGAGGAGGTCACGTAGCCGTGCTTGTGCGACACCGACCACAGCCGCGGCAGGAACAGGAAGACCAGCGGGTAGGTGATGATCGTGTACGGCACCGCGAAGAAGCCGGCCGCGCCCGCCCCGTAGATCGCGGCCGGTACGGCGACGAAGGTGTACGCGGTGTAGAGGTCGCCGCCCAGCAGGAACCAGGTGACCCAGGTGCCGAAACTCCGGCCGCCCAGGCCCCATTCGTCCAGGTGCAGGGCGTTCTCGGCGCGTCGCCAGCGGGCGGCCAGGAAGCCCAGCACCGTGACGGCCAGGAAGAAGAAGACGCACACGCCCAGCGCGACGCCGTTGACTCCGTTCTTCACCGGACCTCACCCCCCTTGCGGGCCCGCTCCTCGCGCCTGACCAGGACGTAGGCCGCGAAGGTCAGTGCGGCGGTCAGCGGCACCCACAGCATCTGGTACCAGTAGAAGAACGGGATGCCGATGAAGCGGGGCGTCAGGCGCGCGTAGGAGTTGACCCAGAGCAGGGCGACGAACGGGACGACCAGGCAGAGCCCGACGAGCACCCGTGCGGCGGTGACGATCGGCGGCCGGCCCGGTGGGTGCGGCGGGTCGGGCGGGTTCGGTGGGGTGGCGGACAACTGATCCGGCTGATCGGGCATACGTGCGGCTCCCGTCCCCTAGAGCAACGACTGTGACTGCCGGGAATCTAGGGGAGGGGAGTGGCGTACGTCACCAGGTGTGCAGCCATCTCACCCAACCGGGCGGGTTCAGTCGGTGGGCCGGTTCAGCCTCGCCACGAACTTGTAGCGGTCGCCGCGGTACACCGACCGCACCCACTCCACCGGTTCGCCCGTGGTGTCGATCGAGTGCCGGGACAGCATCAGCATCGGCAGCCCCACATCGGTGCCGAGCAGGCCCGCCTCGCGCGGTGTGGCCAGCGAGGTCTCGATGGTCTCCTCGGCCTCGGCCAGCCGTACGTCGTAGACCTCGGCCAACGCGGTGTAGAGCGAGGTGTACTTGGCCAGGCTCCGGCGCAGCGCCGGGAAGCGCTTGGCGGACAGATGGGTGGTCTCGATCGCCATCGGCTCGCTGTTGGCCAGCCGAAGTCGTTCGATGCGCAGCACCCGGCCGCCGGCCTTCATGTCCAGCAGTTCGGCGAGCCGGTCGTCGGCGGTGATGTAGCCGATGTCCAGCAGCTGGGAGGTGGGTTCGAGGCCCTGGGCGCGCATGTCCTCGGTGTAGGAGGTCAGTTGGAGCGCCTGCGAGACCTTGGGCTTGGCCACGAAGGTGCCTTTGCCCTGGATGCGTTCGAGGCGGCCTTCGACCACCAGCTCCTGCAGGGCCTGCCGGACGGTGGTGCGCGAGGTGTCGAACTCGGTCGCCAGAGTCCGTTCGGGCGGAACGGGGGTGCCGGGCGGCATTGTCTGGGTAATGTCCAGCAGGTGGCGCTTGAGGCGGTAGTACTTCGGCACCCGGGCGGTCCGGCCCGCGGTGGTGGCCGCGGTGGCCTCCGTCGGCGTGCCGGCGTCGCTGTCCATGCCGTGTACTCCCGACTGCTGTTGTGCTGCCGTCACCGGCTTCCTCCGTTAATAGCGGCTCACATCGTGGCACGGCTGTTCCTGGCCAAGGGAGGCGGTGGGTGGCTGATCCCCGTCAGGTGTCGGTCCGATAACAGACCCGACGGGTGCTCTTATACACCCTTGACACCCCCAAAGGTCTAGGCCAAGCTCCCGGTACTGGTCTAAACCATTAAGGACCAACCCAGACCCACGAGCAGGGCGCGGCTGCAACGTATCGCGCGGCAGTCGACATGTCGGGCGATGGGGGGAGTTTCGGGCATCCTTGAGGAGGGTGGCATGAGGCGCAAGCTCATCGCGTCGATCGGTGTCGCGGCAGTGCTGGTCGGAGTCGCGGCCTGTGGCAGCAACAGCGACGACAAGAAGGACGACGCCGGCAAGAGCAGTTCGTCCGGGCCGGCCGATTTCAGCGGCAAGACGCTCAACGTGTGGCTGATGAGCGGGTCCAACCCGCCCGGCTGGACGAAGGACATCACCGCGGCGTTCCAGCAGCAGTACGCGGGCGCCAAGCTGAAGATCACCGTTCAGCAGTGGGACGGCATCCAGCAGAAGCTCACCACCGCCCTGTCGGAGAGCACCCCGCCGGACGTGCTGGAGGTCGGCAACACGCAGACCCCCTACTACGCGGCCACCGGCGGTCTGAAGGACCTCACCAGCGCCAAGGCCGACATCGGCGGCAACGACTGGGTGCCGTCGCTCAACGGCTCCGCGGTCTACAACGGCAAGCAGTTCGCCGCCCCCTGGTACTTCGCCAGCCGCGTCGTGGTCTACAACAAGAAGATCTGGACCGCGGCCGGCATCACCACGCCGCCCAAGACCCAGGACGAGCTGTTCAGCGACCTGGACAAGATCAAGGCCAAGGGCACCAAGGACGCCTTCTACCTGCCCGGCCAGGACTGGTACGGCTTCGACGGCTTCCTGCTCGACGCGGGCGCCGACCTGGTCAAGAAGGACGGCGACAAGTACACCGCCAACCTCGACACCCCGCAGGCCGCCGAGGCGATCGGCCTCTACAAGAAGATCAACTCCTACGGCACCGCGCCCAAGGACAAGGACGAGGCCACCCCGCAGCAGTCCGACGTGTTCGCCAAGGGCGACGTCGGCGCGTTCCTCGGCCTCGGCTGGGAGGCGGCCGGCGCCATCGCCAAGAACCCGGCGCTGAAGGACCAGATCGGCTACTTCGCCTTCCCGGGCAAGACGGCGGACAAGACCGCCAGCGTCTTCGTCGGCGGCTCCAACCTGGCGATCTCGCAGGGCAGCAAGAACCCCGAACTGGCCCAGGACTTCCTGAAGCTGGCCATGTCCGACCAGTTCGAAGGCGAACTGGCCAAGGAGGGCGGCGTCGTCCCGAACAAGGCGTCGCTGGACTCCAACCTGACCGGCAACGAGTTCGGCACCGTCTCGGCGGCCGCCGCGGCCAACGGCGGTACCACCCCGCTGATCCCGGCCTGGGGCAACGTCGAGAACGCGCCCAACCCGATCACCACCCTCTTCATGACCGGTGTGCTCCAGGGCCAGTCCCCGAGCGCCGCCGCCAAGAAGGCGGACACCGAGATCGACAAGCGCCTCAGCGCTCAGTAGTCGCACCCCAGCGGGCCCGCCCGCCCACCGCCGCGCGCGGTGGGCGGGCGGGCCCGGCACAGCGTTTCGCAGCGGACGGCACGAGGAAGAGGAAGCATGGCCGCGCAGTACAGAGGGACGCAGACCCGGGCTCCCGACGAGAAGACCGGGACGCCCAGACCCGACTCCCTGGCCTACGACGGCACCCCGCCGGCCGGCCGCGGCGCGGCGCGGCGCACCGGCGGCCTGTTCGTCTCCCGCTCGGCGCCGTACCTGCTGATCCTGCCCGCGCTGGTGGCCACCGCACTGCTGCTCGGCTACCCGCTGGTGCGGAACGTGATCATCTCGTTCCAGACCCTCGACGCCTTCCAGCTGATCCAGCACACCACCCAGTGGAACGGCTTCGGCAACTACACCGACCAGCTCAGCAGCGCGGAGTTCTGGCACACCACCGAGCGCTCGGTGTTCTTCACCCTCGCCAACGTCGCACTGATCATCGTCTTCGGCACCCTGGTCGGCCTGCTGCTCAACCGGCTTGCCAAGGGGATGCGGCTGACGCTGTCGATCGGACTGGTACTGGCCTGGGCGATGCCCACCGTGGCCGGCACCACCGTCTACCAGTGGCTGTTCGACACCCGCTACGGCGTCGTCAACTGGAGCCTGGACAAGGCCGGCTGGCACTCGATGGCCGGCTACAACTGGTTCGGCGGGCAGTTCTCCACCTTCTCGGTCATCACGCTGATGATCGTCTGGCAGTCCGTGCCGTTCGTGGCCCTGAACCTCTACGCCGGACTGACCACCATATCCGCCGAGATATTCGAGGCGGCCCGGATGGACGGCGCCGGCGCCTGGCGGACCTTCTCCCAGGTGCTCTTCCCGATCCTGCGGCCGTTCTTCCTGAGCACCGTGTTCCTGGAGATCATCTGGGTGTTCAAGGCCTTCACCCAGGTCTACGCGCTCAACGCCGGCGGCCCGGCCGGCCTGACCGAGACGCTGCCGGTCTACGCCTTCGTGGAAGGCGTCGGAAACCAGCACTACGGCACCGGCGCGGCGATCTCGGTGCTGACCATCCTCATTCTGCTGGCGCTGATGTCCTATTACTTCCGCATCATCCTGAAGCAGGAGGACGACCTGTGAGGCGCTCACCCTTCGCGCGGCTGTGGCCCAACGTCGTGGCGATCATCCTCTTCGTCTTCTTCGTCTTCCCCGTCTACTGGATGCTGACCACGGCCTTCAAGCCGGACCTGGACATCATCTCCACCACGCCGGTCTTCATCCCCCTGCACGGCACCCTGACGCACTTCGACAAGGCCGTGCACGCGGCCGGCTTCTGGACCCTGGTACGCAACAGCTTCACCGTCACCGTGGGCTCGGTGCTGCTCTCGCTGCTGGTCGCGCTCGCCGCCGCGTTCGCGGTGGCCCGGATGCGCTTTCGCGGCCGCAAGGCCTTCATCCTGGTCGTGATGATGGCGCAGATGGCGCCCTGGGAGGTCATGACGATCTCCGTCTACATGATCGTCCGGGACCAGGACATGCTCAACAGCCTGCTGCCGCTGACCTTCTTCTACATGATGATGGTGCTGCCCTTCACCATCTGGACGCTGCGCGGGTTCATCGCCGCGGTGCCCAAGGAACTGGAGGAGTCCGCCCTGATGGACGGCTGCACCCGGTTCCAGGCGTTCGTCCGCGTGGTGCTGCCGCTGCTGGCCCCCGGCCTGATGGCGACCTCGCTGTTCGGCTTCATCACCGCGTGGAACGAGTTCCCGCTGGTGCTGATCCTCAACAAGGAGAGCGCGCAGACGCTGCCGCTGTGGCTCACCCAGTTCCAGACCAACTTCGGCGACGACTGGGGCGCTACCATGGCCGCCTCCACTGTGTTCACGCTGCCGGTAGTGATCGTCTTCCTGGTCCTCCAGCGCAGGGCCGTCGCCGGTCTCACGGCCGGGGCGGTGAAGGGATGACGATTATTTCCGCCGACACCACCGCGGACACCCTGACGCGCGACGCGCTCACCGTCCTGCAGCCCGGCTTCCGCGGCACCAGTGCGCCCGAGTGGGTGCTGCGACAGCTCACCGAAGGACTCGGCGCGGTCGCGGTGTTCTCCCGGAACATCGAGTCCGCCGAGCAGCTGGCCGCGCTCACCGCCCAGTTGCGGGCGGTGCGGCCGGATGTGCTGATCGCCGCCGACGAGGAGGGCGGCGACGTCACCCGGCTGGAGTCCCGCGGCGGCTCGTCCTTCCCCGGCAACCTCGCGCTCGGCGCGGTCGACGACGTCAAGCTGACCCGCGCGGTCGCCGCCGAACTCGGCCGCCGGCTCGCCCTGGCGGGCGTCAACCTCGACTGGGCGCCGTCCGCCGACGTCAACTCCGACCCGGGCAACCCGGTCATCGGCGTGCGGTCCTTCGGCGCCGACCCGGAGCTGGTGGCCCGCAACACCGCGGCCTACGTGGAAGGGCTGCAGTCGGCCGGCGTGGCCGCCTGCGTCAAGCACTTCCCGGGCCACGGCGACACCGCCATCGACTCGCACCACGCGATGCCGCGCATCGACGTGGACCCCGACACGCTGCGCGCCCGGGAGCTCGTGCCGTTCCGGGCCGCGCTGGCGGCCGGCAGCAAGGCGGTGATGAGCGCCCACATCCTGGTGCCGTCCCTCGACCCCGAACTGCCCGCCACGCTCAGCCCGACCGTACTCACCGGACTGCTGCGGGCGCCGCAGTCCGAAGGCGGCCTCGGCTACGACGGGCTGATCGTCACCGACGGCATCGAGATGCAGGCGATCGCGGCCACCTACGGCATCGAGCGCGGCACCGTGATGGCGCTGGCGGCCGGCGCCGACGCGATCTGCGTGGGCGGCGGGCTGTCCGACGAACAGACCGTGCTGTCCTTGCGGGACGCGATCGTGGCGGCCGTCCGGGACGGCTCGCTGCCCGCCGAGCGGCTGGCCGACGCCGCCGAGCGGGTGCGCGGGCTGGCCGCCTGGGCGGCGGAACGGGCCCGGGCCGGCGCCGCGGAGGCGATCGCCCCGGGACCCGAGGTGGGCCTGGAGGCCGCCCGCCGCGCGCTGCGGATCACCCGGGCCGACGGCTTCGTCCCGCTCGACGAGGCGCCTTTCGTGGCCGCCCTCACCCCGGTGGCCAATATCGCGGTCGGCGACGTCACCCCGTGGGGTGTGGCCGCCGAGCTGGCGCGGCTGCTGCCCGGCACCGAGACGGCCACCTACCGGGCGGCCGACGCGGAGGGCGACCCGGCCGGCGTGGCCGGCCGTGTGCTGGCCGCGGCCGGCACCCGGCGGCTGGTCGCGGTGGTCCGCGACGCCCACCGGCACGCCTGGATGTCCGACACACTGGCGGCCCTGGTGGCCGCCCGCCCCGACCTGATCGTGGTCGAAATGGGCGTCCCCCAGGCCGCCCCCGTCGGCGCCCTCCACATCGCCACCCACGGCGCGGCCCGCGTCTGCGGCGAGGCCGCCGCCGAGGCCATCATCACCCGCCCCTAGGCCGTGTCGTGACAA